>NZ_LHVM01000014.1:0-324761 GCF_001269805.1 Pseudomonas sp. P1.8
TACCGCCATCTGATCAAGAACAGCCCCAACCAACATTTCAAGCCGCCGCGTCCCTGGCGGGACATGACGCCGCACTGGCTGGTCAGCAGCGTTTGCGAGTGGATACCGTTCAAGGACGGTCAGGGTCTGCGCCTGAGTGGTCCCTTCAAGGCGCTACGCGATGTCTTGGGCACAACCCCCAGCAGCGTTTCCCTGCGGTTGCGCTATCGCACGCCACTCCTCGCCATGCTCGGCGCCCCGACCTTCATCGGTGGCGAAGCAGGGCTGGCCTTTACCTTGAGCGACAGCACCGGCGTGATCGCGCTGCGGAACGACCCGACGCCTGAGCTGGATCGTGTCCCGCGCTACCGGCTCGGCGAGGATCATCCCGGCGCCTCTTACCTGCAACCCAAGGACAAACCATGAGCACGCCCGAGGCAGGCACCACAAAAAAACGGCTGTTGTCGCGCAATGATTATTTGGCGCCGCTGCCCATCCCTACCGGAGAAAAGCCGTGTGATGTGCTCAACATCATCTGGCGCAAGAACGAGGTGTTTCTGGATGTCGGCAACTACAGCATCGGTTCGGCGGTGATGACCATTTGGCCGGGGGTGATGCTGTTTTTAGCCATGTCTTTTTTTACTCGAAATCTCGACATTGAATTCAGTCAAGAGATTTTGATATTGGGCGCAGTTATTATGGGCATTCCTATCTGTTTGGTAATCCAAGGCCTCTTCCGCGAAGTCCCCTTACCCATACGCTTCAACCGCCAACGCCGCGAAGTCTGCGTCCCACGCGATAACGGCGAATACTGGCTCGTCCCCTGGGAAAGCGTGACCGCCGCCGCCACACAGCACTCTTCCGTCAGCCAGGCTGGCCGCAACACGATGGGCTTGCTGGTCATCGGCTTCGAGAATCCGGATCCCCACGCCGAGGAAGACAACAAGCACTTTTCGCTGGGCTTCCACTGCGGCGGCGGCACCACGGCGATGGCGTTGTGGGAGTGCATGCGCAGCTACATGGAGATCGGGCCGGACGTTGTCGAGGATCAGACAGCACGTTTCGACCGCTCGAAAGGGATTTGGGCAACCTATCTGGATGATCTGGTAAAGGCCGCGAAGCTCAGGGGTTGGCTGGTAACTGCCTTGTGGGAGGGATTCTGCGGAATTTTTATCTTCAATACCTTACTGATCGACGTGCTGGAACGTTGGAAGCTAAACCCGCCGCCGGACCTGATCCACCCCGACATCATCGAATGGTCCAAACCACTCCCCCCGGAACAATGGGCCAAACGCTCCCCGGAACTGGAAGCCGCCATCGCCAAACGCGAGGCTGAACTCGCTAGCCAGCAAGAGCGAGAGCTGGCGTGACGACAAATCCTCAAGGCCGGTTGCCCAGCACCGTTTCCCTGCGGTTGCGCTATCGCACGCCACTCCTCGCCATGCTTGGTGCCCCGACCTTCATCGGTGGCGAAGCAAGGCTGGCCTTTACCTTGAGCGACAGCACCGGCGTGATCGCGCTGCGGAACGACCCGACACCTGAGCTGGATCGTGTCCCGCGCTACCGGCTCGGCGAAGATCATCCCGGTGCCTCTTACCTGCAACCCAAGGACAAACCATGAGCACGCCCGAGGCAGGCACCACAAAACAACGGCTGTTGTCGCGCAATGATTATTTGGCGCCGCTGCCCATCCCTACGGGAGAAAAGCCGTGTGATGTGCTCAACATCATTTGGCGCAAGAATGAGGTGTTTCTGGATGTCGGCAACTACAGCATTGGTTCAGCGGTGATGGTGCTCTGGCCGATGGTGGTACTGTTTGCATTTATGGGTTATCTGTTCAGAAATGATCACGATGAAATGCACCTTTTTGCGGTGATGACCACCATCATTATTGGTGTGCCTACCGTTCTCTTGATCCAGGCCCTATTCCGCGAAGTACCGCTCCCTGTGCGCTTCAACCGCCAACGCCGCGAAGTCTGCGTCCCACGCGATAACGGCGAATACTGGCTCGTCCCCTGGGAAAGCGTGACCGCCGCCGCCACTCAGCACTCTTCCGTCAGCCAGGCTGGCCGCAACACGATGGGCTTGCTGGTCATCGGCTTCGAGAATCCCGATCCCCACGCCGAGGAAGACAACAAGCACTTTTCGCTGGGCTTCAACTGCGGCGGCGGCACCACGGCGATGGCGTTGTGGGAGTGCATGCGCAGCTACATGGAAGTAGGGTCGGAGGCTGTACCTGATAGCCGAGTAGGAATTGCACCCTACGAAGAAACGCAAATCGGTTCGATCATTTCTGACCTGCGCAAGGGGGACCTCATAGGTGTTTTATGGGGGATATTCTGCATTACGATTTTGGGGACGTACCTGGCGGAGAAAGTTCAGAATTTGAAGCTTTCACATCCGCCTGATCTGCCTTATCCCGACATCATTGAATGGTCCAAACCACTCCCCCCGGAACAATGGGCCAAACCCTCCCCGAAACTCGAAGCCGCCATCGCCAAACGCGAGGCTGAACTCGCTACCCAGCAAGAGCGAGAGCTGGCGTGACGACGAATCCTCAAGGCCGCTCGTTCTGCGGCGCGCATCAGTGGATTCCGCTCAGGGCAGGCCAAGGCTTGGCTCTGAGCGGCCTTTTTAATACGTTGCCGAGTGTGTGCACATGACGCTGAGGCGTGAGGGGCTATCGGGTGCCGCCTTGTGGCGGCAAGTGGGTCGAGTGATATGCTGTCGGCCTGCCGAGGAGATTGAAAATGGCCTACGATTTTGACCTTTATGTGATTGGTGCCGGTTCCGGCGGTGTGCGGGCGGCGCGGTTTGCGGCCGGGTTTGGCGCGAAAGTGGCGGTGGCCGAGAGCCGTTATTTGGGCGGGACCTGTGTGAACGTCGGCTGTGTGCCGAAGAAGCTGCTGGTGTATGGCGCGCATTTCGCCGAAGACTTCGAGCAGGCGTCTGGTTTTGGCTGGACGCTGGATGAAACGCAGTTCGATTGGGCGACGCTTATCGCCAACAAGGACCGCGAGATCAATCGCCTGAACGGCATTTATCGCAATCTGCTGGTCAATAGCGGTGTGTTGTTGCATGAGGGACACGCGAAAATCATCGATCCGCATCAAGTCGAGGTGAATGGCGAGCGTTTTACCGCTAAAAATATCCTGATCGCCACGGGCGGCTGGCCGCAGATCCCGGAGATTCCGGGGCATGAACACGCGATCAGTTCCAATCAGGCGTTCTTCCTCAAGGAGCTGCCAAAGCGAGTTCTTGTGGTTGGCGGTGGTTACATCGCTGTCGAGTTTGCCGGGATTTTCCATGGCTTGGGCGCGCAGACCACGCTGTTGTATCGTGGTGAGTTGTTCCTGCGCGGTTTCGACGGTTCCGTACGCAAGCATTTGCAGGAAGAGCTGACCAAGCGTGGAATGGACCTGCAATTCAACGCGGACATCGAGCGCATCGACAAGCAGGTCGATGGCAGCCTGAAAGTTACGCTCAAGGATGGACGTCAATTGGAAGCCGATTGTGTGTTCTATGCGACCGGTCGGCGTCCGATGCTCGACAACCTTGGCTTGGAAAACACCAGGGTCAAACTCGACAAGAAGGGCTTTGTTGAGGTCGATGATTTGTATCAGACCGCCGAGCCGTCGATCCTGGCCTTGGGCGATGTCATCGGTCGTGTGCAGCTGACACCGGTGGCGCTGGCTGAAGGCATGGCCGTTGCGCGCCGCCTGTTCAAGCCTGAGCAATATCGTCCGGTGGATTACAAGATGATCCCGACGGCGGTGTTCAGCTTGCCGAATATCGGCACCGTCGGTTTGACCGAAGAGGAGGCTCGCGAAGCTGGCCATGAGGTGCAGACTTTCGAGAGCCGCTTCCGCCCGATGAAGCTGACCTTGACCGAATGTCAGGAGCGCACCTTGATGAAACTGGTGGTGGATGCCAAAACCGACAAGGTGCTGGGTTGCCACATGGTCGGCCCGGAGGCCGGGGAGATCGTTCAGGGCCTGGCGATTGCCTTGAAGGCGGGCGCGACCAAGCGCGACTTCGACGAAACCATCGGCGTGCACCCGACGGCCGCCGAAGAGTTCGTCACCATGCGTACGCCGGTCACCGGTTAATCGTCTTTGGCTGAGTCTGGCGCCGTCGTAACGACGGCCGCCAGACGCACGCTTTCCTCCAGGTCTGCCTGGGCTTTGGTCAATTCCAATTCCAATGATTTGTTGATCTGCGACTGCTCATCGACATTCTGTTTGAGCGCCTGACTTTCCAGCAGGGCGATGCGCAAGCGTTCCTGGAGGAGGGTGCGCTCGCTGTCTACGCGGGTTGTCTGCTCCAGCAGTTGATCCTGACGGGTATTGCTTTGCTTGAGCTGCTCCTGCATCAGGCTCAGCTCCCGCAGCGTGCCGCGGTTCTCAGTCAGCAAGCGCTCGTTGTCTCGGTGCAGCTGGGTGATTTCGTCCTGACGGACAAGCGCGCTCTGCTGCGCCTGACGCAATTCCACCTGAAGTTGTTGCACCTGGCCTTCGTGGCGACTCAGTTCTTGCTCGCGCTGTTCCTTCACCGCGTTGCGATAGTGCTCCAGCGCCTCGCGAGCGTGCAGGTGCTTCTCTTCAAGGGAGCGGATCTGCTCGTCCTTGTCTTGCAGGCGCAATTCGAAATCGGTCAGCGCCTGGTTCAGGCCGGCGTTGCGCGATTGCTCCGCTTGCAGCATGGCACGGGTTTCTTGCAGGGCCTCGGAGTCCTGGGTCAGCGCCAGGCTTTGAAATTCGTATTGCTGCTGCAATTCGGTGTTGTTGTCTTGCGCCTCGGTCAGCTGAATCTCCAGCGCTTTGCGTTGCTGCTCGAACTGTTCGCGGGCCTGGTCGACAGGCTCTTGCGCCTGCTGCTTGAGCCGTTGCGCCAGTCGCGCGACCAGCGCCAACAGTTCATCGTCAATCGGTTCCGACGTTTCTTCAGTGTTTTCGACCCGGTCGTCCAGCTCTTTGAGGTAGCGATGGATCGTGGTTTTCGAGCCCGTGTTGCCCATCTCGATTCGCACAGCATCAATGCTGGGGTTTTCCCCTCGAGCAAGGATCGCCAACCGGGCAGCCTGCACTACCACTTTATTTACGCCGCCACGAGCCATGAGATCTCCTACGATTTATTGCTGTGGTACATACCACTACATTACACATTGTACCATTCATAATAAAAAGTTAAATGCTGAATGTTATTAACACGGGATATACTGGTATTACCCCGTATGAAGGCTGGTTTTCAGCATCAGTGGCGCAATTTCGGTACACAAAACCCCTGTAGGAGCGAGCGCGCTTGCGAAAAACCAGAGAGCTCCGCACAGCCAGGCAGCGAGCGTCATCGTTAACATCCCTCGCGAGCATGCTCGCTCCTGCAGGTGGTGAAGGTGATTTGAATGAGTGATATCGAGCGTTACCTGCAAGCCGCGACACGCGACAACACCCGGCGCAGCTATCGGGCGGCCATCGAGCACTTCGAGGTGGTGTGGGGCGGTTTTTTGCCGGCGACAAGCGATAGCGTGGCGCGTTATCTGGTTGCCCACGCCGGGGTGTTGTCGATCAACACCTTGAAGCTGCGCTTGTCGGCGTTGGCGCAGTGGCACAACAGCCAGGGCTTTGCCGATCCAACCAAAGCGCCGGTGGTACGCAAGGTGTTTAAAGGCATACGGGCGCTGCACCCGGCCCAGGAGAAACAGGCCGAGCCTTTGCAGCTTCGCCATCTGGAACAAGTGGTGACATGGCTGGCGCAGGAAGCGCAAACAGCGAAAGCCAAAAATGACCGTCCTGCTCTGTTGCGCGCCAAACGGGATACAGCATTGATCCTGCTGGGTTTCTGGCGCGGCTTTCGCAGTGATGAGTTGTGTCGGCTCCAAATTGAACACGTGCAGGCCAGCGCCGCCGCCGGTATCACGCTGTATCTGCCGCGTAGCAAGAGTGATCGCGACAATCTCGGCAAAACCTACCAAACCCCGGCATTGCAGCGATTGTGCCCGGTGCAGGCCTATATCGACTGGATCACTGAAGCGGCGCTGGTACGCGGACCCGTTTTCCGCGGCGTCGACCGTTGGGGGCATTTAGCTGAAGAAGGTTTGCACGCCAACAGCGTGATTCCATTGTTGCGTCAGGCGTTGGAGCGCGCGGGTATCTGCGCCCAGCATTACACCAGCCACTCGCTGCGCCGTGGTTTCGCCACGTGGGCGCATCAAAGTGGATGGGACTTGAAGTCGCTGATGAGCTACGTGGGCTGGAAGGACATGAAGTCCGCGATGCGCTACATCGAGACCAGCCCGTTTCTAGGCATGACGCGCCTGGAAACACCAATCGCACTGTAAATTCAGTTTTCTTCTATTAATTCCGGTGGCTAATAGCCAAAGCCAATCAGCAGCATCAGATTTGCCAATGAGCTATCGAGCGATTGGATAGGTAAAGTTCTTTCCATCAACTTCTTAACCCTGACGGAGAGTCAACGATGCCTATCATCAACAGCCAAGTTAAACCTTTCAAAGCTGACGCCTTCAAAAACGGCGACTTCGTAAAAGTCTCGGACGCTGACCTGAAAGGCAAGTGGTCGGTGGTGTTCTTCTACCCAGCCGACTTCACCTTCGTTTGCCCAACCGAGCTCGAAGACCTGGCTGACAACTACGACGCATTCCAGAAGCTGGGCGTCGAGATCTACAGCGTTTCCACTGACACCCACTTTGCCCACGCTGCCTGGCACAACACTTCGCCAGCCATCGGCAAGATCCAGTACACCATGATCGGCGACCCGACCCACGCCATCTCCCGCAACTTCGACGTACTGATCGAAGAAGCTGGCCTGGCTGACCGCGGCACCTTCGTGATCAACCCTGAAGGCCAGATCAAGATCGTTGAACTGAACGATGGCGGTGTAGGCCGTGACGCTTCCGAGCTGCTGCGCAAAATCAAGGCTGCCCAGTACGTCGCTGCCCACCCAGGCCAGGTTTGCCCGGCCAAGTGGAAAGAAGGCGAGGCCACTCTGGCTCCGTCCCTGGACCTGGTCGGCAAGATCTAAGTCTGTGACGCGCTTCATCAGGGCGGACATCCGCACCTTCTAAGCAAGCTGCACCGCCCAACAAAAACGCCCGGGCGAGATTCGCTCGGGCGTTTTTTTGTCTCAAGAATTCAAGGAAATCGCCCGTATGTTGGACACCAATCTTAAAGCCCAGTTGAAATCGTACCTGGAACGGGTCACCCAGCCGATCGAGATCGTTGCTTCCCTCGACGACGGTGCGAAATCCCAGGAAATGCTCGAACTCTTGAAAGACGTTGCCAGTCTTTCCACCCTGATTACCTTGCTCGACAACGGCGATGATGCGCGTAAGCCGTCGTTTTCGATCAATCGCCCGGGCGCCGATATCAGCCTGCGTTTCGCCGGCCTCCCGATGGGCCACGAATTCACTTCGTTGGTGTTGGCGCTGCTGCAAGTCGGTGGCCACCCTTCGAAAGCCAGTGCTGAAGTGATCGAACAGATTCGCTCGCTCAAAGGCGAGTTCACCTTCGAGACTTACTTTTCGCTGTCCTGCCAGAACTGCCCGGACGTGGTCCAGGCACTGAACCTGATGGCCGTGTTGAACCCGAACATCCGCCACGTTGCTATCGACGGTGCGTTGTTCCAGGCTGAAGTCGATGAGCGCCAGATCATGGCGGTCCCGAGCATCTACCTCAACGGTGTGAACTTCGGTCAGGGCCGCATGGGCCTGGAAGAAATTCTCGCCAAGATCGACACCAGCGGCATCGAGCGTCAGGCCGAGAAGATCAGCGCCAAGGAAGCCTTTGACGTGCTGGTAGTCGGCGGTGGCCCGGCGGGTGCATCGGCCGCGATCTATGCAGCGCGTAAAGGCATTCGCACCGGCGTCGCGGCAGAGCGTTTTGGTGGTCAGGTGCTCGACACCATGGCCATCGAAAACTTCATCTCCGTGCAGGAAACCGAAGGGCCGAAACTGGCCGTGGCGCTGGAAGAACACGTTAAGCAGTACGACGTGGACATCATGAACCTGCAGCGCGCAGACAAATTGATCACGGGTAAAGAGGGCGAGCTGCATGAAGTCCACTTCGCCAGTGGGGCGAAGCTCAAGGCCAGAACCGTGATCCTCGCGACCGGTGCACGGTGGCGTGAAATGAACGTCCCCGGTGAGCAACAATACCGCAACAAGGGCGTGGCGTACTGCCCGCACTGCGACGGTCCGCTGTTCAAAGGCAAGCGAGTGGCGGTGATCGGCGGTGGCAACTCCGGCGTCGAGGCGGCTATCGACCTGGCCGGTATCGTGTCGCACGTCACGCTGCTGGAGTTCGACGTGCAGTTGCGTGCCGATGCCGTATTGCAGCGCAAGTTGCACAGCCTGCCGAACGTCACCGTGATCACCCGTGCGCAAACCACTGAAGTGACTGGCGACGGTCAGAAGGTCAACGGATTGCGCTATAAGGATCGCCAGACGGACGAACAGCACACCGTGGAACTGGAAGGGATCTTCGTGCAAATCGGTTTGCTGCCCAATACCGATTGGCTCAAAGGCACCATCGAGCTGTCATCTCGTGGCGAGATCATTGTCGATGCGCGTGGTGAAACGTCGGTGCCGGGCGTGTTCGCAGCAGGTGACGTGACGACTGTGCCGTACAAGCAGATCGTGATCGCGGTAGGTGAGGGTGCCAAGGCTTCGCTCAGCGCATTTGATCATCTGATCCGGACTTCGGCCCCGGCATAAAAGGCGGCGCTGAAAACACAAACCCCATGAGTGATCATGGGGTTTTTGTGTGTGTTGAAAAAGATTGCAGCCTGCGGCAGCTACTACGGGAGAAAAGCATTTCAAGTCAATGCAAACCTCGTTCTTGTAGGAGCTGCCGAAGGCTGCGATCTTTTGATTTTGATTTAGAGCGGCGCTGGCTGGATGATCTCGACCCAGTAGGCATCCGGATCCTTGATGAACGCCAGGCTCTTCATGCGGCCGTCGCTCAGGCGTTTCTGGAAGTCGCAGCCCAGTGCTTCAAAACGCTCGCACGCGGCGACGATGTCCGGCACCGAGATGCAGATGTGGCCGAAACCGCGCGGATCGGTATTGCCGTTGTGGTAGGCAAAGTCCGGGTCGTTTTCGGTGCCGTGGTTGTGGGTCAGCTCCAGAATGCCCGGAATCGACTTCATCCATTCGGTACGTGCAGCGGTGTCAGCGGGAATCTGGCTTTTATCGACCAGCGCCAGAAAGTACAGGCTGAACTCGGCTTCCGGGAAGTCACGTTTTTCTACCAGGGTGAAGCCCAGGATGCGCGTATAGAAATCCAGGGATTTGGTGATGTCCTTGACCCGCAGCATGGTGTGATTGAAGACGAACTTCTGGGTGGCGGTGTCTGGTTGGGCGGTGACGCCCGGGAAGCTGTTCAATTCGTGCAGGCTCATGGACCCTCCGGAAAATATGTGGGCTAACGAATGGCGACAATGATACGCAAGGGCTCTGACATCGCCAAACGCAAACGCTCAGCTATTGCCTGACCGGGCGGTCCGGGCTCAGACTTTGTTGATCAATTTGTGAGTACTGAGTGCAATGTTTCGATTCGGTCATTCGTTATTCGTTCTGTTAGCTTTGCTGTCGGGCGTTAGCCTTGCGTTCGCTGAAGCCCCCGTCGTGACGTGGCCACAAGGCTGGCAGGTTGAAGCCGTTCCCGAAGTCGATGTCGGTGTGAGCCGCCAGCGAGCAGTGAAAAATGATCAGGGCGGCGCGCCGGTCATGGTGATGGAGCTGACGATGAGTCAGGTCGAAAGCAATCACCAGGTAAACCTGGAAGGTGTACTGCTGGAAATGCGCAAGTCGGTGCAGAAGGACTTTTTTGCGAGCGGTTATCAAAGTGTTTGCACACGCATCCACTCCACTACGTTGAGTCGATTGGCGGCGCTTGAGACAACCTGCACTATCACGCAGAACGGCAGGCATGTGCTTTCACAAACATTGGTCGCCGCGATGGATGCCGATAAAGCCTATGTTCTTTCTTACGCCGGACAGGCCGAGGCTTACAAGGCGAGCATGGGGGAAGTAGAGGCAGCGCGTAACAGCTTGAAACTTTAGTAATCCGGTGTGCGGTCTCGACACAAGAAAAAATTTTAGATACCCAAACGGATTAAGCACAAAGTTGATCGGCAGTTAGGTAAGCGTGCGCTACCTTTACGCGGATTTAAATGACACCACAGAAAAGCCCTGCATTGGCAGGGCTTTTCTGTGGGTACAAATGTTAGCCGCGAAGCCAGGAGTCAACGGTGGCGGCGCCATATTGTTCCTTCCAGGCTTTCAGGCCGCGATGGTTGCCGCCCTTGGTTTCAATCAGTTCGCCAGTGTGCGGGTTCTGATAAACCTTGACCACGCGAGCCCGGCGGGTTTTAGGTGCGGTGGCCTGTTGAAGACCGGATTTGCTCGGGTTCGGATCGAGAATGGCGATGATGTCGCGCAGGCTCTTGCCGTAAGTTTTCATCAAACCCTGGAGCTTCTCCTCGAATTCGATTTCTTTCTTGAGCCCGGCATCGTTCTTCAGGGATTCGAGCTGCTTGAGCTGTTCTTGAAGGGCCTTTTCGGCTGCACGAAATTCAGCGAGTCTGGACAATATCTTTACTCCAATAGTGTGTTTGGTTGATACCAACCGCAAACAAAGCTATAAGCCAAGAGCTTTGAAGCGACTCGGTGATAATGGCTCACCTGCCAATTTAGCGCGGGCATGAAAATTGTAGTAGTTAATTGGCCAAGAGTAAATCCTGACTTTTTCTTCATGTAACTAGAGTAGTAATTTGATTCACTTTGGTGCCTGTACACGTTGTCTTGTCGGTTAAGTCCGTTAGTTAATGGTCACTTAATGCACTAATGAACTCTGCACCAGACATCGGTTTGCCGAACAGATAACCCTGAAGGAAGTTCACACTTTGAGCGCTCAGGTAGTCACTTTGTCGTGGTGTTTCCACGCCTTCGGCAACCAGTGCCAGCTCGAGCTTGCCCGCCAGTTCGATGATGCTGTCCAGAATATGACTGGAGAGGGTATCGACGCCGATCATGGCGACAAAGCTCTGGTCGATTTTCAAGAAATCGACATTAAACTGGTGCAAGTAACCAAGGCTTGAGTGACCGGTGCCGAAGTCATCGATGGCGAATTTCACGCCCAACCCATGGAGTTGTTCGATCAGTTGCAGGGTGATGGCCGTGGGTTCGATCAGTTCCCGCTCGGTCAGTTCCAGCACCAGATGAACGGAGCCTGGAACAAATGCATCGAGAAACTCACGGCAATCGTTGACCAATTCCAGATCCTGGCAATGACTGGCGGTGATGTTGATACCGATATGAAAGGGCTCGCTGAAGGAGTCCGATTGCGGGGCGAGCAGGGCGGCGGTTTGTTTCATCAGCGAGCGGGTCATCGGCACGATCAGACCGGTGTGTTCGGCAAACGGAATGAACAGGTCTGGGCGCACCAGGCCTTCCTTTGGATGTTTCCAGCGCATCAATACTTCACACCCGGCCCAGCGCTTGCTGTCGCCATGCACAACGGGCTGGAAGTATGGAATGAACTCCGATGCTTCCAGCGCCCTTTGCATTTCATGGGTCGGCGACATTGAGCGCTTTTGCAGGAAGTGAACGATGGCACCGGCGATCACACCGAAAAAGATCAGCAAACTGAACAGCGGTGGGTATTCGCTGCGTATGTATCGCCAGGCTTCGCCTTCAGGGAAACCTGCCGATACTTTAAAAGCGTATTTTTTCGACAGCTCAGTGCTTTGGGCGACGGGCAATTCAGGCCGCGCGCTCGTATGGACTTTACCGTCAGCCGACAACCAGTCGGGGCCGACCTGGAGCAGCAACGCAGCCTTGCCGCCAATCAGGCGCAGGATGTTGCTCAAGTGATAACCATCCAGGGTCGTCAGTGCGCCTTTTTTGCCTTCACTGAGTCGATATACCAGCAGTGCCGTGTCGGGGGTCACCGGGTTGCCATTCATCAACCATAACCCGCCGTGCGTGTAGTCACCGGGATTGACTATTTCGTGAAACTCACCGAACAGCGAACTGCAGTAAAGATCGTTGTCCCACACCAGGTTGGTCGAGCGCACGAAAGGACGACGGGTCACTTGTTCGCGCAGGGCAAGCGTGACGTCTTTGCAATTCTGCCCGGCCAGTGGCAGTAACGCCTGAGCTGCCTGGGCCGTGTTGTCGAGCATCAGGTCGAACTGGTGAATTGCTTCGAGGGCGGTTTGTGCCGAGCTTTGCTGGAGTGTTCGCTGCGCCTGCATATAAAGAATGACGGATCCCAGCAGGATGGGGATCAAACCACTGATCAAGGTGATCGCCATCCTGAGTCTGCGTTGGCGGGATTTGACTTTCAGTGGCATTCGCGAAACCTGTTGCGATGAAATTAGGCTCTCAAATGCTGGTAGGGCAATACGCCTCCCATAAAGAGTTCGGGTATAGGCCATGATAGTTGGCCCTGGGCGGTTACGCTGCCGTCATATTGTCAGCCGTGGCGTGCACCTGCAGGGGGCGTGATTCTGGCAGGGATTTATCTGCGCAATAAACCCCTTGCGCGCTCAGGAAAAAAGGGGATTTTATACAGAAGGCGGACAAACCGTTTTACGCTGTGTAGAATCGGGTTACGCATACAATAATAATCGTCTTCTGGCAGCAGCAGAAGCCTCGCCCGCAAGAGCCTTGGGTCGACAATGAAGATATTCGGGTTTCAACTGATCTACGGTGACTTCCTCGCACGCAGCGTGCGGGGTATCTCCTGCGCGCCACCCACCGGTCTCAGCATTGCTAGCAAATAACCTTTGTTAATTGATAAAAATGATGAGGCGCCGACCATGGCAGATTTATACGAAAACCCAATGGGCCTGATGGGCTTTGAATTCATCGAGCTCGCTTCCCCGACTCCGAACACGCTGGAGCCGATCTTCGAGATCATGGGCTTCACCAAGGTCGCGACCCACCGCTCCAAAGACGTCCACCTCTACCGTCAGGGCGCGATCAACCTGATCCTCAACAACGAGCCCAACAGCGTGGCCTCGTACTTCGCCGCCGAACACGGTCCGTCGGTGTGCGGCATGGCATTCCGTGTCAAGGATTCACAAAAGGCCTATAACCGAGCGCTTGAACTGGGTGCCCAGCCGATTCACATTGAAACCGGCCCTATGGAGCTGAATTTGCCGGCGATCAAAGGCATTGGCGGCGCGCCGCTATACCTGATCGACCGTTTCGGCGAAGGCAGTTCGATTTACGACATCGACTTCGTGTTCATTGAAGGCGTTGACCGTCACCCGGCCGGGGCTGGCCTGAAGATCATCGACCACCTGACCCACAACGTGTATCGCGGTCGCATGGCCTACTGGGCCAACTTCTACGAGAAGCTGTTCAACTTCCGCGAAATTCGTTACTTCGACATCAAGGGCGAGTACACCGGGCTGACCTCCAAAGCGATGACCGCGCCTGACGGCATGATCCGTATCCCGTTGAACGAAGAATCGTCCAAGGGCGCCGGGCAGATCGAAGAGTTCCTGATGCAGTTCAACGGCGAAGGCATCCAGCACGTTGCGTTCCTGTCCGATGACCTGATCAAGACCTGGGATCACCTGAAAAACATCGGCATGCGCTTCATGACCGCGCCACCGGAAACCTACTACGAAATGCTCGAAGGTCGCTTGCCGAATCATGGTGAGCCGGTGGGCGAACTGCAGGCTCGGGGCATTTTGCTGGACGGTTCGTCCGAGTCGGGCGACAAGCGTCTGCTGCTGCAGATCTTCTCGGAAACCCTGATGGGGCCGGTGTTCTTCGAGTTCATCCAGCGCAAGGGCGACGATGGTTTCGGCGAAGGCAACTTCAAGGCGCTGTTCGAATCGATCGAGCGGGATCAGGTACGCCGTGGTGTGCTGACCACTGACTAAGCGGATGTAAATGTAAAAAACCGGTCCTTTGTGACCGGTTTTTTTGAAGATCAAAAGGCTTTAGGGTCTGCGCTGTCGGACCAGATGCTTGAACCCTTCAAACACCAGCACCAGCACCGCCATCCAGATCGGAATGTACGTCAGCCACTCGCCGGCCTTGATACTTTCCCCCAGCAACAATGCCACGCCCAGCAACAGCACCGGTTCAACATAACTCAACAACCCGAACAGGCTGAAGGGCAGCAAGCGGCTGGCAATGATGTAAACCACCAGTGCCGACGCACTGATCACGCCCAGCACCGGAATCAACAGCGACAGCCACGGATGCTGCTCGAACACGCCGAAGCCTTGCGCGCCACTCAGCACGAACCAGAAGGCCACGGGCAGCGTCAGCGCCATGTCCAGCCACAAGCCGCCGAGGTTGTCGGCCTTCAGGCGTTTACGCAGAACGAAATAGGTCGGGTAGCCAATGCATACCAGCAAGGTCGCCCAGGAGAAACCACCAACCTGATACAACTCGTTGATCACTCCGAGGCAGGCGAACACCACGGCGACTTTTTGCAGATACGAGAGACGTTCGCCATAGGCAATGCGCCCGGTCAAGACCATGGTCAGCGGCAGCAGGAAATAGCCGAGGGAGACATCCAGGCTGTAGCCGTTGAGCGGTGCCCACATGAACAGCCAGAGTTGTACGCCCAGCAGGGCTGAGGAGGCAAACAGACCTGCGATCAGTTTTGGCTTGGCGATCACGCGCCGGACAATCTCGACGACACGTTTCCATTCGCCGGACCAGATCATGAACACGGTCATGCACGGCACGGTCAGCAGCATGCGCCAGCCAAAAATTTCCACGCCGCTCAGGGGAGTGAGCAACGATGTGTAGTAATACATGACGGCGAACAGCACCGAGGCTGAAACCGATAGAGCGATACCTTTAGACAAGCTGTCCTCGCGAGGTTGACGGTGAAACGGGGTGCGGAGGATACGTGGTTTTAGCGATAAATACTGACCCACTGATCAACACCTTCCTGCGTAGGAGCCGACTTGCCGGCGAACCAGACGATGCGGTACGTCAGGCACGCCCTTTTCGCTGGCAAGCCAGCTCCTACAGAAGATGAGTTTCGTCAGACATCATGTGGTTTACGGCCCGACACAAAATGGCTCACATCATTGAACCCCGGCGTCGACGCATGCCCCGGCGTCACCAGTGAATCAATGAACGCTTCGTCTTCGGCAGTGATGTTCACCGCTTGCGCCATAGTGTAGGCGTCCCACTGCGCTTCGGTGCGGGGCCCGACGATGGCTGAAGTGACCGCATTGTTGTTCAGCACCCAGGCGATGGCGAACTCAACGATGCCAACGCCGCGCTGTTGGGTGTACTGC
The DNA here is from genome assembly GCF_001269805.1 of Pseudomonas sp. P1.8. Lineage (NCBI taxonomy): Bacteria > Pseudomonadati > Pseudomonadota > Gammaproteobacteria > Pseudomonadales > Pseudomonadaceae > Pseudomonas > Pseudomonas sp. P1.8. The sequence goes on from NZ_LHVM01000014.1 coordinate 15,280, forward strand.
TGGATTTGCTGGGCGATGCGCAAGGATTCGACGCGCCACTCGGTTTCCAGAATTCGCTTGTCCGCACGCCCGGCACGGCTGTTGGCGTCCGGCTTCACATCCGGCGCGTACTTGCCGCTGAGTACGCCGCGCGCGAGCGGACTGTAAGGCACCACGCCAAGTCCGTAGTTTTGCGCGGCGCTGAGCTGCTCGGTTTCGGCCTGGCGGTTGACGATGTTGTAAAGCGGCTGGCTGATCACCGGCCGGTCGACGCCCAGCTTGTCGGCTACACGAATCACCTCGGCGATGCGCCAGCCACGATAGTTGGACAAGCCCCAGTAACGGATCTTGCCCTGGCGAACCAGATCGCCAATGGCCGATACCGTGACCTCCAGCGGCGTATTGTGGTCTTCGCGGTGAAGGTAATAGATGTCGAGGTAATCGGTGCCCAGGCGCACCAGGCTGGCATCGATGCCATTGAAGATGTGCTTGCGGCTTAAACCGCTGCGGTTCGGAACGCCGTCCACCGGGCCGAAACCGACTTTGGTCGCGAGTACCCATTCCTGCCGGCGACGGGCAATCGCTTCACCGACGATTTCTTCGGAGCGACCGTTGGTGTAGACGTCGGCGGTGTCGATGAAATTGATGCCCTGGTCCCAGGCCTTGTCGATGATCCGCAAGGAATCTTCGGTGCTGGTCTGTTCGCCGAACATCATCGTGCCCAGGGTCAGGGTGGACACCTGAAGACCTGAATGACCCAGCGTGCGATAGCTCATGAGCAAATCCTTTTACCAGTGGGAAAGGCTCAATCAGATATCAGAATTGTTGGATATGGCAAACGAAAAGATCGCAGCCTGCGGCAGCTCCTACACAGAAATGACATTCACATTGTAGGAGCTGCCGCAGGCTGCGATCTTTTGATTTTCGCTTTTAAGCGCGCAGGGTTCGGGTCATGCGCAACGCCAGCAAACTACCGCAGACGATGACACCCGCCAGCAGATACAGCGCCGCATCGGTCGACCCGGTGCTGTCCTTGACCCAACCCACCAGGTAGGGGCTCAGGAAGCCGGCCATCTGCCCCATGGAGTTGATCAACGCCAGACCACCGGCAGCCGCACCGGCGCTGAGCATCGCGGTCGGCACTGGCCAAAACATTGGCAGGCCGGTGAGGGCACCCATGGTTGCGATGGTCAGGCCGAGGATGGCGAGGGCCGGGTTGGCGGCGAAGTTTACGGCGATCAACAGACCCAACGCGCCCATCAGCATCGGTACAACCAAATGCCAACGACGTTCCTTGCGCAGGTCTGCCGAGCGTCCGACGATCAACATGAACACCGCCGCCAGCAGATACGGAATCGCACTGAGCCAGCCAATCACCAGATTATCGCTGAAGCCCAGGTTCTTGATGATCGACGGTAGCCAGAAGTTGATCGCGTAGACACCGCTCTGGATACAGAAGTAGATCAGGCCGAAGGCCCAGATCGCCGGGTTCTTGAACACCGCCAGCAGCGAATCGGTGGTGGTTTTCGGTTTGCTGGCCAGGTCCTCGGCATGGTCGGCTTCGAGCACCGAGCGCTCGAACGGGGTCAGCCATTTGGCATTGGCATAGCTGTCGCTGAGCAGGAAGTAAGCCAGTGCGCCGAGCACAACGGTCGGAATACCTTGCAGCAGGAACATCCACTGCCAGCCGGCAAGACCACCCTGGCCTGCGGCGAAGTGATTGAGAATCCAGCCAGAGAAGGGACTGCCGAGCAAACCCGAAACCGGGATCGCCGACATGAACAACGCCATGATGCGGCCACGGCGGAAGGTCGGGAACCACTGCGAGAGGTACAGCACCACACCCGGGAAGAACCCGGCTTCGGCCGCGCCGGTGAACAGGCGCAATGTATAGAACTCGGTCGGTGTGGTGACGAAAAGCAGGCAGGTCGACAGCGTGCCCCAGGTGATCATCATCAGCGCGATCCAGCGCCGTGGACCGAATTTGGTCAGGGCCAGGTTGCTCGGTACGCCGCACAGCACGTAGCCGATAAAGAAGATCCCGGCCCCGAGGCCGTACACGGTTTCGCTGAATTTCAGCGCGTCGAGCATCTGCAGCTTGGCAAATCCAACGTTCACCCGGTCGAGGTAGTTGAACAGGTAGCAGATGAAAATGAACGGAATCAAACGCAGGGTAATGCGTTTATAGACGGCGTTTTTATCGTCAGCGATGGCCTGGGACGCTACGGCGCTCTGTGACATGGCGGCTCTCTCTTTATTATGATTTTTTGCGATGCAAAGGGTAACGTTGATCGCCCTGAGAGTCTCGACCACCCTAACGGTTGCTGTCTTTGTGCCGGCGCACAGGGTTTGCGAACCCACCCTGTGCGGGTGAACAACCCGTTCCTTCAAATCTCTTCAAGGATTACGCCTATGTTCGAACTCGATCACGACCTGGCCCAGGACATCGTCGACCGGGCGATGGCTATTCTGCCGTACAACGTCAATGTCATGGACAGCCAGGGCCTGATCCTCGGCAGCGGCGAACCTGAGCGGGTCAACACCCGGCACGAAGGTGCGCAACTGGTGTTGGCCAACGGTCGTGTGGTGGAGATCGACGCGCAAACGGCGATCCATCTCAAGGGCGTGCAGCCGGGCATCAACCTGCCGCTGATGCTCGATCAGCGCTTGATCGGCGTACTCGGCATCACCGGTGAACCCGAGCAACTGCGCACCTATGCCGAACTGGTGCGCATGACCGCTGAAATGTTGGTGGGCCAGCGCAATCAGCAGGCCGAACAGCAATGGCGGCGCCAGCGTTGCGATGACCTGTTGGCGTTATTGCTCAGCGACGCCGGCAGTTCACCGCGGTTGATCGACGAAGCTCAGCAATTGGGCCTGAAGCCGCAATTGACCCGTGTGCCGTACCTGTTCGAGTTAGGCATGGAGCACGGACCAGGGCAAACCGCCGAGGCACTCAACGCCTGGCTGACGACCCGTTATCCCGACAGCTGGTGCGTGAACTCGGCGAAGTCTTCGCTGCTCTGGTGCCGACCGGCCAGTCACTCCATCGAGAATGACCGTTTGCTGGATAAGCTCGACGCCCTGGGTTGGAACATCCTGCGCCTGGCCGTAGGCGGGCAGGCCGATGGACTGAGCGGCTTGCGCCGTTGCTATCGCCGGGTTGGCGACTTGCTGGCCTACGGCCGCGATGTGCTGCCCGGTTCTCGATTGCTGACGCTCCATCGCTATCGCCTGCCGGTCATGCTCTGGCGTCACCGCAATGACGATGCCCTCGACGAGTTGCTGAATCCGCTGCGCAAGGTCATCGCCAAGGACAACAACGGTCAGTTGCTGGCGACTCTGCGCAGTTGGTGCGAACACGACGGTCAGAGCCAGGCTTGCGCCGATGCCTTGGGGATTCATCGCAACAGCCTGCGCTATCGGATGGAGCGGATTGCCGAACTCAGTGGAGTTGACCCATTGCGCCTCGACGGCATGTTGGCGTTGTACCTGGGCGTGCAGCTACTGCCGCAGACCGATATACATACCCCGTAGGAGCTGCCGCAGGCTGCGATTTTTTGATCTTGAAAAATCAAAGTCAAAAGATCGCAGCCTGCGGCAGTTCCTACAGTGAGCGTGTGTATCTCGGGTTTTGTGGAAATGAACAATAATCCTCACAACCACTTGTGCAGCGGACCGGCGTTATTGTGTGTGGCGGCTGGCAGCATGTAGGCATTGGAACTGGAGAATTCCCATGAAAATCGTGATCGCCCCCGACTCGTTCAAAGACAGCCTCAGCGCCCAAGGCGTGGCCGATGCCATTGCGCTGGGATTGGCTGAAGTCTGGCCCGAAGCGCAATTGATCAAATGCCCGATGGCCGATGGCGGGGAAGGGACGGTCGAATCGATTCTCGCTGCCTGTGAAGGCGAGCTGCGCCGCAATGAAGTACGCGGTCCGCTGGGTGCAACGGTCAACGCCGCCTGGGGCTGGTTGCCGCAAAGCCACACCGCGATCATCGAAATGGCCGAGGCCAGTGGCTTGCAGTTGGTGCCCGTGGATCAGCGCGATGCCTGCATCAGTAGCACCTTTGGCACCGGCGAATTGATTCGCGCGGCCCTCGACGCCGGCGCGCAACGGGTGATTCTGGCGATTGGCGGCAGCGCGACCAACGACGGTGGTGCGGGCGCGGTGCAAGCCTTGGGCGTGAAGCTGCTCGATGCCCAAGGGCAGACCTTGGCGCCGGGTGGCCTGGCACTCTCGCAACTCGCGCGGATAGACCTGCGCGACATCGACCCGCGTTTGGCACACGTGCGTTTCGACATCGCCGCCGACGTCAACAATCCGCTGTGTGGCCCGCATGGCGCCTCGGTGATTTTCGGCCCGCAAAAAGGCGCTACACCCGAGCAGGTCGAACAACTGGACTGCGCCCTTGCGAATTTTGCGGGGCATTGTGCAAGCGCCTTGAAAAGGGATGTGCGCGACGAGCCCGGCAGCGGTGCGGCGGGTGGTTTGGGATTTGCCGCAAAGGCCTTCCTGGGCGCGCAATTCAAGGCCGGGGTCGAAGTGGTGGCGGAACTGGTGAACCTGGCCGAAACGGTCGCTGGAGCCGATCTGGTGATCACGGGCGAAGGTCGTTTCGATGCACAGACCCTTCGCGGCAAGACGCCGTACGGCGTGGCACGCATCGCAAAACTACAAGGTGTGCCGGTCATTGTGATCGCCGGCACGCTGGGCGAGGGCTATCAAGCGCTGTACGACCACGGCATCGATGCAGCGTTTGCCCTGGCGAGCGGGCCGATGAGCCTGGACCAGGCGTGTACCCAGGCGCCGCGCCTGTTGCGTGAGCGAGCCACCGATATTGCCCGGGTCTGGTGGATGGCCAGCCGTACACGCGGATAGTTTCTGCGATGCGCATTCGAAGGGTGGCGTGTTTCATGAATTGAGATAGGGTTGAGGCTAGGAATTCGCGCGACAGGAGAACGACATGCGCTATTCAGCCTTGACCCAACGAATCGCGGGAGAAGGAGCGGCGGCCTGGCAGATTCATGATCGAGCGCTGGAGCTGCGCGAGCAGGGGGCCGATGTCCTGCTGCTCTCGATCGGCGATCCAGACTTCGAGACACCCAAACCCATTGTTCAGGCCGCGATCGCCAGTCTGCTGGCTGGCGACACTCATTACCCCGAAGTACGGGGCAATCGAGGGTTGCGTAACAGCATCGCCCGTCAACATCGCCAGCGCAGCGGTCAACCCGTCGATGCAGACCATGTCATCGTCTTTCCGGGTGCGCAGTGCGCCGTGTACTCGGTCGCACAATGCCTGCTGGACCCGTGCGATGAAGTGATCATCGCCGAGCCCATGTATGTGACCTACGAAGGCGTGATCGGCGCGTGTGCAGCCAAACTGGTGTCGGTGCCCGTTCGTTCGGCAAACGGGTTTCGCGTGGATCCGGCCGATGTCGCCGCTCGGATCACACCGAAGACTCGAGCCATTTTACTCAACAGTCCGAACAATCCTTCCGGCGCCAGCCTGTCGCTCCCCATCTGGCAAGCGCTGGCTGCGCTGTGCATTCGTCATGATCTGTGGCTGATCAGTGACGAGGTCTATAGCGATCTGTTGTACGAGGGTAAGCACATCAGCCCGGCCAGTCTGCCGGGCATGGCCGAGCGCACTGCGACGATCAACAGTCTTTCCAAATCCCATGCCATGAGTGGATGGCGGGTGGGATGGGTGATCGGCCCCAAACCCATGGCCGAACACCTGGTGAATCTGTCGCTGTCGATGCTGTTCGGGATTCCGGACTTCGTGCAGAACGCTGCGCAATTGGCGCTGGATCAAGACCTGCCGGAAGTCGCCTGCATGCGTGAGGAGTATCGCCAGCGGCGCGACCTGGTGTGCGCAAGTCTGAGCCTGTGTCCGAGCCTCAGGCCTGTTCGGCCCGATGGCGGGATGTTCGTGATGGTCGATGTACGAAAGACCGGATTGTCCGCCCAGCACTTCGCCGAGCGGCTGCTCGAAGGGTATGGCGTGTCGGTACTGGCGGGCGAAGCGTTCGGCCCGAGTGCGGCGGGGTACATCCGCATCGGCCTGGTGGTGGATCAAACCAGGCTGGCGGATGCCTGTCGACGCATGGCGTTGTGTGCGGCGGATTTGCTGATATCGGGGATAACACAGTCTTCTGGCGCCACTCATCGCGATTGCACGAGCAAGCTTGCCAGCGATGGTCGTTAACGACACCGCGTGCATGCTGGATAAACCCGGCGCTGGCAAGTCCATCGTCGCACGCCGCCCGGAACAGGCTCGCTCGCACAATGGTTTGCCCGCGAACGATCAGGTTCTCAAGCTTTCCACGCCCTGGCATTCACCAGATTCACCGGCCGCTCACCCGCCAGCGCCGCCAACAGGTTATCTACCGCACACTTGGCCATGGCTTCACGTGTTTCATGGGTTGCAGAGCCGATGTGCGGCGTCGCCACCACGTTGTTCAGCCGCAACAACGGCGAATCAGGATTGAGTGGCTCACGTTCGAAAACATCCAGCCCCGCCGCACGAATCTGACCCGTGCTCAAGGCATCGATCAACGCTGCTTCATTGACCACCTTGCCTCGGGAAATGTTGATGAAAATGCTGTCGGGCCGCATTAGCGCGAACTCTTTGGCACCGATCAGGCCTTCGGTTTCGGCGGTTAACGGCAACGTCAGGCATATGAAATCCGCTTGCTGCAACAGCTCGGTCAGGCCGCGGTACTGCGCTCTGAAACGTTGCTCCACCGCCGGTTTTGGCGAATGGCTGTGGTAGATCACCGGCATACCAAAACCGAAATGCCCACGCTGCGCCAAGGCCTCGCCGATACGTCCCATCCCGATGATGCCCAAGGTTTTACCGTGCACGTCACTGCCGAAATGCGGCGGGCCGATGTTGCGTTTCCATTCGCCTGAGCGAACCAGATTCGCCAATTCCACCACTCGCCTGGCGCTGGCGAGAATCAGCGCGAAACCGGTGTCGGCGGTGGTTTCTGTCAGCACATCAGGGGTGTTGCTGAGCAAGATCCGACGCTCGTTGAGGTAGTCAATGTCGTAGTTGTCGACGCCCACCGAGACACTGGCGATGGCTTGGAGGTGCGGCGCCCGGTCCAGCAGTTCGGCATCCAGTTTCAGGCTGGCGCCGAGCAGACCGTGGGCGCGGGGCAAGCTGTCACGCAGTTTTGCCATGCCTTGTGCATCAAGGCTGTCGATCAGCGTGACCTCAGCCTGCTCCTGCAGGCGAGCCATGAGCAGCGGCGAAAGTTTTTTGTACAGAACGACCTGCTTTTTCATTTGGGTGATCTCGACTTCAATTCAGGAATGGGCGGTGGCGGTACGCGCTATCGTGGTCTGCTCACGGTCGCTGGCACCGGGCTTGAGGAGTACGGTCAGCACCACCGAAAGCATCAATGCGCCGCTCATCAACAGGAACGATGCGCCGGGCGAACCGGTGGAGCTGTTCAGGTAACCGACCAGATAAGAGCCGCCAAATGAACCTAGCGCACCCATGCTGTTGATCAGCGCCATGGCGCCACCCGCAACGTTGGCCGGGAGGATTTCCGGGATGATCGCGAAGAACGGGCCATACGGCGCGTACATGCAGGCGCCGGCGAGCACCAGCAGGGCGTACGACCACCAGAAATGTTCGGCGCCCAGGGCGTAGGAACCGTAGAAGGCAATCGAAGCAATCAGCAGCGGCGGCCAGACGAAGCGCTTGCGTTTCTGCAGTTTGTCCGAACCCCACGACACCAACAGCATGCCGATGACGGCCGCCAGATAAGGCAATGCCGACAGCCATCCGGCCTGGATCATGTCCATTTGCGCGCCAGCCTTGAGGATCGACGGCAGCCACAGCACGAAACCATATACGCCGATGCTCCAGCAGAAAAACTGCAGGGCCAGGATGATCACCTTGGGCGAGCGGAACGCTTCGGCGTAATTTTTTACCGCTTTGATGCCGACCTGTTCGGCGGCCAGGGCGCTTTCCAGATCCTGTTTTTCCTGCTCGCTGAGCCACTTGGCCTGGGCCGGACGATCATCGGCCAGCCGCCACCAGATGAATGCCCAGAGCACCGCCGGCAAACCTTCGACGATGAACATCCAGCGCCAGCTGTAGTGCTGCACCAGATAGCCCGAGACCACCGACATCCAGAGCATGGTCACCGGGTTGCCGAGAATCAGGAAGGTGTTGGCCCGCGAGCGTTCCGCGCGGGTGAACCAATGGCACAGATAGATCAGCATCGCCGGCATCACCGCCGCTTCGACCACACCGAGCATGAAGCGGATGACGATCAGCCAGTAGGCGTTGGAGACGATGCCGGTCAACGTTGCCAGGCTGCCCCAGAGAATCAGGCTGACGAAAATCAGTTTCTTCACGCTATGCTTTTGCGCGTAGATCGCCCCCGGCACCTGGAAGAAAAAGTATCCGAGGAAGAACAGCGCGCCGAGCAGCGATGACAGGCCCGGGGTGATCATCAGGTCGGCGGCCATGCCTGAAGCGGCGGCGAAACCGTAGTTGGCACGATCCAGATACGCCAGGCTGTAGGTAATGAACACGATGGGCATGATGTACCACCAGCGGCGGGTGGCGAGCGTTGCGGTTTTCATGAGTGGTGCTCCTGAGCTTGTTGTTTTTGTCGCAGCAGGTAACGGGTTCGAATCTTCAGTGACTGTGCGGGCCTCATCGCGAGCAGGCTCGCTCCTACAGGGGAACGCGTTCTAATGTGGGAGCGAGCCTGCTCGCGATGGCGGTCTCAAATTCAGCGAGCATTTCGGTACGGGTCGGCAACCCCTCCATATCTCCTCGGCTCTGCACCGCTCGGCTGCCAATCCAGTTGGCACGCTGCACGGCGTCGACAATGCTGTGGTTTTCCAACAGCGCGCTGATCACGCCGACAGCAAAACCGTCGCCGGCACCGACCGTGTCGACCACCGTTCGCACGGGCACGCCGGCAACAAAACCGCAATCCAGGTGCGTGCGGTAATAAGCGCCGTGCGCCCCCAGTTTGATCACCACGGCCTCGGCGCCCTGGTCGAGGTAAAACGCGGCGATGTCGGCCGGTTCGTCGAAACCGGTCAGCAACCGACCTTCGCTCAACCCCGGCAACACCCAATGGGCGAGGGCGGCGAGGCGGTTGATCTCAGTGATCATCAGTTGCTCGCTGGCCCACAGGCTTGGGCGCAGGTTGGGATCGAAGGACACGCTGCGCCCACCATCACGCATGCGGCTCATCAATTCGAACGTCATCTGCCGAGCCGTTTCCGACAGCGCCGGTGGAATGCCGGTGGCGTGCAGATGCCGTGCATTGAGTAGCCCTGGAACGATCGAATGCGCCGACAAGTGACTGGCCGCCGAACCCCGGCGAAAGTACTCGACGACGGGATCACCGCCGTCATCGGTGCGGGACTTGAACTGAAAGCCGGTGGGATGGGCGGTGTCGATGTCGACGTGGCGGCAGTCCAGACCTTCTTTTTCCAGCGTGTCGATCACGAACCGACCCAGAGAGTCGGCACCGACCCGGCTCAGCCACGCGACGTTGAAGCCCAGCCGCGACAGGCCAATGGCGACGTTGCTGTCAGCGCCGGCTATGCGTTTGTGGAAAGCGTTGACGCTGGCCAAGTCACCGGTTTGCTCGGCGACGAACATCGCCATGGTTTCGCCGAACGAGAGGATATCGATCTCAGACATGAGCGCTATCCCGTTGCGACTGGCCGAGTTGGGCGAGGGCGGCGACGTGTTCGGTGGTCAGTTGCAGCAGATCGTCGCCTTGCAGCGGGTACTCCGCGGCCCGCAAAACGCCTTGGGCCATGTGCCGCAGCAGGTGTTCCCACTGTTGCTGATCGCTGGCGGCGGGTGGGATGGCGACCAGTTTGCCGTCGGCGCGTCGAGTGACTGCTTTGCAGTGCACATAACCGACATAACGGCCGAGCAACCGTGCGGCGCTGGCAGCGGACTGATCCTGCCAATGCCAGTTGCCGATATCGAAAGTCATTTTGATTGTCAGGCTGTGCCGTTCGACTTCATCGAAAAACCGCTGGAAAGGTTCGATGCGGCCACCCTGCAGGGTCTGATCGTTCTCAACCAGCAGCTGCAGGGGGCTCGCTATAAGCATTCGGGCCAGGGTTTGCAGGTCACTGTTGTCTGTGAAGTACCCCAACGACACTTTCAGCCATTTCGCGCCGAATACCTGGGCGCGCTGCAGGGCGCTGACCAGTTCGGGATTGGGTTTGGATTGGCCGGCGAGCCACAGCTCCATCGGCGAGGAGTACACACTTTGCAGGCCCTCAGCTTGAGTGGCTTGAGCCAATTGCGCGGGGGCTTCAGTGGTCAGTAGCTCTTCGCGCCATTCGATGTGAGTGGCGCCGGCGGCGGCCAATAATTCGATGAAACTGCCCTGGCCTCGCTGGCGCACCAGGTCGGCGCCGTAGCTTGAGAGGCTGATGGAAACGGGTGGTTTGTTCATTGTTTTTCTACCTCTGAAACCGGTTTCATTTTTGTTCAAAAAAATAGGCGTCGCTGGTGACGGCCTCATCGCGAGCAAGCTTGCTCCTACAATGGCTCTGCGTACGCTCATCTACTGTAGGAGCGAGCATGCTCGCGATGAGGGCAGAAAACTCACTGAGAAATCCCAAGGGTCGACCCTCTAATGATCAACTGCGCCGAAAAATCCAGCGTCCGCACCGCACCGTCATCCCCGCGCAACCGCTTGAGCAAACACTCAAACGCACTGGCGCCAATTGCGCTGGTTGGCTGGGCGAGGGCGGTAATGCCACTGCCCACCAGGGGATACCAATCCAGGTCATCCAGGGCGATCAAACCCACGTCCTCAAACAGCTTGCACTTGAGATCACGCAACGCATAGGTGCTGGCCAGTGCCGCAACTCCGTTGGCGCAAAACAGCGCTTTTGGGCCGGGGCCTGGCGATTCAAGAAAGTCTTTCAGCCGTGCAGTCAAATCGCTGCCGGTTTCGATCAACGTGCCGCGCAGGGCCGGGCGATGTTCGACCTGAGCCTTGAAGCTGTCGACCCGCTCGATCCGCGAACTGGTGCCGTCGAACGGCTCCGTCACCATCAATACATCGCGGTAGCCGCGTTCTTCAAGATGGGTGAGGGCCATGGCCACCGCTGCGGGGTTGTCCAGTCCGACCATGTCGCTTTCAAGATGCTCGACTTTGCGATCCACCAGTACCAGGGGCATTTCCCGGTGCAGTTCGTGCAATTCGTTGCGGTGATGGCCGAGGGTGTTCACGATCAGGCCTTCGATGTTGTACGAGCGCAGCAGGGCCAGGTGCTGGCGTTCCTGTTCATCATCGCGGTCGGTGTTGCACACCACCAGGCTGTAACCGTGCTGGCGGCAGGCGGTTTCCACCCCATGCATCACGGCGATTGAATAAGGGTTGCGAATGTCGGCCACCAGCATGCCGATCAGGCGCGTGCGCCCGCGCTTCAGACCCCGGGCCATCTGGTTCGGGCGATAGCCCAATTCGGCAATGGACTGCTCGATGCGCTGGGCAATGGCATCGGAGAGTAAGGCGCGGTCTTCGCCGATGAACCGCGAGACGCTGGCCTTGGAGACCTTGGCGTGTTCGGCCACGTCAAGCATGGTCACGCGGCTGCGCTGGGCGGCGGAAAAATCGTTCACGGTCTGAAACCTTCTTATTGGATTTATAAGGCTGAGCGCTGTAGCGCTGAAACCGGTTTCAGAAGACACCAGAAACGAATCCGCCGTCAAGCACTCGATGGCGCAGCGTTCGATAAAAACCGACAAATGGAAATCAGGCCAGCAGGCTTAACCAGGCTGAACCCAAGAGCAACAGGCCCGTACAACGATTGAAACGTTGCATGGCGCAGGGCGAACGCAACCAGCGGCTGGAGCCCGCGCCGAGCAACGCCCAGACCCCGAGGCACGGCAAGGAAATCAGAAAAAATGCCAGGGACAGATACATCACATGCACAAGGCGATCTTCGCCCACGTCAGCAAACACGCTGACCACCGCCAACGCCATCATCCAGGTCTTGGGGTTGATCCATTGCAGGCTGGCTGCCCCGAGCAGACTGAGGCGCTCTTCGTCGTTCCGGGCAGAAATACCCGCGGCGGGGGCCCGGAGAATCTGCCATGCCAGGTAACTGAGCCATGTCACGCCCGCCCACCGCATAAGCGTTTGCACCAAGGGCCATTGAATCAATGCTGAACCGGCACCAGTACCCACCAGCAATACAAGGATTGCGGCGCTGGCGCAGGCGCCGAGGATGATCGGAACGGCGGCGGCCATACCGAAACGGGCACTGTTGCTCAGCACCAGGATGTTGGTCGGGCCAGGGGTGATCGATGCCACGAAGGCGAACAGCACAAAGGGCAGCAACGTCGGGAAAGAGGACAGCATCGCAGGCAAACTCCGGTGAAGATCATTAAGGTGGATCTTCACAATCGGTGGCTTACCTGTCTGGAAGATTTGAGCAGCGCTTGCGGTACAACGCTGGCGTCAGGCCGTAGGCGCGTACGAACCATCGCCCCAAATGGCTCTGGTCGGCAAAGCCCAGGGCCATGGCCACCGTCGCCGGTTGTTCTCCACGGGCCAGCATTCGTCTCGCCGTGGCCAGACGCAATTGCACCAGGTACGCGTGGGGCGCGATGCCATACGCTGCTTTAAACGCGCGGGTCAGGCGAAAGCGGTCGACACCGGTGACGGCGGCCAATTGATCGAGGCCGATGTCGGCTTGCGCGTTGGCATGCAGATAGTCCCGGGCTTTTTGCGCAACCAGGGGCAGGCGCGGGTCTTCACCATAGCGGGTGCGCCAGTGCAGGTGATGGGTCAGCCGTTCTACCAAACCGTCGAGGGCTGCCTGGCGCACGATTTTCAGTTCGCCAACGTGCAGGGTTTCGAATGCGAGGCTGGCAGCGTGGGCCAGTCGCGCATCGCTGGCCAGGGTAATGGCGAAACTCAACTCACTGTTGTGCGGCGCGTTATCAAATACAGCACCGACCTCACGCTGTAACCATTGCGGATCGAGGTACAGCATGCGGTAGGTGAAGCCTTCATCGGTCGGCGCTTCGCCGTCGTGAATGTCACCCGGCTCCAGCAAAAAAACCTGCCCAGGCGTGCTTTGATGTTTTGCCCGGCGGCAATTGAACTGTTGGACGCCTTGCTCGGTGACACCGACCAGGTAACTGTCATGCCAGTGCGGGTCGTAGGCGTGGCCCTGGAAATGCGCGCGCAGGGTCTCGATGCCGGTGTCAGCGTCCTGGGCCAGATCGAGCCAGTTGTGAGTGGTCATGCTGCACCTGTGAAGCGGATGGCCGTTCCATTTAACGCTTGTAACCCGAGCAATGGCTAGAAGGTTTGTGCAGCCATCAATTGAACAAGCCAGCCGCAATGTTGATCGAGAAACCGAGGATGGCGGTATTGAACAGGAAACCGATCAGCGATTGCGCCAGCACAATCTTGCGCATGTCGCGCGTCGCGACGCCGACATCAGAAGTCTGCACGGCCACGCCGATGGTGAACGAGAAGTACAGGAAGTCCCAGTAGTTGGGCGTGTCCAGTCCCTCGGCAAAGCGCAAGGCGGGCTCTTTACCTTCCCAGGTATAAAACAGGCGGGCGTAGTGCACGCTGAAAATCACCCCGATCAACAGCCAGGAACCAAGCACTGTGAAGGCGGTGAAACCGTAATGGAGCAGCTTGCGGGTGGTTTCCAGATCCTTGCTGCCTGCCAGTTCAAAGGTGATCGTCGCCAGGCTGGCGATCGCGGCGATGCACACGACCAACAACACCAGGCCGGCATTTTCGTCTTCGATTTCGGCGATGCGTTTCACGTCTGGGGCTTTCGAGCGCACGACAAGCCAGGACATCAGAATCAGGTAAGTCCAGACCCCGGCGTTCCAACCGAAGAGGATCTTGCTGATGACCGAGTCGGCCGGCATCAGGATGCCCACTGCGATGCCGAGCAGGATGGCGGCAGACAGGCGAGGATGAGTACGGGGAAGGAAGGGCATGGAGACTCGCTTTGCAGAGGCGTCCTTGCACCATAGCACTGCTTATGCAGGAGCTGCCGAAGGCTGCGATCTTTTGATGTTCAGGTTGCCTGCCGAAGATCTGGATCAAAAGATCGCAGCCTTCGGCAGCTCCTGCAGGGGGTGTGGTGTTGGTTAGCGCTTGCGCACCAGTTTCATCACCACCACAAAAAACACGGGTACAAATACCACCGCCAGTGTCGCCGTGATCATCCCGCCAATCACCCCGGTGCCGATAGCCTGTTGGCTCGCCGAACTGGCGCCGGTGGCAATCGCCAAGGGCACCACACCGAGGATGAACGCCAGTGAAGTCATGACAATCGGCCGCAACCGCAAACGTGCGGCTTGCAGGGTCGCATCGATCAGGTCGTGGCCTTCGTCGTACAGGCTCTTGGCGAACTCGATGATGAGAATCGCGTTTTTCGCCGACAGACCAATGATGGTGATCAGCCCGACCTTGAAGAACACATCGTTGGGCATCCCGCGCAACGTTACCGCCAACACCGCACCCAGCACGCCCAAAGGCACCACCAGCAACACCGAGGTCGGGATCGACCAACTCTCGTAGAGCGCCGCCAGACACAGAAACACGATCAACAATGACAAACCGAGCAGGATCGGCGCCTGGCTGCCGGACAAGCGCTCCTGTAGCGACAACCCGGTCCACTCCTGGCCCAACCCCGCCGGGCCTTGTGCTACCAGACGCTCGATTTCGGCCATGGCCTCGCCGGTGCTGTGACCCGCTTGAGGCTCGCCGGAAATGGCGATTGCCGGGTAGCCGTTGTAGCGGGTCAGTTGCGCCGGACCCTGAGTCCATTTGGCCTGGACGAAGGCGGACAACGGCACCATTTTCCCATGGGTGTTGCGCACGTGGATCTTCAGCAAGTCGTCCACCTGACTGCGTTGATCACCTTCGGCCTGTACCATTACCCGCTGCATCCGTCCCTGGTTGGGGAAGTCGTTGATGTAGGCCGAGCCGACAGCGGTGGACAGTACGTTACCGACGTCGGCAAAAGACACGCCCAACGCGTTGGCTTGCTTGCGGTCAACGATCAACTCGACCTGTGGCGCTTCGGCCAGCGAGCTCTCTCGTACGTTCATCAGGATCGGACTCTTCTCGGCTGCCGCCAGAAACGCAGTGCGGGCTTCCATCAGTGCCACGTGGCCAAGACCACCGCGATCCTGCAAGCGGAACTCGAAGCCGCTGGACGTGCCGAGGCCATCCACCGGTGGCGGCAGCACGGAAAAGGTCACGGCGTCCTTGATCTGGCTGAGGGCGATGTTGGCGCGATCGGCAATGGCGCTGGCCGAATCATCGCTGCTGCGCGCCGACCAGTCCTTTAGCGTGCTGAAGGCGAGCGCCGCGTTCTGGCCGCTGCCGGAGAAACTGAAACCCAGGATCACCACGCTGTCGCGAATACCTGGCTCGGTCGCATTGTGCGCTTCGATTTGCCCGGCCACCTGCACCGTGCGGTTCTTGCTCGCACCCGGTGGCAGTTGAATGTCGGTGATGGTGTAACCCTGGTCTTCCACCGGCAGGAACGAAGAGGGCAAGCGACTGAAGGCAAAACCCAGCCCCACCAGCAGCACTGCGTAGATCACCAGGTAGCGTGCGGTGCGTTTCAACGCATAGGCGACCCAGCCCTGATAGCGGTCGGTCAGTTGCTCGAAGCGGCGGTTGAACCAGCCGAAGAACCCGGTTTTTTCGTGGTGTTCGCCTTTGGCAATCGGCTTGAGCAGCGTGGCGCACAGCGCCGGGGTCAAGGTCAGGGCGAGGAACGCCGAGAACAGGATCGAGGTCGCCATCGACAGCGAGAACTGCTGGTAGATCACTCCTACCGAGCCTTGCATGAACGCCATTGGAATGAACACCGCCACAAGCACCAGCGTGATGCCGATGATGGCGCCGGTGATCTGTGTCATCGCCTTGCGCGTGGCGTCCTTGGGCGACAAACCTTCGGTGGCCATGATCCGCTCGACGTTCTCCACCACCACAATGGCGTCGTCCACCAGAATGCCGATGGCCAGTACCATGCCGAACATGGTCAGTACGTTGATCGAAAAGCCCAGCGCCAGCATCGTTGCGAACGTACCCATCAGGGCGACCGGCACCACCAGCGTCGGGATCAGCGTGTAGCGGATGTTCTGGAGGAACAGGAACATCACCGCGAACACCAGCAACATCGCCTCGCCGAGGGTGTAAACCACTTTGGTGATCGAGACTTTGACGAAAGGCGAGGTGTCGTACGGAATCGAATACTCGACGTTGGCCGGGAAGTAGCGCTTGAGTTCGTCCATCTTCGCCCGCACCAGGGTTGCGGTGTTCAGGGCATTGGCGCCGGGCGACAACTGCACGGCGACAGCGGTGGACGGCTTGCCGTTCAGACGCGTGGAAAACTGGTATTCCTGGCTGCCGATCTCGACCCGCGCCACATCGCGGATGCGCACTGTGGAGCCATCGGGATTGGCCTTGAGCACGATGTCGGCGAATTCTTCCGGCGTCGAGAGCTGGCCTTTGACCAGAATGGTCGCAGTGATTTCCTGGGTGGTGCGAGTCGGCAAGTCACCGATGCTGCCCGCTGAAACCTGGGCATTCTGCGCGACAATGGCGGCGTTGACGTCGGCAGGGGTCAGGTTGAAACCGATCAGTTTCTGCGGATCGATCCACACCCGCATGGCCCGTTCGGCGCCGTACAACTGCGCTTTGCCGACACCGTCCAGACGCTTGATCTCGTTCATCACGTTGCGTGCCAGGTAATCGCTGAGCGCCACGTCGTCGAGCTTGCCGTCACTGGAAGTGAGGGCGATCAACAGCAGGAAGCCCGAGGAGACTTTCTCCACCTGCAAGCCCTGTTGAATGACCGCTTGCGGCAAACGGGATTCCACGGCTTTAAGGCGGTTCTGCACATCGACCTGGGCCAGCTCCGGATTGGTGCCCGGTTTAAACGTGGCCTTCACGGTGGCGCTGCCGAGGCTGCTCTGGGATTCGAAATACAGCAGGTGATCGGCGCCGTTGAGTTCCTCCTCGATCAGGCTGACCACGCTCTCGTCCACGGTCTGCGCCGAAGCGCCCGGGTACACGGCGTAGATTTCGATCTGCGGCGGCGCGACGTCGGGGTATTGCGCCACCGGCAATTGCGGAATGGCCAGCGCACCGGCCAACAGAATAAACAGGGCGACCACCCAGGCGAACACTGGGCGGTCGATAAAGAACTGCGGCATAAACAAGCGTCCTGCTTATTGGCCAGACATCTGGGCCAGTGGAAGAGGAGTGTCGTCGATCTGCACTTTCTCGCCAGGGCGGGCGTGTTGCAGGCCTTCAACGACAATACGGTCGCCTGGCTTGAGCCCGCCGGTGACGATCCAGCGATCGTTCTGCACGGCGCCCAACTCGACCGGCTGTTGCGCGACCCGTTGTTCGGCGTCGAGCATCAGCACCTGGGCGATGCCGGCGCTGTCACGCTGGACCGCCCGTTGCGGCACGCTGAGACCTTGCTGATTGACCGCTTGCTCCAGGCGTACCCGCACGAAGCTACCAGGGAGCAAATCCAGATCCGGATTGGGAAATTCACTGCGCAGAATAATCTGCCCCGTACCCGGATCAACGGTGATGTCGCTGAACAACAGTTTGCCCGGCAGTGGATAAAGGCTGCCGTCATCCTGAATCAACGTGGCCTTGGCCTGACCCTGGCCGACCTGCTGCAACTGGCCGGAACGAAAAGCTCGGCGCAGGTCATTGAGTTCGCGAGTGGACTGGGTCAGGTCGGCATGGATCGGATCGAGCTGCTGAATCAGCGCCAGCGGTGTGGTTTCGTTCTGTCCGACCAGTGCGCCTTCGGTGACCAGTGCACGGCCGACACGCCCTGAAATCGGTGCGGTAACCGTGGCGTAACCGAGGTTCAGTTTCGCTCGCTCCACGGCGGCTTTACTGGCAGCGACTTCGGCGGCGGTCTGCCGGGCGTTGGCACGGGCGTTGTCATACTCCTGACCGCTGATGGCCTTGTCGTCGATCAACTGGGCGTAGCGTTGTTCCTGCAACCGGGCCTGGAACGCATTGGCCTCGGCCTTGCGCAGGACGGCTTCGGCGCTGTCCAGGTCAGCCTTGAACGGCGCCGGGTCGATACGGAATAGCACGTCGCCTTTTTTCACGTCGCTGCCTTCACGGAAGGTGCGCTGCAACACCACGCCCGCAACACGTGCGCGCACTTCGGCGATACGTGGTGCGGCAATCCGGCCGCTCAGTTCGCTGCTGATGGTCAGCGGCTGGGCTTCGAGGGTCTCGATGCGCACGGTGGCCAGTGGCTCCGGCTCTTCAGCGTTCGAGGACTTGTCACAGGCGCCAAGCGCCAACGCCAATGCGATCAGGCTGAGCCTGGCAAGCAGATTCTTTGACATGAAATACCCCAATAAAGACCCCCAGCATCCTACTGGGCGACAGCGAGGGTAGCGGTGAAGCTTTGTTGGTGCTGTGTGAAATTGTGTAAGGGTTTTACTCAGGGGGGGGGGAGGGCGTATATCCTGCACTTCTTGAAATTTATTGCGTCTGTCAGGCCGCCTTCGCTGGCAAGCCAGCTCCTACAAGGATTTTCAGCGCACGACCTGTAGGAGCTGGCTTGCCAGCGATAGGGCCGGAACAGACGCCACTGCACTTTCTGGAAACACCCCATGCCCAACATTCTCCTGGTCGAAGACGACACCGCTCTGGCCGAACTGATTGCCAGCTACCTGGAACGCAACGGCTACTCCGTCAGCGTGATCGGCCGCGGTGACCACGTGCGCGAACGTGCGCGGACCAGTCCGCCGGACCTGGTGATCCTCGACCTGATGCTACCCGGCCTCGACGGTTTGCAAGTCTGCCGCTTGCTTCGCGCTGACTCGGCAACGTTGCCGATCCTGATGCTCACTGCGCGCGATGACAGCCACGATCAGGTGCTCGGCCTGGAGATGGGCGCTGACGACTACGTGACCAAGCCTTGTGAGCCGAGAGTGTTGCTGGCCCGGGTGCGAACCTTGTTGCGGCGCAGCAGCCTCAGCGAACCGCAAACCGCCAACGATCGCATTCTGATGGGCAACCTGTGCATCGATCTGTCCGAACGCACGGTGACCTGGCGCGAGCAGCTGGTCGAATTGTCCAGCGGCGAGTACAACCTGCTGGTGGTGCTGGCCCGGCATGCGGGCGAAGTGCTGAGTCGCGACCAGATCCTGCAACGTCTGCGCGGTATCGAATTCAACGGCACCGACCGTTCCGTGGACGTGGCGATTTCCAAATTGCGGCGCAAGTTCGACGACCACGCCGGCGAGGCACGCAAGATCAAGACGGTGTGGGGCAAGGGTTATCTGTTCAGCCGCTCCGAGTGGGAATGCTGAGCCGATGTTCAAAATCCTCTTTCGCTTGTATGTCGTGACCATTGTTTCGTACAGCGCGGCAATCTATCTGGTGCCAGACTTGGTGGTCAGGGTTTTCCAGGAGCGTTTTGTCACCTACAACCTTGATTACTCCCGCGGGTTGCAGACCCTGATCGTCAAACAGTTTCATGGCGTGCCCGCCGAGCAGTGGCCAGCTTTGGCCGAGCAAATGGACAAAGAATTCAGCCCGCTGCATATCGTGCTCAGCGGCAACGACGATGTCGGTTTGACGCTTGAAGAACAGCAACGCTTGCAGTTCGGCGAGAATGTAGTACGCGTCGGCGACTGGGGCTGGCGCACACTGGCGGTGGCGCCGCTGGATGATCGGATGGTCGTGCAAATGGTTGTGCCGCCGGACCCGATGGACGTCAACCTCCTGTACTGGAGCATCAACGTGCTGATCGGCGCGACCATGCTTGCCTGTCTGTTGCTGTGGCTGCGCCCGCACTGGCGCGATCTGGAGCGCCTCAAAGGCACTGCCGAACGCTTCGGTAAAGGACATTTGAGCGAACGTACGAAAATCCCCGCCAGTTCCAACATCGGCAGTCTGGCCAATGTGTTCGATACCATGGCCGGTGACATCGAGAACCTGCTCAATCAGCAGCGGGATCTGCTCAATGCAGTGTCCCATGAACTGCGCACACCGCTGACTCGCCTGGACTTCGGCCTGGCGCTGGCCCTGTCCGAGGATTTGCCGACCGCCAGTCGCGAGCGGTTGCAGAGCCTGGTGGCACACATTCGCGAACTGGATGAACTGGTGCTGGAGTTGCTTTCCTACAGCCGCCTGCAAAACCCGGCGCAACTGCCGGAACAGGTCGAGGTGTCGCTGGATGAGTTTATCGACAGCATTTTGGGCAGTGTCGATGAAGAGCAGTCACCGGACATCGTCATCGACGTGTTGCTCCACGGTCAACTGGAACGCTTCAGTCTCGACCCACGCTTGACGGCCCGTGCCCTGCAGAACCTGCTGCGCAATGCCATGCGTTATTGCGAAGAACGCATCCAGATCGGGGTTCAGGTCTACGCCGGCGGATGCGAGATCTGGGTGGATGATGACGGCATCGGCATTCCCGAAGACGAGCGCGAGCGTATTTTCGAACCCTTCTACCGCCTTGATCGCAGTCGTGATCGGGCCACGGGCGGGTTCGGGTTGGGATTGGCAATCAGTCGACGGGCGTTGGAAGCCCAAGGCGGGACGCTGACGGTCGAAGGTTCGCCGTTGGGTGGGGCGCGTTTCAGGTTGTGGTTGCCTGCAACGGGCTGAATTGGACGAACGGCAGCCTTTCTGACCCGCCGCAATGTACTGACTGTCATGTTTTACAGTAGTCATGTCGGCAACTTGTGCGTTTCACTGTCCGTGTGTAGTCAGGCGGAAGACAAGGGTAAGGAGGCCGGAATGAGCGCACCAATAATAACAAAATGCGGTCAGGGGACGATCAGTGCATTCAGGGATGTCAGGGTTGACTCTACGTCCACGTGTTTTGCGCTGATCAAACCTGAGGATGGACTTTGCGCCTGTGTGGCGATCAGGTTAGGGGCGGGCATCACCACGGCCGGTCAGTGCTTTGTGGTTGGCGATAAGGTGCGATATACGCTCCAGGCGCGGCAGGGAGAGTTTCCGAGCGCACAACAGCTCTTGAAACTCCCGGCCGACGATGAGTGTGCCTCAGGTCTTCGATGAGCCGTCGATGGCTTCGGCCAGGTCACGGTATTCCTCGCAACGGGTATTACCGCAAATGGATTTGATCTGCTGCAACTGTTCTTGCGCCAGGTCCAGCCGGCCTTTGATCACATAGGCCTCGCCGAGGTATTCGCGTACTTGCGCGTACTGCGGGTCGAGTTTTACCGATTGCAGGTAGTAACCGATGCCTTCGTCGGTGCGCCCCAGTTTACGCGTGGCGTAGCCGCGATAATTCAGGGCCTTGGCAGTGTTCGGGTTTTTCAGGGTGTCGAGCAGGGCCAGGGCTTCTTCATAGCGCCCGTCCCTGGCCAACTGATAGGCGTAGCGGGTGCGGTCTTCGTCAGGCACCAGGCTGCTGGTTTGCTTGACGCATTTCTGCGACTTGGTGTCGAAAACCTGGCCCTTGGGGCAATTGGGTTTGGCGGGGACGTCATCCTCATCGTCACCGTTCGCCAGCGCGAGGGTGCTGGACAACGCAACAGCCAGAAACAATGGGGAAGCCAACATAGCGAAACGGACTTTCATGGGCAATGCTCCACAGGTGGATGCGTTTCGGATCGGGTTACGTCCTTGCAATTTATAGCGCAAGGTTGAGACATCGGTGGGATTGCAAAAGTCGAAGGTTTTTCTCAGCCCAGCACGCGAACGGGTTGCCCCGCCGCCCATGCCTGGATGCCTTCGATCATCTGCGAGAAAAACTGATGATAGTTCTGCTCGCTGACGTAGCCGACATGGGGCGTGGCCAGCACGTTGTCCAGGGTCCGGAACGGATGATGCTCCGATAACGGCTCGTGTTCGAAGACATCCAGCGCTGCACCGGCAAGTCGTTGTTTCTGTAACGCCTTGATCAACGCAGTCTCATCGACAATCGGCCCACGCGCGGTATTCACCAGCAACGCCGTCGGCTTCATCCACGCCAGCGCCTGGGCGTCTACCAGACCCCGGCTGCGGTCGCTGAGTACCAGGTGCACCGACAGCACGTCGGCCTGTTCGAACAGTTGCTGCTTGCTGACATAGGTCACGCCGTCTTCGGCAGCACGATCGGCGGTGAGGTTTTCGCTCCAGGCAATCACCCGCATGCCGAACACCTGGCCAAACTGCGCAACACGCTGGCCAATGCTGCCCAGGCCGAGGATTGCCAACGTCTTGCCGTGCAGATCGCCGCCCAGGCCTTGTTGCCATTTTCCGGCACGCAGGGCGTTGGCCTCGTTCACCAGATTGCGCATCGCGGCCATGATCAGCGCCCAGGTCAATTCCGGTGCGGCATGTTTGTAGCTGTCAGTGCCACTGACCTGGATGCCCAGTGCGGCGGCGGCCTTCAGGTCCAGGGCGGCATTGCGCATGCCTGCGGTGACCAGCAGCTTGAGTTTTGGCAGGCGACGCAGCAGGTCTTCATCGAAGCGCGTGCGTTCGCGCATCACGCAGATCACTTCGAAATCAACCAAGCGCTGCGCCAGAATCTCGTTATCAGCAGGGTAGTCATGCAGGAAACTCACCTGGCCAACCGCATCCAGCACCGACCAGTCCACCACGCCCCGAGCCACGTCCTGCCAATCGTCGATCACTGCAATCTGCAACGCCATCAGCCGCTCCTCATTTACCCGTCGGACTGGATTTGCTCAGCCAGGTCAACAAGGCCTGGTGGAATTTTTCCGGTTCTTCCATTTGCGGCGCGTGGCCCATCCCCGGGAATTCGATCAGCGTCGAATGAGGGATCAGCTTCGCCACCTGTTTGCCGAGTAGGTCGTAATGGCCGATTTTCGCCTTGACCTCGGGCGATGCAATGTCGCTACCGATGGCCGTGGAGTCGGACGTACCGATCAACAACAGGGTCGGCATCTTCAGGTTGTGGAATTCGTAGTAAACCGGTTGGGTGAAAATCATGTCGTAGATCAGCGCCGAATTCCAGGCGACCTGGGTATGTCCAGAGCCTGTGTTCAGGCCGGCGAGCATGTCCACCCAACGATCAAACTCCGGTTTCCAGCGGCCACCGTAATACGTGTTGCGCTCGTAGGTGCGGATGCCGTCGGCGCTGAGCTTGAGTTCGCGCGCGTACCATTGGTCTACCGTGCGATAGGGCACGCCGAGGGCTTTCCAGTCTTCCAGGCCAATCGGGTTGACCATCGCCAGTTGTTCGACGTTTTCGGGGTATTGCAGGGCATAACGGGTGGCGAGCATGCCGCCGGTGGAGTGCCCGAGCAGCGTGGCTTTCTGGATGCCGAGGGCTTTGAGCAACTGTTGGGTGTTACTGGCCAGCTGCTGGAAGGTGTATTGGTAGTTGTCCGGTTTGCTGGAGGTGCAGAATCCGATCTGGTCGGGGGCAATGACCCGGTAACCAGCGTCGCTCAAGGCTTTGATTGAGCTTTCCCAGGTAGCGCCGCAGAAGTTCTTGCCGTGCATCAGCACCACGCTGCGACCGTTGGCCTTGCCTTGCGCGGCGACGTCCATGTAACCCATTTGCAGGGATTTGCCCTGAGATTCAAAGGCGAAGTGCTTGAGCGTGTAGGGATACTCGAAACCTTGCAACTCGGGACCATAGACAGGCCCTTGGGCCGAGGCCGTAAGGGGCAGGGCGGTGGTCAGCAGCAGTCGGGGAAGCCAGCGGGGTAAGGGCAGCGACATGGGTTAACTCCATCAAAAATCCGCCGATCCTGGATCGGCTTGATTAGGGCGACATTAAGCAGGCAATCGCCGCCCTTGTTGGTTCAACCCATCCAGCCCAAAGTCGCGAGTGCCAGCACACTATAGCGGGCACCTTTGGCGAGGGTGACGATCAACAGGAACCGCCCCAACGGCTCGCGCATCACCCCGGCCACGAGGGTCAGCGGATCGCCGATCACCGGTAACCAACTGAGCAGCAACGACCAATGGCCCCCACGCTGGTAATAAATCCGGGCTTTTTCCAGGCGTTCAGGACTGACCGGAAACCAGCGCCGATCGCGAAACCGCTCGATACCGCGTCCCAGCCACCAGTTAAGCAGCGAACCGAGGACGTTGCCCAGCGTTGCCACACCCAGCAACAACCCGATCTCGTACCGATCGCTGGCCAGCAATCCCACCAGTACGGCTTCGGACTGCAAAGGCAGCAACGTCGCAGCACCGAATGCGGCAAAAAACAGGCCGATGTACGCCCCGGGTATCAATGCGCCGGATAGTCCGCAACCACCACATCAGTGCCATCCTTTTTCAAGCCGATGACTTGGTAAGCATCACTCATGCCGTCCATTTCCATGCCGGGCGAACCCATTGGCATGCCGGGAGCGGCGACGCCCAGCAGATCGTTGCGCTTGGTCAAGGCCAGCACCTGATCGGCAGGTACGTGACCTTCGACAAATTTGCCATTGATGAGGCCGGTGTGGCATGACGCGAGACGCGGCGGTACGCCATGCTCCTTTTTGAACTCGCTCATGTTGGCTTCAACGTGATCCTCGACCTTGAAACCATTGGCCTCCAGATGGCTGATCCACTTCTTGCAGCAACCGCAATTGGCGTCGCGGTGGACTTCGATCGGAATCAGGTCGGCGGCTTGAGCCAGGGAGGAAACAAACAGGGCGCTCAGGGCGATCAGGCGCAGGTGGGTTCGCATGGGCTTTGGTCTCGGCTAACGGGCAAAAAAACGCATTCTGACCTGTTTTATCGGTCAGGCATTCGAGGATTGTTTCCAAGTGCTACAGAGTGCGCCAGCCAGATCATGGTAGATCAATGCTGTCAGCCGGATGAAGGGGACATTACAACATTGTCAGGTGGTCTCTTGAGCGTCGGTGCTGATGCTCAAGGGGAAAACCCTCAAGATATCGCCGCGATGAAGCCAAAACGTTTCATCGGCTGTAACATGAGGCCCCGCCAAGTCGGATACATCTTTCAGTTTCAGGAAACCGCAATGACCCAGTCGCAACGTTTGAAATACTCGATTCTGATCTCCCTCGTCGTACTGGGAATCATGTTTGGCCTTTCCTGGCTGCAGAACACCGGCGCTATCAGCGAAAAAATGTTCCAGTACATCGCCATCGGCGTGGCGGTGATCGTGGTGGTCATCAATGGCGTGATGCGCCGTAAGGTCAAGCCCTGATCCAGGGCCCGGTCCTGTTTACTGGTGGAGCATGGCGGCAGCCTTGGGGTGCAGGCTGTAGCTTTTGTCCGGATTGAGGACGATCACACCTTCACTGCACAGGCGCTTCAGCACTTCGCGAACGCTTAGAAAAGACAGCGGGATATCCAGTTCCAGCAAATGGCTGTGCACGCCACGCACCCCGAGGCTGCGGTCGCTTTCGGCGGCCGTGAGCAGGGCATCGATGACTTTGAGGCGAATCAGACTGGTTCGCAAACCGAAGTTCTTGAGCAGAACCCTGATCCGTTCGTTGCCGTGGCGTTCGGTACGCGGCTCGAATACGCCGACTCCCATGGAAGTACCCTTTGGCGCGTTGCTACCGTCCGCTGGCAGTTGCGAGTTGTACATTGCAAAACTCCTTTTCAGAGCCTGATCAGGAAAAAATGGGCGCTCTTGTATAACTAGACGTTTGAGCAGCCCAAATCATGAAGACTTGAATGTAGAAATTTTGTCGAAGCTGTGTGATCGGGTTGTAAGCACTCGGTCCTGTGCCGCGTAAACCCTAAATTAATTTTGTGAGCTTCGTCCCTAAAGGGAGGCGCAGTGCGTATCTGTACGCAGGACTGTGGCCATCGTTTTTTCGATCAGGAGCGAGCGTGATTATTTCCAGCCAGTTAACCAGGTTGAGCCTGGCAGGCGTGTTTCTGGGGTTGAGCCTTGCAGCGAACGCGCGCACCCAACCCGAGCAGGCGACTGCCGAGATCCGCCGGACCAGTTTCGGTGTGCCGCACATTCGTGCAGACAATGAACGTGGTCTCGGGTACGGCATCGGTTATGCCTACGCCCAGGACAACCTGTGCCTGTTGGCCAACGAAATCACCACGGTCAACGGCGAGCGCTCGCGGTATTTCGGGCCGGACCAGTTCACCGTCGAAGAACGTGAAAACCTGACCAGCGATCTGTTCTTCATGTGGCTGAACAACCCGCAGGCTGTCGCGGGTTTCTGGCAGGCACAAACGCCTGAAGTCCGCGAACTGATTAAAGGTTATGTCGCGGGTTACAACCGTGGCCTGGCGGAGCGTCGCGCCCAGACGTTGCCGGTGCAATGCCAGGGCGACTGGGTGCGGGAGATTACGGCGATGGACCTGGTCAAGTTAACCCGTCGTCTACTGGTCGAAGGCGGTGTGGGGCAGTTCGCCGAAGCCCTGGCCGGTGCTACGCCACCCAAGTCGGTTACCCAGGCATCGAATGACCACGCCGCTTTCCAGGTCGCGACTACACGTATGCAGCGTTTCGCGCTGGACCGGGGCAGCAATGCCGTGGCGGTCGGCAGCGACAGTTCCTTCAACGGGCGCGGCATGCTGTTGGCCAATCCGCATTTTCCGTGGGTCGGCGGCATGCGCTTCTATCAGATGCACCTGACCATCCCCGGCAAACTGGACGTGATGGGCGCTGCATTACCCGGTCTGCCGGTGATCAACATCGGTTTCAATCGACACCTGGCCTGGACCCATACGGTGGACTCGTCCAAGCATTTCACCTTGTATCGCCTGCAACTGGACCCCAAGGATTCGACGCGTTACCTGTTGGATGGTGAGTCCTTGCCGCTGGACAAGCAGACCTTGACCGTCAACGTCAAGCTGGCGGACGGGCAGATCAAGGCAATTACCCATGAGGTCTACAGTTCGAAGTTCGGTCCGATCGTGCAATGGCCCGGCAAGCTCGACTGGGACAATCAGCACGCGTTCAGCCTGCGCGATGCCAATCTGGATAACGATCGCGTGCTGCAGCAGTGGTATGCAATGAACCGTGCTGGCAACCTCAAGGACTTCCAGGAGTCGGTGCACTCCATTCAAGGCATTCCGTGGGTCAACACGCTGGCGGCGGACGATCAGGGGCAGACCCTCTACATGAACCTGTCGGTGGTGCCGAACGTGGGCGCCGACAAACTCGCGAAATGCAGCGATCCGCGAATCGGCTTGCAGATGATCATTCTGGACGGTTCCAACAGCGCCTGCGCCTGGGACATCGACCCGCAGGCCGCACAAAAAGGGATCTACGCGTCCAGCCAGTTGCCGCAATTGCTGCGCAAGGACTTTGTCCAGCACTCCAACGACTCGGCATGGATGGCCAACCCGGCGCAACCGTTGACGGGCTATTCGCCGTTGATCAGTCAGGACGGTCAGCCGCTGGGGCTGCGTTCGCGATTTGCGCTGGCGCGTCTGAGTGCGCTGACCAAAGCTGGCAAAATCGGCGCGCAAGACTTGCAACACATGGTGATGGACGATCAGGTCTATCAGGCTGAGCAGGTCATGCCGGATTTGTTGCAGTTCTGCGCGACGGGGCTCAGTGCCGATGCAAAAAACCTTGCGCCGCTGTGCGTCAGCCTCACGACCTGGGACCGCCATGCAAACCTCAACAGCGGCCTGGGTTTCGTGCACTTCCAGAATGTCATGGAGGCGCTGGAGCAATTCCCGGATGCCTGGCGTGTGGCGTTCGATCCAAATGACCCGCAACACACCCCACGCGGCCTCGCGGTCGATCGTCCCGAGGTGGCGAAGGCGTTGCGCGGGGCGATGCTGGCGTCAGTTGAACAGGTGACTGAGTCCGGGCTCAAAGCCAACAGCCGCTGGGGCGATATTCAGGTGGTCAGCAGCGGCGGTCAGCAGACACCGATTCATGGCGGGCCGGGAGCGCTGGGTGTCTACAACGCCATTCAAAGCGTGCCGCGAACCGACGGCAAGCGCGAAGTGGTCAGCGGCACCAGCTACCTGCAAGTGGTGACGTTCGATGACAACGGGCCGCAAGCCAAAGGACTGTTAGCGTTCTCGTTGTCCAGTGAACCGGCGTCAAAGTACGCTCGGGACCAGACATCGGCCTTTTCGCAGAAGCAACTGGGTGTATTGCCGTTTACCGAACAGCAGATCACTTCCGATCCGCAGTATCAGGTGCAGACCATCCGACAACAGGAAGACAAGCCTGGCAAGGTGGCGGCGCACTAAGTGAATATGTGTGAACAAAAAAGGCCGCATCCCGAAAGGGTTGCGGTCTTTTCAGCTTTTTGAAGGTTTTTGCGGGATCGAATTCACCACCAGATTGCCGCTCTGGTTACGCGTCAAATAGACCGGCAAGACCCGTGGAAGGGATTTCACCAGCCCATTGATGTCCTTGATGTTGTAGATGCCGCCAATATGGATCGAACCGGTGCTGTTATCGGCAACGATCAATGGCTTGTCCAGGTAGCGATTGATTAGTGGCAGCGCATCATTCAAAGCCAGGTCATCGAGCACCAGTTTGCCCTGTCGCCAGGCCAGCGTTGTGTCGCTGTCATAGGTCTGGCTGATGCGGGGAGTGAAGTCACCCCTGCCGTAACTCGCCTGCATCGAAGGTCCCAGGCGCAGACCGTCACCGGGCAGGTCATCGTTGCTGGTGACCAGCACCGAACCTTCGACCAGGTTGACCTTCACCTGGTCTTCATACATCCAGACGTTGAATTTTGTGCCTGTCACCCGAATTCGACCTTCGGCAGCCTTGACCACAAAGGGGTGGCGGGTGTCATGGCTGACGCTGAAGAACGCCTCGCCTTTGTCCAGCGTGACTTGCCGCTGATTCTTGTAGTTGCTGAACGTCAGCTCGCTGCCCAGGTTCAGCTCGACCTGACTGCCATCGTTCAAGGTCACATGACGGACATTGTCGATCGCCTCGAAGTGCTGGTACGAATTTGGAACCCAACCCAGATGCCAGCCGCTATAGGCCGCCAGTGGCAACGCCAGGGCGCACACCGCAGCAGCAATGCCCAGGGTGCGCCACGGGGTGGCGGGTTTGACGCGAAGCATTGGCACGACGGTGTCCGGACGAGGCAACTCCCCCGCGACGTCCCAGATTTCCAGCATGGCCTCGTACTCGAACGCATGCAGCGGATGTGCATCACGCCATTGCACGAACGCCAGGCGCTCGTGCTCGGTGCAGTCATTGGCGTGCAAACGCATGCACCAATGCGCAGCGGCATCGGTGATGGCGTCGTATTCGGCTTCCGAGAGCGTTTGTTCGGTCATTGGCCCATCCTGATTTCCTGCATTCTAACCTTGGAGGCAGCCGGCGAGAACATCGATCATGGCAATTACCCATCAAACGCGCACCTATTTTCGGATTCAAGGGGCGCTGACATGCAGTTGGCGTCCCATTTGGGTGATCAGTAACGTCACGCTGTCAGCATTGCCCAGTTGTACAGCCAGTCTGACCAATGGGTCTCTTTTGAAGCGAATGCGTGCGTCACTGAGGGTTTTGTCACCGGTCAGTCGCAAAACCTGCAAAAGGGGACGGTCGGTTTCTTCATAGTATGTTTGCCCCAGGTCCTCCCAGACTTGCAGATCGTCGTTGTAACGAGAGAACAGCTCGGGCAAAGGTGTCTGGCTCGACAATCCCTTTTTGTGCAGATTGCTGAGTGCGTCCTTCAGCGCCCTGGCCCGCACGCTCGTTGTTTCAATCAGCGTGTGAAACGGTCTGCCGGAGTCGAGATAGGCGATGTCCTCGGTGTTGCATACGATGTGCGAGAGCTCATGAATCAACGTGGCGGCGCGGGTGTGAGCCCGGATCGGAAAGGCTGCATCCGACATGTAGTTGCGGTAGTAATCGAAGACAGGCCGGAAGAACTGCTCCGCCAGATAGATTTTTCGTTTGGGGTCGGACGGAACGATGAAACCGAATGTGTTTTCCGGGTCCGCGAGGACGCGTCCAACCGCAAAACGTTTGCTGTTCGGTGCTCTTAGTGTCGGGTCCAGCAAGGCAGTAAAAATCTCTGCAATGACCTTTTCCACCATGGTTACGTGGATGGGCTCCACTTTCGGCACGTCGGCGAAGTCCATGATGAGTTGATGGACCGGTGTGACTGCATCACCGGTTTCTTTGAGCAACTGCAGGTTGCGAAAGGCATTCCAGACATAGGTGGTCGCCTGGTTCAGGCCTTCTTCTATCTCCCGTGCCTTGACCGGGAATCGCTCACGGATCTGCGGCATACCGTTTGCGTCGACATTCATGCCTTCCCAGACGGCCATCACAGTTTCCACCCGTTTGAGCACGCCCTGGCTTGGGGCCATTGGTAATGCGGGTGGCGGGTCGATGATCCATTGCCGGGTAACACTCTGACGCAAATAGGGCCCCGGTTTTTTGTTACCAACGATGCGCCAGCGCGTTCGTTTCTTTTCGACCGGATACACCTTGCCTTCAACGGCACCATAGGTCTTTTGGGTTGCGGCGTGCTTATAGAGCCCGAGTGCCGTGTCCAATGCCATTGAATGCAGCTCTACGTCGCTGGCTTCGTGTTGCTTCAATTGCGTGCGCTCAAGTGCCGTGACCGCAATGTCTTTCCAGTTGAATGGAGTGTCGGGTGTTTCTGTCGGCAGCGTGCTGACGGCAGCAGAAGGGGCGTTCTTCGTGACCATCGAGCCACGCAGTGAGGCGAGTTGCGCCAGGCCGCTGACCAATCCGGAGACCGCGGCTGTCCAGTGATGGTTTTGCAAGTGTTCGGCAGACGCCTGGATTTGACGAAAACTGCGCCACACCGTAATTGGATACGCCAGTTTGCCCATGCAGAACGAAAACATTTCTCGCAAGTCTTCGCCCAACACGTGTTTGACGGTTGCCCATTCACTTTGGGCTTCAGTGTCGGCCTGGCAACCCAAGAGTTGGCCGAGCAGCACAGCATTATCCTTGAACAACTGCACCAGTACGTTTCCCTTCAGCGGATTGGAAGCAAGACTGACCGCAGCTTCCTGACTGTCGAGTGAAAACCGCTCTTTGCAGAGTGTCCGGTCGGAATCCGGCAATCGACCGAGAACCCAGTGGCGCAGCATGCCCGGGGCCTTTAGTTCGGACATCAAGGCGTGTTGATCTTCATACTCCTTGAGGCCGTGCCTGGGGCTGTAAGGCGCCACCAGAACCTGTCTGCCGGAATCGTTGCCGTGGGTCCCGATCAGATAGACACCGGGTACCTGGATTGTCTGGTCTTTCTTGATGCCGACGAATTCCAAAGGCCGGATAATCGCTTTTGCATCGTTCACCGCTGCCCGCGCAGTTGCGTCGGGCATATCCATGATTTGCTTGACCAGATCGAATCCGCTTTCGCTCAAGCGCTCACGCAACTTTTGCGTGTGGGCGTAGTGCATCAGTTGCCAGGGTACCTGCGATACAAAACGCTTTCTGCGCGCCGGGGCGTCAGTATGGGTCGGCGCAAAATACTGCTTCAGTACTTCTTGATGGCGTTGGCCAAGGTTCAGTTTTCGTATCAGGTCTTTGACATAGGTTGCGTCGACTTTGCCAGGGATCGGGGTGGTGTCGAGCGATGCGACGGTGAATCGGGCGGCATCCAGATCATCGAAATGACTGAGTGCAAACGCCGTAAGAATTTGTGTCGACACTTGGGGCGCGGTGAATTTCAACTCGATCTTGTCCGGATCAAGATCAAACGTGTCCGCCTTGAGCAGTTTCTGAAGCTCCTGGTGCGCCGTGCGCGCCAGCGAGGGAATGTCACTCAGGCAATCCTGATCATCTTTGACGCAGTCGAGGTACTGTTGAAGCAATTCCGCATGCAGGACCTGATCTTCAATGGACGCGTTGGCGAGCCATGCCGGAAGGCTTTGTCGGGTGGTCAGAGCCTTGGCGATGTCGGTTGCCCGGCGTAACCCGGTCTGAGGCTGGCGCAAGGCTATCTGGTGTAAAAGACGGGCGCGCGTTGCGGTGGACGCCGTCGTGGCAAGTGCCTCTGTGACGCTCGTTTCGTCCAGTTGGACAAAAGGCCTTTGCACTTGGTCCAGAAAGTTTTCGTTCACTTGCTGCAGTGGTGCCAGCGTGTAACTTCGCGTGGGTGACCGTTCGCTTCGACTTAGATTCTCAAGCAGAAACGTGCGTTTATCGTGCTCCAGCAGGCGCTGATCCAGTTCTGTCTTTAACGCCGGCAATGAAGGGAAGGGCTCATACCCCAACGCCGGAGTCCACAAAATCGCCTTACCCGATTTCGTCGGGTCCGTATCGCGTCGTTCAGTCAGCACGAAGCAACTGGACAATTTCAACAACGTGTCGGAACCGTTCGCCTTGAGCGCCAGGGAGCAAATATCGGGAATATTGTTATTGAGCGCGGCCCTTTGCAGGCGCACCGGGTTGTCGAGCACTGCTTTGATCATGGCCTGTTCCGTCGCGCTCAGCGTGCGGTCGACCGTTCGAAGTTCCAGTTCGCTTTTCAACCCCAGGCCAAGCAGGTGCGCAAAGTCCGATTGCAGTTTTTTCACGGACGCGTCCACCGTCTTTTTTGCGTCCGCCACGGTCAGCGTGGCGGCGGGGATCGCAGGGTGGCTCTGCAGATTGTGCTCCAGAGCCTGCGTGAGCGTGTTAAGCAAGGCCAGGTGGGCTTTGGCTGTTTCGGCACGCACGGTGGCCGGCTGTGCGGCCCATTGGTGCACTGCCTGGGCATTCCAGCGCTCGTCGCCATCGATGGCCAGCAATCGATCATCAATGTAGCCACGCACATCCAGTGCCTTGCCCACCAACCCATGAAGGTCATGCTTGCCTTTGCTTTCAAGGAAGGCTCTCAATGCACACGTGAGGTTCTCCTGCTGCTTGGCCAGAATGTCCGCCATCAAATGTTCAAATACGGGACGAGGGATCGGTACGCCGGTAACGGTGCGCTTGTCTGACTCCAGATCGAGAAAAGTACGGCGTTCATCCAGTGACATGTAGTTCAGCAAATTGTCTTCGTGGCCTTCGCTTTTCAGCATCAGCAGCACGATTTTCTGTAGCGCAGGCAAGTCCGTCGTCGCTTCGATCCCCCTGGTTTGGGTATACAGAAAACCGGGTGTACCGCTTTCGCCGATCATCAGTGTCGAGGCCAGGTCGACATAGTGTTTGAACGGCGCGGATATGCGGACTTTTTCGATGCGAAGCGGGTTGTCCGCAACAGAGGCGAGACTGACCTTGACCAGGCGTAGATATTCCTCGGTTGTCAAAACCCCTTCCTGGCGCTTGAGCAACAGATTGAGGTGAAAGGTGTCGCACAAGCACTCGGTAAAAAATGCCTCGCGCGACAGACCTTTGCGGAGCTCGGTGTTCCAGAACGTTTCGATCTGGCTTTGCAGGCGAGGTGTAAAGCCTCCGGCAATATCGGTCAGGGTGCTTTCCCAGGTCTGATTGTCGGCTTTGCTGCTGACGCCATGTTTAGGGTTGGAAAAGGTCCTGGTTTCATTGGCCGGCCGGGGGTTACTCGCGTAGCGCTGCAACAAGGCTTCGCTCAAGGACAGTGATGTGGTTGGGGAAGGGGTTTCGATTTTACCGACAGCCGGACGAGTGCATTCCAGGCGGGTGCGGCGTTGATCCAGTTTTGGGAATGAACTGAAGAACGCAATGTTGAGCGTCTCATCCAGCATCGATTGCAACGTAGGCGTCTTGCGCAGTTCGGCCATCATCGCCTCGACATTTTGCGTGCGATTGAGTTCGAGGGTGGTTTGCTGGTGCTCGAACACAGCACCTTCAACGACTTCGATGGAGATGTCTGGCGTATCGCCTGCGAGCACGACATGGCGCCGGTGAACCGACAGGAAACGTAGCAGTTCGAGTTTGCCGGTGTCCTGCGTCAAGCAGGTTTTGAGGTCGGTCTTGAGGTCATCCATGTCGGCGTATTTGACCAGGCCTTTCCAGGGTGTGTAGAGCACAACGTCACCCTCGACGGGCCGGCTCATCGCAAAGGCACCGGCTAGCGGGGTTTTGATCGAGTCAGGCAAGTCCAGTAGCAACTGGTGGACGGACATGGGTTTGACATTGGCCTTTCGGGTCGCATCGGTAGGCAGATAAACCGCCTGCAGCCAGTTCAGATCATCTGTTGTGAAACCCAGCGCTTTTTCCCGGTCACCGGGTTGTTTTGCCTTGGAGGCGCGTTCAGCCTCGTCGAAAAAATACGGTATGAATGAATCAGTCATGGTGTTTCCTCGAAATGTTGCGATTGATCTTGGTTCGAGGAAAAACGGTACGATCAATGCGCTGCACTGGTGCGGTACATATTGCTCACCCGAAACCCGTCGTGAAGACTTGACAGCGAGCCCACAAGAAAGCGCTTAATCGGCGAGTCAACGTGCTTAACAATAAAAAACACTGGAGCTTCTGATGACCGCATCGCCTGAAATGGCAGTCAGTTCGGCCGAACAAACGCTCGATTTCGACTCGCTCGTTCTACTGCTCGAACACATTTTTGTCCGCCATGGCACGTCTGCCGAGGTCGCCCGAACCCTGGCGCTCAATTGCGCCGGCGCCGAGCGCGATGGTGCACACAGCCATGGCGTGTTCCGGATTCCGGGTTATGTGTCGACGCTGCAAAGCGGCTGGGTCAATGGCCAGGCTGTTCCGGTGATTGAAGATGTTGCGTCTGGTTTTGTCCGTGTCGATGCCGGCAATGGTTTTGCACAACCCGCGCTGGCGGCAGCGCGTCCCTTGCTGGTTGAAAAGGTTCGCAGCGCCGGGATCGCGGTGTTGGCAATCCGCAATTCGCACCATTTCGCCGCATTGTGGCCGGACGTCGAGCCTTTCGCGGACGAGGGACTGGTGGCATTGAGTGTGGTCAACAGCATGACCTGCGTGGTCCCCCATGGTGCCGATCGACCGTTGTTCGGCACCAACCCGATTGCCTTCGCCGCCCCACGGGCCGACGGTGCACCGATTGTCTTTGATCTCGCCACCAGCGCCATTGCCCATGGCGATGTCCAGATTGCCGCGCGCAAGGGCGAACGCTTGCCGGAGGGCATGGGTGTGGACAGCCTCGGTCAACCGACCACCGACCCTAAAGCGATTCTTGAAGGGGGAGCATTGCTGCCGTTCGGCGGTCACAAGGGCTCGGCGTTGTCGATGATGGTCGAACTGTTGGCGGCGGCGCTGACCGGGGGCAATTTTTCCTTCGAGTTCGATTGGAAAAACCACCCGGGCGCTAAAACGCCGTGGACCGGCCAGCTACTGATCGTGATTGACCCGAGCAAGGCTGCCGGACAAGGTTTTGCCGAGCGCAGCAAGGAGCTGGTGCGACAAATGCACGGAGTCGGTTTGAAGCGGCTGCCGGGGGATCGACGTCATCAGCAGCGTGCCAAGTCCAAGGCTGGAGGCATTACGCTGGATGCGCAAACAATGGCGAATCTGCGGGAGTTGGGCGGAATCTGAATTTTCAAACTGTAGGAGCGAGCCTGCTCGCGATGGACGTCAACGAAAACCCGTGCTTACTGGGTAAACGCGGCGTTCTTGCGTCCATCGCGAGCAGGCTCGCTCCTACAGGGGTTTCGGTGAGTGCAAATGATGGGTTTAGCGACGGCCGAGCAGTAAGCCAACCACCAGGCCAAATCCGGCGGAAATCGCAACGGTTTGCCATGGATGTCCGCCAATGTAGGTTTGCGTGGCTTCGACCGCAGGCAATGTCCGGTCGCGGACGCTGCTGACTGAATCCCTGGCCTGCTGGAGTTTCAAGGAGATTTGCTCGCGCAGGGTCTCCGCTTCCTCTCCAACCAGAGATGCACTGCTCTTGAGCAGTTTTTCCGATTCTTCTATCAGCGTCGACAGTTCGCTGAAGGCCTGATCCTTGATTTGTTCATCAGCGACTTGCGTGGCGGTTTTCCGGGCCATTGACGTACTCCTTGCAGGTGAGTGGACAGTGAACAATGGAGTCTGCCGCCGGTGCAAAAGTTGCAGTCCAATCGTCACGGGGACGCAATTTTGCTGTAAACCGGCGCAGGACGTTTCGTCCTACAGTGTAAGATGTCGCCAATTTTACGCAGCAGGAAATTCCCATGAGCTTCAATCTGGCCGACAAATCCCTTGCCGAGCGCGCAGCGCTTGAAGACGAGAAATCCCGTCTGTTCGACCTCTGGCAAAACAACCTGGGCAAAGCCAAGGGCGAAGCCGCGCGGTTGTTTGGCGAGCGGGCCAAGCGCAAAGGCAAATGGGCCGAATGGGTGCGATCCGAGCTGGACGGCATGTCGCCGCCGGAATTCGCCAATATGGTGCGCAGTGAAGTCAATCGCCTGATGGCGGCCAAGTAGGAGCTGCCGCAGGCTGCGATCTTTTGATCTTTTTTTAAAGATCGCAGCCTGATGGCAGCTCCTACTAGAAGATGGAGATAATCGCTTCTCGCACTTTAACGACCACCGGATCGAGCTGGGTGCTGGTGCGCCAACCCAGTTCGATCGGATAGCGCGGCAGCGCCAAAGGGCAGGGCAGCAATGCCAGCCCGGTGATTGTCGCGATGCTTCGCGCTGCATGAGCGGGAATGGTCGCCACGGCGTGACTGCCTTTGAGTAGATGCGGCAACGCCGCGAAATGCGTGGTCGAGGCACACACCCGTCGGCTCAACCCCAGCGCCGCGAGCCCTTCATCAGTGATGCCGATAAATCCGCCGGACGACACCAGAATGTGTTCGCGGGCGACAAACTCCTCGAGGCTGATGTGTTGCTGCCCCTCGGCCAGACTCGCAGGGTCCGCCAGGCACAAGTAACCGCCTTCGCCCAATACTTGCCGGCTGAGCAGTCGCTCGGCGAATCCGCCAGCGGTAATCGCCAGGTCGATGCCGCGCTCCATCAATGCCTGGCCGACGATCTGGCTGTGGGTCTGGCGAAAAATCAGGCGCAGTTTCGGTGCCCGCCGAGCGATTTCTTCGATCAAGCGTCGCCCGTAGGCAATTTCGAAATCATCCGATAGGCCTACGATGACCGAGCGTCCGTCGTACACAGTCGCGGCCGGATCAACCATCGCCAGGCTCTGGCGGCATTTGTTCAAGGCTTCGCTGACCACCGGTTTCAGCTGATTGGCCTTGAGCGATGGCGCGAGCCCTCGGCCCGTACGCACGAACAGTTGATCGTCATACACCTCGCGCAACCGGCGCAGGGCTGCGCTGACCGCCGACTGCGTCACGCCAAGGCGCAGGGCCGCACGGCTGGCGCTGGATTCTTCGTGCAGGGCTTCGAAGACTTTGAGCAGGTTGAGGTCGATGTCGGTGATATTCATGTGGCTCATATCATTCAGCAGTGATCAGGGCTTTATTCATGATCCAGTGGCGCCGGAGAATGAGCAACACCTGATCCCAACGGAGTTTTCCAAGATGCCCACATCCATTGTTGCCGCCCTGCAAATCGGTGCTTCGCCGGGCGGTAAAGCTGACACCCTGGACCAGATCCTGTCCTATGAAAACGCGATCGTCGAAGCCGGGGCCGGTCTGGTGGTGATGCCCGAAGCCCTGTTGGGCGGCTATCCCAAGGGTGAAGGCTTCGGCACGCAACTGGGTTATCGACTGCCCGAAGGGCGTGAAGCGTTTGCCCGATATTTCGCCAATGCCATTGACGTTCCCGGCATCGAAACCGAGGTGCTGGCCGGGCTGTCCTCGCGCACCGGGGCCAATCTGGTCGTGGGTGTGATCGAACGGGCAGGCAGCACCTTGTATTGCACCGCGTTGCATTTCGATCCACAGGCCGGGCTGGTTGCCAGACATCGAAAACTGATGCCCACAGGCACCGAACGGTTGATCTGGGGCAAGGGCGATGGCTCGACGTTACCGGTGATCGACAGCCAGGTCGGGCGAATCGGCGCTGTGATTTGCTGGGAAAACATGATGCCGCTACTGCGTACCGCGATGTACGCCAAAGGCGTGGAGGTGTGGTGCGCACCGACAGTGGACGAGCGGGAGATGTGGCAAGTCAGCATGCGCCACATTGCCCACGAAGGGCGTTGCTTCGTGGTCAGCGCCTGTCAGGTTCAGGCTTCGCCGCAAGCCTTGGGGCTAGACATCGCCAATTGGCCGGCGGACCGGCCACTGATTGCCGGCGGCAGCGTCATCGTCGGCCCAATGGGCGACATTTTGGCCGGACCGCTGCGCGATGGCTCCGGTTTGCTTACCGCCGAAATCGATACCGATGACCTCGTCCGAGCTCGATACGACTACGACGTGGTCGGGCATTACGCGCGTGCGGACGTGTTCGAGCTCACCGTCGACGAGCGCGCCAAACCCGGGGTTCGCTTCATCTCCTGACGCCTTGCGGGCTTTGGCCAAACCAGTCAGACAACTTGATAACTTAGACCATTGCCTGCCAACCCGCGCAGAGCGAGTATTTCCCTGTTGATTACGGTTCCCCCAACCTAATAAAAAACACAGAGGGATTCTGGCAATGCGCGATTACTTGTCTGCTACTTCTCAGTTCAACTATCAACACACCGTCGATGCTGCACTCGCCGGTGATCTGACAGCCCTCAACGCCTGTGTCGAATGTTGCGATCGCCATGCCTTGCCGGGCCGAATCGCCCTGTTCTGGGAAGGTCGCGACGGCGCCAGCGCGACTTACACCTTCACCGACCTGCAAGAAAAGGCTGCACGCTTCGCCAATTTCCTGCTCGCGCAAGGCGTGAAAAAAGGCGACAAGGTTGCCGGTCTCCTGCCACGTAATATCGAACTGCTGATCACCGTGTTCGCCACCTGGCGCATCGGTGCGGTGTATCAACCGCTGTTTACCGCGTTTGGCCCCAAAGCCATTGAGCACCGTCTGAGCAGCTCTGGCGCCAAAGTGGTGGTCACCGACGCGGTCAACCGGTCGAAACTCGCCGAAGTCGCCGATTGCCCGACCATCGTCACCGTCGCTGGCGCCAAAGGGCAGGGCATCGTGCGCGGTGATTTCAGTTTCTGGGCCGAACTGGCCAATTATCCTGCGACTTGCGATCCGGTGCTGCTGAGCGGCGAAGACCCCTTCCTGCTGATGTTTACCTCGGGCACTACCGGCCCTTCGAAAGCGCTGTCGGTACCGCTCAAGGCTATTGTCGCTTTCGAGAGCTACACACGCGACGCCGTGGATTTGCGTCCCGAAGACGCGTTCTGGAACGTCGCCGATCCGGGTTGGGCCTACGGCATCTACTTTGGTGTCACAGGTCCCATGGCCATGGGGCATCCGATCACCTTTTACGATGGTCCGTTCACCCTCGAAAGCACGTGCCGGGTGATCAACAAATACGCAATTACCAACCTCACCGGTTCGCCGACCGCGTACCGTCTGTTGATTGCCGGCGGCGATGAATTCGCCAAATCGATCAAGGGCAAACTGCGCATTGTCAGCAGCGCGGGGGAGCCGCTGAACCCGGAAGTGATTCGCTGGTTCGCCGACAACCTCGGCGTGGTCATTCACGACCATTACGGACAGACCGAACTGGGCATGGTGCTGTGCAACCACCATGGCCTGGAGCATCCGATTCATATGGGCGCCGCCGGTTTTGCTTCGCCCGGTCACCGCATCGTGGTGCTGGATGACGACTACAAGGAACTGGGTGTCGGCCAGCCGGGCATTTTGGCCATCGATCGCAGCCAGTCGCCGATGTGCTGGTTCGCGGGTTATGAAGGCGGGCCAACCAAGGCCTTCGTGGGTAACTATTACCTGAGCGGCGACACCGTCGAGTGGAACCCGGATGGCAGCATCAGTTTCGTTGGGCGCAGTGATGATGTGATCACCACTTCCGGCTATCGCGTCGGGCCGTTTGATGTCGAGAGTGCGCTGATCGAACACCCGGCCGTGGTCGAAGCCGCCGTCGTCGGCAAGCCAGATCCGGAACGTACAGAACTGGTCAAGGCTTTCGTCGTGCTCAGCCCGCAATACCGCGCTGCACCGGAGCTCGCCGAAGAACTGCGCCAACACGTGCGCAAGCGTCTGGCGGCGCATTCGTACCCCCGTGAAATCGAATTTGTCAGCGAACTGCCGAAAACCCCAAGCGGCAAATTGCAGCGCTTTATTTTGCGTAATCAGGAAATCGCCAAGGCTCAAGAGGCCGCCGCGAAGAACGTTTCAGCATGAATTCAAGGAAACAATGATGCAGATCGAGAACAAGGTTTTTATCGTCACCGGCGGGGCTTCCGGCCTCGGTGCAGCCACCGCTGAAGTGCTGGTCGCAGCCGGCGCGAAGGTGATGCTGGTGGACATGAACGCCGATGCGGTCGCGGCACAGGCCCAGCGCCTGGGTGCGCAGAGTGTTGTCGCTGACATCAGCAACGAAGCGGCCGCCGAAGCAGCGGTGCAGGCCACGGTCAAAGCCTTCGGTGGTCTCAACGGTCTGGTCAACTGCGCAGGTATCGTGCGCGGCGAGAAGATCCTCGGCAAGAACGGCCCGCATGCGCTGTCCAGTTTCAGCCAGGTGATCAACGTCAACCTGATCGGCAGTTTCAACATGCTGCGTCTGGCGGCGGCGGCAATCGCGGAAACCGAAGCGGACGCCGATGGCGAGCGCGGTGTGATCATCAACACCGCCTCGGCGGCGGCTTACGACGGCCAGATCGGCCAGGCGGCTTACGCGGCGTCCAAAGGCGCGATTGTCAGCCTGACGTTGCCCGCCGCCCGTGAGTTGGCGCGCTTCGGTATCCGTGTGATGACCATCGCACCGGGCATTTTTGAAACCCCGATGATGGCCGGCATGACACAGGAAGTGCGTGATTCTCTGGCCGCTGGCGTGCCATTCCCGCCGCGTTTGGGCAAACCGGCCGAGTACGCGGGGCTGGTCAGGCATATTATTGAAAACAGCATGCTCAACGGCGAGGTAATCCGTCTCGACGGTGCCTTGCGCATGGCGGCCAAGTAAGGAGGATTTGTCATGACTCAATCCAATGATCCAATTGTCATCGTCAGCGCCGTGCGCACCCCGATGGGTGGTTTCCAGGGCGAACTGAAAAGCCTGACCGCGCCGCAACTCGGTGCCGCGGCCATCAAGGCGGCGGTGGAGCGTGCCGGTGTTGCCAGTGATGCTGTCGATGAGGTGCTGTTCGGCTGCGTGCTGCCTGCCGGACTCGGCCAGGCCCCGGCGCGTCAAGCGGCGCTAGGCGCGGGGCTGGATAAATCGACCCGCTGCACCACCCTGAACAAAATGTGCGGTTCCGGCATGGAAGCGACCATTCTGGCCCACGACATGCTGCTCGCCGGCAGTGCCGACGTGGTGGTAGCCGGCGGCATGGAAAGCATGTCCAACGCGCCATACCTGCTGGACCGCGCCCGTGCGGGTTATCGCATGGGCCACGGCCGGGTGCTGGATTCGATGTTCCTCGACGGTCTGGAGGACG
Source organism: Pseudomonas sp. P1.8 (assembly GCF_001269805.1). Taxonomy (NCBI): domain Bacteria; kingdom Pseudomonadati; phylum Pseudomonadota; class Gammaproteobacteria; order Pseudomonadales; family Pseudomonadaceae; genus Pseudomonas; species Pseudomonas sp. P1.8. The sequence continues at coordinate 56,502 of NZ_LHVM01000014.1, forward strand.
CCTACGACAAGGGCCGCCTGATGGGCACCTTCGCCGAGGAGTGCGCTGAAACCCACGGTTTCAGCCGTGAAGCCCAGGACGCCTTCGCCATTGCCTCGACCACCCGCGCTCAGCAGGCGATCAAGGATGGCAGTTTCAAGGACGAGATCGTGCCGCTGACCGTGACCGTCGGCAAAGAGCAGGTGACGATCAGCGATGATGAGCAGCCACCGAAAGCCAGGCTCGACAAGATTGCCACGCTGAAACCGGCGTTCCGCGAGGGCGGCACCGTGACGGCAGCCAATGCCAGTTCGATTTCCGACGGCGCGGCGGCGCTGGTGTTGATGCGCCAGTCGCAAGCGCAGAAACAAGGCCTGAAGCCACTGGCGGTGATTCACGGGCACGCGGCGTTTGCCGATACCCCGAGCCTGTTTCCGGTGGCGCCCATCGGTGCGATAAAGAAACTGCTGAAGAAAACCGGTTGGTCGCTGGATCAGGTCGACCTGTTCGAGATCAACGAAGCGTTTGCAGTTGTCAGCCTGGTGGCAATGACTCAGCTGGAAATCCCTCACGAGAAACTCAACGTGCACGGCGGTGCTTGTGCCCTGGGTCATCCGATCGGTACCTCCGGTGCGCGGATTATTGTGACCCTGCTCTCGGCCCTACGGCACAAAGGCTTGAAGCGCGGCGTGGCGGCGATTTGTATCGGCGGCGGTGAAGCGACGGCCATGGCCGTGGAATGCCTCTACTGACACGATTTCTGTAGGAGCGAGCATGCTCGCGATGAACTCGAGAGCACTGCGGGGAATCAGGCTTCCCGCGTCATCGTTGACGTCCATCGCGAGCATGCTCGCTCCTACAGGGTCCAAAATAATGTTAAGGAATAGTCATGCTTCCCAATGACGAACAACAGCAGATTCGCGACGCGGCCCGGGATTTTGCCCAGGAGCGCCTGAAACCTTTCGCTGCCGAGTGGGACCGTGAGCACCGATTCCCCAAGGAAGCCATCGGTGAAATGGCCGAACTGGGTTTTTTCGGCATGCTGGTGCCGGAACAGTGGGGCGGTTGCGACACCGGTTACCTGGCCTACGCCATGGCCCTGGAAGAAATCGCCGCGGGCGACGGTGCCTGCTCGACGATCATGAGCGTGCACAATTCGGTGGGTTGCGTGCCGATCCTGCACTACGGCAACGACGATCAGAAGGAACGCTTCCTCAGGCCGCTGGCCAGCGGTGCGATGCTCGGCGCGTTCGCCCTGACCGAGCCCCAGGCCGGTTCCGACGCCAGTGGTTTGAAAACCCGAGCCAGACTGAACGGCGACCACTACGTGCTCAACGGCTGCAAGCAATTCATCACGTCCGGCCAAAACGCCGGGGTGGTGATCGTGTTTGCGGTGACTGATCCGAGTGCGGGGAAACGCGGGATCAGTGCTTTCATCGTACCGACCGATTCGCCGGGCTACAAAGTTGCGCGGATCGAAGACAAACTCGGCCAGCACGCTTCCGACACCTGCCAGATCCTCTTCGAAGACGTAAAAGTGCCGGTGGTCAACCGTTTGGGTGAGGAGGGCGAAGGCTACAAGATCGCCCTGGCCAACCTCGAAGGCGGACGCGTAGGCATCGCTTCGCAGTCGGTGGGTATGGCCCGCGCCGCGTTCGAAGCAGCCCGCGATTACGCCCGTGAACGCGAGAGCTTCGGCAAGCCGATCATCGAGCATCAGGCTGTAGCGTTCCGCCTGGCCGACATGGCGACCCAGATCGCCGTGGCGCGGCAAATGGTGCATTACGCGGCAGCGCTGCGTGACAGCGGCAAACCGGCACTGGTCGAAGCCTCCATGGCCAAGTTGTTCGCCTCGGAAATGGCGGAGAAGGTATGCTCTTCGGCGCTGCAGACCCTCGGCGGCTACGGTTACCTCAACGACTTCCCGTTGGAGCGGATCTACCGCGACGTCCGGGTCTGCCAGATCTATGAAGGCACCAGCGACATTCAGCGCATGGTCATTTCGCGCAATCTCTAAATTGGAACACCCGTAGGAGCTGTCGCAGGCTGCGATCTTTTGACTTTGGCTTTCAAGATCAAAAGGTCGCAGCCTGCGGCAGCTCCTACGGGGATTGAATGTTTATCAGGAGTCATTTATATGAGCTACGAAACGATTTTGCTGGAAACCCATGGCCGCGTCGGCCTGATCACGCTCAACCGTCCGCAAGCGCTGAACGCGTTGAACGCGCAGATCATCGGCGAACTGAACCACGCTCTTGATGGCCTGGAAGCCGACTCGAACATCGGCTGCATCGTGCTCACCGGTTCGAAGAAAGCCTTCGCCGCCGGCGCCGACATCAAGGAAATGGCTGAACTGACTTACCCGCAGATCTACCTCGATGACCTGTTCAGCGACAGCGATCGCGTGGCCAACCGCCGCAAACCGATCATCGCGGCGGTCAACGGTTTTGCCTTGGGTGGGGGCTGTGAACTGGCGCTGATGTGCGATTTCATTCTGGCCGGCGACAACGCCAGGTTCGGTCAGCCTGAAATCAACCTTGGCGTGCTGCCAGGCATGGGCGGCACTCAACGTCTGACCCGCGCTGTGGGCAAGGCCAAGGCCATGGAAATGTGCCTGAGCGGACGTTTGATCGATGCGGTGGAAGCGGAACGCTGCGGCATCGTCGCGCGTATCGTGCCGAGCGATGAGCTGCTGGACGAAGCCCTGAAAGTCGCGGCATTGATCGCCAAAAAATCGTTGCCGATTGCGATGATGGTCAAGGAAAGCGTCAACCGTGCATTCGAAGTGAGCCTTTCCGAAGGCGTGCGTTTCGAACGCCGGGTGTTCCATGCGGCGTTTGCGACGCAGGATCAGAAAGAAGGGATGGCGGCGTTTATTGCCAAGCGCGAGGCGGAGTTCCAAGGCAAGTAATAGGATTACATCAAAAGATCGCAGCCTTCGGCAGCTCCTACAGGAGAACGCGTAACTCTGTAGGAGCTGCCGAAGGCTGCGATCTTTTGCGTTTACACCAGATAATTCTTCAGTTCGCGGGCAATCACCATCCGTTGAATCTCGCTCGACCCTTCATAAATCTGCGTGATCCGCGCATCCCGGTAGTACTTCTCCACTGGATAATCTTCCAGATAGCCGTATCCGCCATGAATCTGAATGGCGGACGAACACACCTTCTCGGCCATTTCCGAAGCAAACAGCTTGGCTTGTGAGGCTTCCGACAGGCATGGTTTGCCGGCCGTGCGCAGGCGCGCGGCGTGCAGGATCATCAACCGTGCAGCGTTCAATTGCATGTGCATGTCGGCCAACAGGTTGGCGATGCTCTGGTGTTCGTTGATCGGTTTGCCAAACTGCACGCGGTCGCGAGAGTAGGCCAGCGCCGCTTCAAATGCCGCCCGTGCGATGCCCAGCGCTTGTGCGGCGATGCCGATGCGGCCACCTTCAAGGTTGGACAGTGCGATGGCCAGGCCTTTACCCCGCTCGCCGAGCAGGTTGGCCTCGGCAATAGTGCAGTTATTCAGGGTCACGGCGCAGGTATCGGAAGCGCGGATACCCATTTTGTGTTCGGTACGATCGACAATGAAACCGGCGGTGTCCGTCGGCACTAGAAACGCCGAGATACCGCGTTTGCCCAGATCCGGGTCGGTCACGGCAAACACAATCGCCAATTTCGCCCGCTTGCCGTTGCTGACGAATTGTTTGGCGCCGTTGATCACCCACTGCCCGTCGCGCAGTTCGGCGCGGGTACGCAGATTGTGCGCCTCGGAACCGGCCTGGGGTTCAGTCAGGCAGAAGCAGCCGATGACCTGACCGCTGGCCAGATCCGCCAACCAGGTCTTTTTCTGTTCTTCGCTGCCGTAGTTCATCACCGGCCCGCAGCCGACGGAGTTGTGGATGCTCATGAACGCGCCCGTTGCGCCGTCGCCGGCGGAAATCTCTTCCACCGCCAGGGCATAGGCGACGTAGTCGACGTAAGTGCCGCCCCATTCCTCGGGCACCACCATGCCCAGCAGACCCAGTTCGCCCATTTTTGCCACGAGCGCGTCGTCGATCCAGCCGGCTTTTTCCCAGGCTTGGGCATGGGGTGCGATTTCGCCACGGGCAAAGTCCCGGGCCATGTCGCGGATCATGACTTGCTCTTCGCTCAATTCGATATCGTGCATGCCTCAGCTCCCGCTCTGGTCAAACCCGCTGAAAAAACTCGCCACGTGCTCGGCGTCCAGCGCGTCGAGGGTCGGCGGGTTCCAGCGTGGCTGCTTGTCTTTGTCGATCAGCAAGGCGCGCACACCTTCGATCAGGTCGCCGCGCTCGAACCACTGGCGGTCCAGGTGCAGCTCAAGGGCGAAGCACTGTTCAAGGGACAGCTCGCGTCCGCGACGGAGCATTTCCAGGGTCACGCCCATGGCCAACGGCGAACGGGTGGCCAGCAGTTCGACGGTGGTGATCGCCCATTCACGGCTGTCGGCTACCGTGACCTGGCGCAATTGATCCACAATACTCGGCATGTCGGGCTGGGCGAAGAAGTGGTCGATGGCCGGACGCAACGCACTCAGCGGTGCATCGGGCAGTTGTTGTACGGCGAGCTTGGCCAGCAGGCCTTGCAGGTCCTTGAGCGGCGTGTCGTGCCATTGCAGTTGATCGAGGAGCTCGTCCAGCGTGCCCAGTTTGTCACTTTCCAGATACCAGTCGGCCAGGCCGCAATACAGCGCATCGGCCGCACGGATTTGCACGCCGCTGACGCCCAGGTAAATCCCCAACTCACCGGGGATGCGCGGCAGGAAATAGCTGCCGCCGACGTCCGGGAAATAGCCGATGCCGACTTCCGGCATCGCCAGGCGGCTTTTCTCGGTAACCACCCGCAAGTCCGCGCCCTGGACCAGACCCATGCCACCGCCGAGGACAAAACCGTCCATCAAGGCGACCACGGGTTTGCGGTAGTGATGGATAGCGAGATCGAGGGCGTATTCCTCGACGAAGAAATCTTCGTGCAGGGTGTCGCCGCTTTTGAAGCTGTCGTACAGCGAACGGATATCGCCGCCAGCGCAAAAGGCTTTTTCACCTGCGCCGCGCAGAACCACTGCATGCACCTGCGAATCCTGAGCCCAGGTGTCGAGTTGACGGTGCAGGTTGCGCACCATGTCGAGGGTCAGGGCGTTGAGACCGGCGGGGCGGTTGAGGGTCAGATGACCTATGTGGTTGCGAACTTCGGCCAGCACTTCATTTTGCGTGGCATCCATGGACTGCGCCCCCTTCGATAGAACCTGAGCAGTCATCACTAACTCCCTGCTTTTGTTGTTTTTAAGCCCGCGCGCGAGCGATAGCGGATCGTATCAGTGCAAATTTGCCTTGTACAACCCGGATAAGTGCAGGTTGTCTGTGCATTTATGCATGGCTAATTCCGGCACGGGTTCAGCCTGGACCGCGGTGTCTTCAGATAAACGCCGCCAGCAAATCCTCTTCGAATGCCTTCTGCGCATCCCCTGGGAAGTGACTGGGCACGTAGCCGACATGCTTGCCGGAAAGAATGAATGCGAGGGTGCCTTCGACCTGTTCCGAGCGCGCCGAACACAGCTTGCGGTGTCGATGCGATTGTCGAGGCGATTCGGGCGCGGGTCGGGGACAACCCGGTGTATCTGACGTTTGATATAAGTAGCGCCCGCTTACGACAGCGCGGAGATCACGTCACTTGCAGCAGCAACTTTGGCGATGGAGATGCTGTGTTTGTACGCGGCTAAACACAAGGTCGATCGGTAAGACTCGGTCTACATGTGGGAGCGAGCACAGTCGCTCCCACAGGATTGATGGTTGTCAGGCCACTGGAATCAACGGCAAATCGAGAGTGACCCCTCCACTGAATCGCGCCGCCGAACCCGCGATGGATTCATGCGGTACACCTTGGTCCACATCACTGACCGCATCCAGCCGCGCCAATTGCTCAATACTCATCTGTACATCCAGCGCACCCAACGTCGCGTCAAGTTGCTCGCGGGTGCGCGAACCCAGGATCGGAATCAGTGCCGTGGTCGAGCGTTTGGCCTTTTCTCGAAGCCAGGCGATGGCGACGTGGGTCGGGCTGGCGTCCAGTTCGGCGGCGACGCCGAGCAAGGTGTCGAGCAGGGCGGTTTCACGGGCGCCTTTTTCGGCGTGGATCAGCATTCCGAGTTTCGTCGCGCGGTTATCGCCTTCGCTGTTGCGATACTTGCCGGTGAGAAAGCCACCACCCAGTGGTGACCACAACGTGGCGGCCAGACCCAGGGCTTCGGCCATCGGCAGTTGCTCCCGTTCGGCGGTCCGCTCGGCGAGGCTGTACTCAACCTGGATGGCGGCAATCGGCGCAAAGCTTTTGACTTCGGCCAGCAAGTCGGCGCGAGCGATGCGCCAGGCCGGGAAGTTCGACAGCCCGGCGTAATGAATCTTGCCGGCGCGTACCAGATCGTCGAAACCGCGCAGGATCTCGTCCATCGGCGTAACGCCGTCGCTCATGTGCGCCCAGAACAAGTCGATGTGATCAGTTTTCAGACGTCTGAGGCTTTCTTCGACGGCGCGAATCATATTCTTGCGATTATTGCCTGTGTGGGAAATACCGGCTGCGGGAGTCGTCCCGAGGGTGTATTTGGTAGCTATCACCAGGCTATCCCGTTCTTCTGCGATGAACTCGCTGAGCATGGTCTCCGATTGCCCGCCTTGATAGCCGTTGGCGGTGTCAATGAAGTTGCCTCCTGCTTCCAGATAACCCTCAAAAATGCGCCTGGCTTCGTCGCGCTCGGCACCGTGGCCCCAACCGGTGCCGAAGTTACCGGCGCCCAGCGCCAGTTCGGAAACACGCAAACCGGTCTTACGGCCGAACACTTTGTAATGCATGGGATGGCTCCTGGGGATAGGGATTGATTTAGATGCCTAGCGACACGTATTAAATATTATGCGTATAATATATTCCGTCAAGACGCTTCGTCACGCACCCGACCACTGGCGCTGACAGAGGTACAACCGGCACGGTGTTGCACTTGTGTTGATGGGCGATGGCATACTGCCGCCCATGACTATCGACTCCCCCCTCAGCGCCTGGCAGCAGGCCATCGAACAGAACGGCTTCGTCCAGGACGAAGCTCAGGAACACGCCGTCTGGGCGCTGCACAAATGCCACGAAGCCTTGCATGCCGGACACTCGCCTATCGCTGGCGTTTACCTCTGGGGCCCGGTCGGGCGCGGTAAGACCTGGCTGATGGATCAGTTCTACCAAAGCCTGCGGGTCTCGGCCCGGCGACAGCACTTTCACCATTTCATGGGTTGGGTGCATCGACGCTCGTTCCAGCTGACCGGCATCGCCGACCCCCTGAAGGCACTGGCCCGGGAATTGAGTGAAGATGTGCGCGTGTTGTGCTTCGACGAACTGTTCGTCAATGACATTGGCGACGCAATCATTCTCGGGCGCTTGTTTCAGGTGATGTTCGAGCAGGGTGTGGTAGTGGTCTGCACCTCGAACCTGCCGCCGGATCAGTTGTACGCCGACGGTTTCAACCGCGACCGCTTCATGCCCGCGATCACCGCGATCAAGCAGCACATGCAGGTGATCGCGGTGGACGGCGGGGAAGACCATCGCCTGCACCCTGGCGCCGGTTCGCAACGTTACTGGGTGGCAGAGCCTGGGCAGGATTGCGCTCTGGAGGAGGTGTTCGCGGCGCTGACCATCGGCCAGACGTTGTCCAGCGAGCCGATCAAGGTTGGTTATCGCTCGCTCGATGTAATCAAGGCCAGCCCCAGTGTTCTATGGACCCGATACTCCGATCTCTGCGAGCAACCTTTCGCCGCCATGGATTTCATGGCCCTGTGCGACACCTACAGCGCTATCCTGTTGAGTGAGGTTCCCAATCTCAGTGCGCAAAAACGTGCCGGACGCATTGCCCGTGGGACTGAGGACGGTGTCGAACGAGTGGAGGCGGGGGATCGCGAGTTGCCGCAGTTGTCGGTGCATGACGACGGTGTGCGGCGCTTCATTGCCCTGGTAGACGAGTGCTATGACCGCAAGGTGCCGTTGTACCTGGAAGCCCAGGTGCCGATGGCCTCGCTCTACACCGAGGGTTATCTGGAGTTTCCGTTCCGCCGCACCCTGAGTCGGCTACAGGAAATGCAACTGCAACGGTTCGCCCAAGCGTGATCCGCGGGAGGGAAGATGAATCAGCCTCTGTCGCACCATTTGCTGACCATGGCCTATCAGAACGCCTGGGCCAATCATCGTCTGGCCAAGGCCTGGAAACCGTTGAGTGCCCAGGAGCTTGCAGCGCCCAGGGTCAGCTTCTTCCCCAGCATCCGCGCCACCCTCAATCACATCCTTTCCTGCGACTGGTTTTATGTGGACGCGCTGGAGCGTGAATTGCGCGGGGACGATCCGCATCCTGATTGCTACGTGTTTTTCAGGGAAGACGAGCCGTTTACCCAGGCCTCGGACCTTGCGCGTGAACAGGCCCAGGTTGATCGTCGCCTGATTGCCTACTGTGAACAAATGCGCGATGCCGACCTCGGCAAAATTGTGACGATCGCCCGTGATAATCCGCAACACGACAGCCGTTTGCGCCTGTTGTCGCACCTATTCGAACACCAGATCCATCATCGTGGTCAGGTTCACGCCATGCTCAGCGGTACTTCGGTGAAACCGCCACAACTCGATGAGTTTTTCTGTGCCGGTGAATCGCACCTGCGGGCGGCTGACTTTGCCGAACTGGGCTGGACCGAAACATTGATCTGGGGCGCTTGAGCGTCAATTATTTTCAGCGCAGCTGATTGTCGGCCATACCGCGCTCGCGTTATGGTCGCGCGGCACTCCGGCACGACCTGCGCGTCGGGGGCTACTTCATGTGTTGTCGAGGATGGAAATGGATTGCGCAGAAATTCTTGTGCTTCAGGCCAGCTACACAAATCCTGTGCACGCCGAAGCGATTTGCCTGGTATTGAACCACTACGCCGAGGATCCGATGGGCGGCGGCCAAGCCTTGCCGGCCGATGTGTTGGAGCAGTTGCCTGGCGAGCTAGCCCGACGACCCCATGCCTTCAGTGTGTTGGCGTTTGTCGGTGGTGAGCCGGCCGGACTGGTCAATTGCTTCGAAGGTTTTTCGACGTTTGCCTGTCGCCCATTGGTGAACGTGCACGATGTGTCGGTGGTGAAGAAGTTTCGTGGCCTGGGCTTGAGCCAGCGCATGCTGCAAAAGGTCGAGGAAATTGCCCGTCAACGCGGTTGCTGCAAGCTCACCCTGGAAGTGCTGGAAGGCAATGCTGTGGCCCAGGCCTCCTACGAAAAAGCCGGTTTTGCAGCAGGCATGTTCGACCCGACCCATGGCCGGATGCTGTTTTGGACCAAGGCCCTCTGAATTAGCGCCCGGCGTCTGCAGGAGCGAGCTTGCTCGCGATGGTTATTAATGATTACGCGTGCTTATTGATTAAACACATCGTTCTTTCGTCCATCGCGAGCAAGCTCGCTCCTACACAAGGCCCCAGGTTCACTTCGGCCGATAGGTTTCAGTCATTTGCGCGGTTTGATCGTCCGGGACCTTCAGTTCATTGCTTTGGACGGGATGGCCCAGGGCTTGCTGCTGGGCGAGTCGCAGGCTTTCGAAGTAATAACGCATGCGTTCTGCGCCACCTTCGGCAAAAGCGCTGGTTGAACTCAAGGCCATCAGGCCGGCGAGAATCAATGTGGTGCGTTTCATGGTTTGCCTCCCACTACAGGTGTCGGATGCCTTTCGTCCATGAACCAATGATCAGTGTCGAAAAGGCATTATCCGCCGATTCCGTGAAATGGGAATTAATTGACAAAGTCCTCCGTAGGAGCCGGCTTGCCGGCGAAGGCACCTTTAAGTCCTGCATCGATATGGCTGATGCCTTCGCTGGTAAGCCAGCGCCTGCAGACAGCATGAAAAAGGGGCCGGAACCGGCCCCTGAAAGGATTACTGCTGAACTACCGCAGGTGCAACTTTGGGCTTCATCAGGCTGAAGTCGATCAAGTCTCGCTGCTGGCGCTCATAAGGGTTGCCGATCAGCAACGGCCGTACCTTGAAGCTATCGCTGACCAGACTCTTGCTGCGATCAAGTTCATCGAAGCTCAGGCCTGCCAGGTCTGCCCATGTATGGATCAGGTGCGAGCTGCTGTAAGGGCGTGAAACATCGCCGGTGACGTTCCAGCCGTGGGTTTCACGCCATTTCGGCGAGGCCCAGGTGATGAATGGAATGGTGTACATCGGCGCTGTCGGCTTGCTCTCGTTACGACCCAGGGTGCTGTGGCCAACGGAATCGAACACGTCTTCGCCGTGGTCCGAGAGGTACAGCAAAAAGCCGTTCGGATCGGACTTGGCGTAATCCTTGATCAGGCTGGACACCACGAAGTCGTTGTACAACACGGCATTGTCGTAGCTGTTGTACGTCGGCACCTGGTCGTCACGCACACCGGCCGGTACACCCGTGCGGTCCGTGAACTTGTCGAAGCTCGAAGGATAGCGGTACTGATAGCTCATGTGCGTACCCAGCAGATGCACGACGATCAGCTTGCGCGGTGCGGCATCGGCCAGGGCCTTGTTGAAGGGCTCGATCACGTCGCCATCATACTGGGCCGCGTTCTGGTTGCGATTGTTGTTCAGGTACACCTGCTCGTCGGCTTGTTCGGAGAAGGTGGTGAGCATGGTGTTGCGCTTGGTCATGGTCTGCTGGTTGGTGATCCAGAAGGTCTTGTAACCGGCCTGTTTCATCATGCTGACCAGCGACGGCGTCGACAGGTAGAGGTCCGGCTTTTCCTCGTCGGCAAAGGTCAGAACCTGCTGCAGCGCCTCGATGGTGTACGGGCGCGGGGTAATGACATTGTCGAAAACGTCCAGCTGCCCTTTGAGCTTGTCCAGTTCCGGCGTGGTTTGACGTGGATAGCCGTACAAGCTCATGCGCTGACGGTTGGTGGATTCACCGATCACCAGCACCAGGGTTGCGGGCTGGTTGGCCATCGCATTTTTGAGGTTGTGCAAGGGGGCAATCTTGCTGGCACTGGCGAGCATGTCCTGCATGTTGGCCAGTGTGTCGAGGTAGCGGTGATACGCCACGGCCATCTGCCAAGGCACGGCCGGTTCGATACGTGTTTCGAACTTCTCGAAACCCTCGGCAAGACTGCCTGTACGCATCGTGTGCTTGACCAGCGGGTAACCGACCACGCCCACCACGATAGCTGTCGCAGCCAGCAGCGCTTTGCCTCGTGGGAGGTAAACCGGGCGCAGGCGAGTCCACAGGAACCATGCAAATGCGGTGTGGGCGAGGAACGCGAACACCATCCACCAGGCAAAGTACTGGGTCATGTACTCGCCAGCTTCAGACACATTCGACTCGAACATGATGAAGATGACGCTCTGGGAGAATTCCTGCTGATAGATGAAGAAGTAACCCAGGCTGGCCATCGAACAGGCCCACAGCACGACCCCGATGACAGCCGCCATGACACGGGTTTTATTGGGGAACAGCAGCATCGGTGCCAGCCAGATGGCGCTCATCACGAAGGCCTGGCGGAAGCCGGTGAAACCGGAAGTGCCCGTCAGTTGAATCAGCAGTTGGGTGATCCCGGAGAAATACCAGAAGAACACGAACAACCAGATTAATCCGGCCCAATCGAAACCTTTCGCAGTCGTCTTGCTGCGTTTAAACACATTCATTCAGCGCTCCAGCCGAGAAAATACTTCCGCCGCCGGACGTTAAAATTCGCGGACGAGGAATAGGGGTCGTACGATAGACGAACGACCATAAACACGTAAGTATCGGAAAACAGATGTAAAAATTTCGTGAGTTGCCGTAAGCGGCAGCGCAGGTGCAGGAGGGAAGCAGCGTAGGCTGCTTCCGGATCAATCGGCGGGATCAGGCGTGCGGGGCGCTTTGAATCACAATTACAGGTTGGTTTTGGTTGCCTTGCAGCAGCAATCGCAATTGCGCCAGTTCCTGCTTCAACTGGTCGCGCTCGTCTTTCAACTGGCGCAGTTCATCGCGACGGATGGTGACGTAAAGGGTTTGTGCTGGCAGTGCGGTGTGTACTGTGCCCATTGCTCACCTCGCAAATGGCGTGTCTCAACTGTAGAACCGCCTCGAAATCAGCGGTTGAACTACTATCGGCGCCAATTTTGATTTCTTTTGCCCCTGAAGGGAACTTTTTTATTTTTCAATGTCGTTGTGTCTTGGGCTTGATTCCCGACGTTATCAGTCTGAATCGGGCACAATGCCCGGAAACTTCATCCCGGCGCTCTGGACTAAGCTTCATTAGTCGCGTTGGGCTATACCTTTTGACACACTTTTATTTGTAGTAGGGAGCATCAGCACATGCAACTCGGGATTATTGGACTGGGCCGTATGGGCGGCAATATTGCGCGGCGCCTGATGCTCAACGGACACACGACCGTTGTTTATGACCGCAATACCGCCTTCATCGAAACCCTGACCGCCGAGGGCGCAACCGGTGCGCCAGACCTGCCAGCCCTGGTCGCCGGTCTGACCGCACCGCGGGCTGTCTGGGTCATGCTGCCGGCCGGCGCGCCGACGGAAGAGACCATCGACACCTTGAGCACTTTGCTCGAAGCCGGCGACACCATCATCGACGGTGGCAACACGTTTTATAAGGACGACATTCGCCGGGCGAAAACCCTCGCGGAAAAAGGTCTGCACTACATCGACGTCGGTACGTCCGGCGGCGTCTGGGGTCTGGAGCGTGGTTATTGCATGATGATTGGCGGTGACGCCGGGACGGTCAAGCGTCTGGACCCGCTGTTTGAAAGTCTGGCCCCGGGCATGGGCGACATCCCTCGAACCAAGGACCGCAAATCCGACGACGATCGTGCCGAGCGTGGCTACATCCATGCCGGTCCAGCGGGCGCCGGGCATTTTGTGAAGATGATCCACAACGGCATCGAGTACGGAATGATGCAGGCCTTCGCTGAGGGCTTCGACATCCTCAAGACCAAAAACAGCGAAAAGCTGCCGCAAGACCAGCGTTTTGACCTGAACGTGGCTGACATCGCCGAAGTCTGGCGTCGTGGCAGCGTGGTGTCTTCGTGGTTGCTCGACCTGACGGCCGATGCCTTGGCCAGCGATCCGAAACTAGACGGTTTCTCCGGTTCCGTGGCCGATAGCGGTGAAGGTCAATGGACCATCGAAGCCGCCATGGAGCAAGCGGTGCCGGTGCCGGTACTGTCTAACTCGCTGTTCTCCCGCTACCGTTCGCGTGGCCAAGGCTCCTTTGGCGACAAGGTGCTCTCGGCCCAGCGCTTCGGCTTCGGCGGCCACGTGGAGACCGCGAAAAAATGACCCACCCGATCCGCAGAAAATCCAGGCCTGAACCCGCGCCGCCGACCACGCTGTTCCTGTTCGGCGCCCATGGTGACCTGGTCAAGCGCTTGCTGATGCCGGCGCTGTATAACCTGAGTCGCGACGGTTTGCTGGGGGATGGACTGCGGATCATCGGCGTTGACCACAACGCCATCAGTGATGAAGGCTTTGCGAAAAAGCTCGAAGACTTCATTCGCAACGAGGTGGCCACCAAGACCGGCAAGGGCGATCAAGCCCTTGATCCGGCGGTGTGGGCCAAGCTCGCCAAGGGTATCAGCTACGTCCAGGGCGACTTTCTGGACGACAGCACTTATCAAGCGCTGGCGGCAAAAATCGCCGACAGCGGAACCGGTAACGCGGTGTTCTACCTGGCCACCGCGCCGCGTTTCTTCAGTGAAGTGGTGCGCCGTCTCGGCAGCGCAGGCTTGCTGGAGGAAACCCCAGAAGCCTTCAGAAGGGTGGTGATCGAAAAACCATTTGGCTCCGATCTGCACACGGCCGAAGCCTTGAATGCTTGTTTGCTAAAGGTAATGACGGAGAAACAGATCTACCGAATCGACCACTATCTGGGCAAGGAAACCGTGCAGAACATTTTGGTCAGCCGGTTTTCCAACAGCCTTTTCGAGGCGTTCTGGAACAACCATTACATCGACCACGTGCAGATCACCGCCGCCGAAACCGTCGGTGTGGAAACCCGTGGCAGTTTTTACGAACACACCGGTGCATTGCGGGACATGGTGCCCAATCACCTGTTCCAGTTGCTGGCGATGGTGGCCATGGAGCCGCCTGCCGCTTTCGGCGCCGATGCGGTGCGTGGCGAAAAAGCCAAGGTGGTGGGTGCGATTCGTCCCTGGTCGGTCGAGGAGGCCAAGGCCAATTCAGTGCGCGGGCAATACACCGCCGCAGGGCTCGATGGCAAAACTCTGGCGGGCTATCGCCAGGAAAACAACGTGGCGCCTGACAGCAATACCGAAACCTATGTGGCCCTGAAGGTCATGATCGATAACTGGCGCTGGGTCGGCGTACCGTTCTACCTGCGCACGGGCAAGCGCATGAGTGTGCGCGATACCGAGATCGTCATCTGTTTCAAGCCGGCACCGTATGCGCAGTTCCGCGATACCGAGGTGGATGAGTTGCAACCGACCTATCTGCGCATCCAGATCCAGCCGAACGAAGGCATGTGGTTTGACCTGCTGGCCAAGCGGCCGGGCCAGGCCCTGAAGATGGACAACATCGAATTGGGTTTTGCCTACAAGGACTTCTTCGAAATGCAGCCGTCCACCGGCTACGAAACCCTCATCTACGACTGCCTCACGGGCGATCAGACGCTGTTCCAGCGTGCCGACAACATCGAGAACGGCTGGCGCGCCGTTCAGCCGTTTCTCGACGCCTGGCAGCAGGACTCCAGCGTGCAGGGCTATGCGGCGGGTGAAAACGGTCCCCGGGCCGGTGAGGAGTTGCTGGCTCGTGACGGTCGTGCCTGGCATCGGCTCGGATAACACCCATCCCCCTGTAGAAGCGAGCTTGCTCGCGATGTGGCAATGACAGTCAACGATGATGTTGAATGTGCCGCCGCCATCGCGAGCAAGCTTGCTCCTACCGTTGAATTAGAGGGGGTTACAACCAGTAACTCACTGCATACCAGCCCAATGTACCCATCACCACGGTGTACGGCAGCGCCATCCACACCATCCGCCCATAAGACAGACGCACCAGTGGTGCAATCGCCGACGTCAGCAAAAACAGAAATGCCGCCTGACCATTGGGCGTCGCCACGCTCGGCAGGTTGGTGCCGGTATTGATGGCGATGGCCAGGGTCTCGAAATGCTCGCGGGTCATTTCACCTGCCAGGAAGGCGCGCTTGACTTCGGTGATGTAAATGGTTGCCACGAACACGTTGTCGCTGATGGCCGACAGCAAGCCGTTAGCGATAAACAGCATGCCCGGTTGCTGGTCCGCCGGCAGTGCCAGTACCCACTGGATCAAGGGCGTGAACAGTTGCTGATCGTGAATGACTGCCACCACGGCGAAAAACACCACCAACAAGGCAGTGAACGGCATGGCGTCCTTGAATGCAGAGCCCAGGCGGTGTTCGTCGGTGATGCCGGTGAAGGCGGTGATGAGGACGATCACCATCAATCCGATCAGGCCTACTTCAGCGATGTGAAACGCCAGGCAGGCAATCAGTATCAACGCCGCCAGACCTTGCACGATCAGCGCTGCTCGCTGGCGTGTAGTGCGTTCGGCATTGTCTTCGGCCGCGTAGTTGCCCAGCACTGTCCGCACGTTGTCAGGCAGTAGTGTGCCGTAACCGAACCAACGCAATTTTTCCAGCAGGATGCAAGTCACCAGGCCGGCGGCGAGTACGGGAAGGGAAACCGGTGCAACCTGGGAAAAGAACTCGGAGAAGTGCCAGCCCATCTCATGGCCGATCAGCAGGTTTTGGGGTTCGCCAACCAACGTGCAGACACCGCCCAGCGCGGTACCTACCGCGCCATGCATGAGCAGGCTGCGCAGGAATGCCCGGAACTGTTCGAGGTCGCCATGATGCAGCGTGGGTAATTCCTGGTCGTCGCTGTACTCGCTGTCCTGGCGCGGATCGTTGCCCGAAGCGACCCGGTGATACACCGAGTAGAAGCCCACGCCGGCGCTGATGATTACGGCGGTTACGGTCAAGGCATCGAGAAACGCCGACAGGAACGCGGACAGGAAACAGAACATCAATGCCAGCAGCGTCTTGGAGCGAACCCCGAGCAGCAGACGCGAAAACAGGTACAGCAGCAGGTCTTTCATGAAGTAAATGCCGGCCACCATGAACATCAGCAGCAGGATCACTGGAAAGTTGTGCAGCAGTTCGTCATACAGTGCCTGGGGCGTCGTCATCTTCAGCAGCAGGGCTTCAATCAACAGCAGACCGCCAGGCATCAACGGATAACACTTGAGCGCCATGGCCAAGGTGAAAATAAACTCCAGCACCAGCAGCCAACCTGCAGCAACCGGGCCAACGGTCCACAGTACCAGGGCGTTGAGGATCAGGAAGCCGACGATACAGGCCTTGTACCAGCGCGGTGAGTTCCCGAGAAAATTGTGCGCGAACGCCTGGGCCATTGAACCGGACATCGGTTGCTCCTTGTTTAAGAAGCGCGCAAGTTGCCGCAAGCGGCTCAGAAGATCAAGCGAACGTGCAGTGTCGGTATTTATCCAAAAAAACGTGCGATGACAGCTTTGTAGGTGCCATCGAGGGAATAACCGGCCACCACGATGTTTGAGTCGGCCTGCGCAGTGATGGCGGTGGCCGTGTCCAGGCTGCGGCCCAAACGGGTCCGTGTCCAGCCGCGGCCGTCGCCAAAGTCGCCATCGAGCAATCCGTCGGGCAGGTATCGACCAACAATGAAATCGGCCTCGACACCGCCAATGGTGGATCCCGCCGTCAATACGGTGCCGTCCGGTTGCACTTGGGCGCAGGTCCACTGGCAGCCGCTGTGGCCGATTTCCAGGCGCTGAGGCTGGCCGGCGTTGCAATGGTTGTCAGCACGACCGTTACTGTGAATTTTAAACGTGAGGCAGTGCATCGGGTCACGGCTACTGCCAAAACACAACACATCACCGTTATCCTGCTGCACCACCTGACTGACTTGCGCGCTGTGACCTTGCGCCTCGAAGGTCAGGAAACCATCCACCGAGAAACTCTCATCCAGGCGACCCTCTGCGTCGTAACGCGCCAGCAGGCCTTCCTGGGGAAAGTTGATTGAACCTGCGACCAGAATTCGGCCGTCGTGTTGTACCCGCAAACTGCTGAGCCAGGTATTCATCAACAAGTGCCTGACGATGACAAACCCGTGCCCATTGAACGAACTGTCCAGCGAGCCTTCGACGTCGAGCCGTATCAACAGACCGACGTGGTCGGCCAATTCGAAGTGATGGTTGGCCAGCAGCAGGATTCGACCGTCTTCCTGAACGCCAACATCACAGGCTTCTGCGCCAGGTACACCTGGTGGCAGCCAGGCATCGCGCATGCCCAGGGAAAGACCGCCAGGCAAACGCACGACACGGCGGCCGTTGTCACCAAAACGCTGTACCAGGCACCCCTGCTGATCGATCAATGCCAGGGCCGGGAGTGTACGGTGGGCGTTTTCGTACTGCAGGCCGGCCAATAGAAGGTTTCCGTCAGGCAGTACATGAACCTTGGCGCCCATGGCTTCGAAGCCCGCCTCGAACTGCCCTATGACACTGCCTTGCTTGCCAAACGACAGATCCGCCGAACCATCGTCGAGCAAGCGGGCCAGGCCGAAATGGCTTCCGTTCCGCATGCCGACCTTCGCGGCCACCAGCAGGCGTCCTTGTGCATCAATCGCGACCCCATTGGCGATGCTGGATAGACTGCCGGCGAAATAGACCTGGGTTCTGCCGTTGCCGGCAAAGGTTGTATCGAGTTGCCCGGCATTCTGAAGTGTGATCGGAAGTGCAATAGCAGACTGGATTGACATGCACGCATCTCCTTGCGAGTCGTCCAGGTTCCGGAAGTTTGGTGGCGACTTATAAGGAAAACATTCAATCCTTGAATGACCGGATGCACAACTGTCGAAACAAACAGACGGAGAGTCGTTGTGTGCCACAACAATGTCTTTGCGAACCAATGCCAAGCTTGCCAAGAAAGCAGGTTTGCGAAACTTCGATCAGACGGGAACCAATAGCTGAAAACTCAGCTAATAAATGAAGAGGGAAGCTGCGGATTACTCCAAAGTAATCCGCAAGACAAGTTAGTGCGGCATTGACCAGGACAGCAGTGTATATCCTTCTTCGCTTAACTCGGCGCGAGCCTGTTCCAGCAGGTGCTCCAGTTGCGCAGGATCGGTGTAGGCGCTACTAGGGATCTGCTTGCGGCCGATGCTGGTGCTCGTGCGGTCGATAACCGTTAGCGTGAGTTCGCCATTCCCGTCCTGGGGAGCCCAGGCTACGCATTTGAATGGTTTAAATGCGCGGTCGGCAATCAAAAGAGCTTCGTTGATACGGAGCGGGGCGTTCATAGGGTCTTCTCTCTGTATGCCCAATCAGTGCCGCGCCGTCGGTTGGGCTTACCGTTCGGCTGGTTACTTGTACTGATGCCCGCAACCGGGGGGCGGGTCACACATAATTTAAAGAAATTTCATCTTTCTTTCGTTAATCAGGGTATTGGGCTGATAGTGAAAGCTAAACGAAAGGAAGGACCTACTTAGCTAACTAACATTTTTTGATTTCTTATAACTGTTTTTGTAAGACCTCTATAGTCAAACGGTACAAGACGCCGTCAAATTCTTGCTAACGTTACAGCCAGGTCCGCCAAATGACTGTTTTTTATATATTTTCGAAAATTTGGCGCCAAGGAACAGTCATGAGCGACGCGCCTGCATTACGACGTTTGTTAGTAGTGGATCCCTGCGACGACTGCCATCGTTTGTTACCGGGATTACGCTCGGTGGGTTGGGATGTAGATAGCTGTACGCTGGAACACGCGGCCGACCGCACATGCGACGTAGGGTTGTTACGTCTGCAACCCTTTCATCTCGAGCATCCGGATGCCGTCAAAGAATTGATCAGTCGGAGTAATACCGAGTGGATCGCTGTACTTAACCAGGAAGTCTTGCGCCTGCAAAATGTCGGGGATTTCGTTTGCGAGTGGTTTTTCGATTTTCATACCTTGCCATTCGATGTCTCCCGGGTACAGGTCACACTGGGCCGGGCCTTCGGGATGGCGCGGTTGCGGGGGCAGGGTACGGTTCACATCGATCAGCCAGAGCACGAGTTGTTGGGCGACAGCAAGCCTATCCGTGAATTGCGTAAACTGCTGAGCAAGCTGGCGCCCACTGAATCTCCGGTATTGATTCGGGGTGAGAGCGGCACCGGTAAAGAACTGGTCGCGCGAACCTTGCATCGTCAGTCCCAGCGTCACAACAAACCATTTGTCGCGATCAACTGCGGCGCGATTCCCGAACATCTGATTCAGTCCGAGCTGTTTGGTCATGAAAAAGGCGCTTTTACCGGCGCGCACCAGCGCAAGGTCGGGCGGATTGAAGCGGCCAATGGCGGCACACTGTTTCTCGATGAAATCGGCGACCTGCCGCTGGAACTGCAGGCCAATCTTCTGCGTTTCCTCCAGGACAAGCACATCGAGCGGGTGGGTGGCAGTCAACCGATTCCCGTGGATGTGCGGGTGTTGGCCGCGACTCACGTTGATCTGGAGGCCGCGATCGCGAAAAAATGCTTCCGCGAAGATCTGTACTATCGCCTGAACGTGTTGCAGGTTGCGACCGCACCCCTGCGTGAGCGCAATGGTGATCTGTTAATGCTGGCCAACCATTTTTCCCATTTCTACAGTCATGAAACCGGGCGCCGTCCGCGCAGCTTCAGTGAGGACGCGTTGCTTGCCATGGCCAAGCAAGAGTGGCCGGGTAATGTTCGCGAGCTGGCCAACCGCGTCCGTCGGGGGTTGGTGCTGGCCGAAGGCCGTCAGATCGAAGCACGAGACTTGGGGCTGATCAGCCATCAGGCGGTTGCCACGCCGATTGGTACGCTGGAAGACTATAAACACCGGGCAGAGAGGCAGGCTTTGTGCGATGTACTCAACCGTCATAGTGATAATTTGAGCATCGCGGCCAAAGTGCTCGGGATTTCCCGGCCTACCTTCTACCGTTTGTTGCACAAGCATCAGATACGTTGAACGATTGGAGGATAAAAAAACCCGCTCAAAAGCGGGTTTTTTTTGGGGTTCCGAACTAGAAGTAGTATGGAAATTTCAGGCTGAAGGAAAAGTCCGGCGAATCGTCGGTCAGGCCGATGGCCAGGTTGGGAACGATGGTCAGGTTGTCGGTGGCCGCCAGGGTCATGCCGATGTTGAAGTTGGCCGAGTTGTAATCGCTGTTGGAAATCGATTGCCACTCGCCACCGTCCGGCTTGATCTTGCTCTTGCGGGCGAACTGGTCGGTGAACGAGAACGACATACTCATCTTCTCGTTCAAGGCGAACGCAATGCCGGCGCCGACCTGCCATGAGTCGCCGAGCTTCACGTCCCCGGGCACTTTGGAGTTGACCTGCGGGCTGATGTCGCTGAAAGAGTCTTCCATGTTGAAGGTGTAGGCCAGGCTGCCGAACAGCACGGCAGGGTCAAAGGTCTTGACCAGCGAGATACCTGGGGTGATCGCCCAGACACCATTGCCGGTAGGCAAATCTTCGGGCACCGCGAGGTTGTCGTTGGTCGGGTCACTCACCAGTTTGATGCCGTAAGGGTCATCACCGGTCGGCGCCTTGACGCGCAGGGTCGCGACCGCGTCGGGCCAATTGGTCGACTCATCCATGAACTTGTAGGCAACGCCAACGTTCACATCGCCGATGGTCGGGTCGCGGGTAACGCTTGCGTCTGACGTGACCGGACCGGCACCACCGGCACCGCCGGAGGAATACGTCGATTCGCGATACACCACAGGGACGTTTATGTCGAACTGCCAACGCTGCGCCACGTTGTAGCGAGCGGTCAGGTCCAGCGTCCAGTTGTCGGCCTTGATGCGGTCGAGGTTGATGTTGCCCAGAAAAATAGAGTCCAGCGCCAGGAAGCCATTGAGCGTCAGCGCGCGAGTATCGTAATGCGTGTAGGTCAGGCCGGTTTCGACGCTGAACTTGCCGCCACCGAAGAAGCCGCTCGCTTCGTCGTACAGGTTGGAAACGCTTTGCGCCGGTTCCGAATCATCCTTGAGCGACTGGCCGTATGAACTGCCGGTGGTTCCCGGCGCACCGGCGGCCACCGCCTGGCCCCCTCCGGTTGTTTCGGCAGGGGATTTGGTCAGGCGTTTGGGAGCGGGTGTCGCAGGTGTCTCTTCGACTTGCCGAACGCGCTGTTCAAGTACCATCAGCGCGTTCTGTTGTGCTTCGTAACGCTGTTTCAACTCCATGAGTTCTTGTTTTAGTGCTTCGACCTGGGGGTCCGTTGCTGCGTAAAGCAATGTGGCCGGGGCCAGGCTACTCAAACAAACGATAGCTCTGAACGTAAAAGATCGGTGCATGTGTTAGCCGTCCCTTCTGACTACATATGATGAGACTGAGCGTAGATCAGAATCCGGAAGTGCGAAGACCTCTAAGCTGGTCCAGATTGCCGTTCAGCGATCCGCCGGTCGGCACGTTGTCACGCAGCACGACGTTGAGGGACGTAAGGTTGCGGACCTGGTTGCCACCGCCGAGCAACGTCGTGTTCTGCATCAGCCCACCCTGGGCCAGGCGTTGTACGGTGCTGCCCTGATTGTTGTTGGCGACGATGTTGAGTTGCACGCCGGTACCGGTCGAAGAAACGCTCAGCGAGCCCGCGCCATTGGCGCCGACCAGCGTCGAGTTTGAGGTCAATGCCTGACCCTGCGGTTGTACCGCTGGCGCTTGGCTGGCCTTTGTGACGTTGATATCAACATCGTTGTAGGCAATGTTGTTGTCACCGGCAGCGCGCACCACTTGTGTGACGCCTTCGGTGGTATTGAGGCCGCTGCCGCCAGTAACGGTACCTGTGCCCGTAACGGGACCTTGCGAGCGCGCTGAGCCATTGGTTTTTTCGTCGATCATCGACACATAGAACTGGGGCTTGATGGTCGATTGTTGAATTTGCATCGAGGACGTAGCCCCGATCACTTCACCGTTGGCATTTTGCCAGGTGCTGGTCATGGCGATGCCGAAGCTGATAATCCGTCCCGGCATGACATAGCGGCCGCGCAGGAGTGACAGTTCCTGATCGTTCAGCTCAATGGGTTTCAACGTTTCTGCATGGATCGGCAGGCTGGCGGCCGCGCAGATTAAGGCTAGCCAGATTGGAGTCTTCATTGAATGCTCCCGGAGCGTCGTGCTCCTTATTATTAGAAAAAGTCGCTTTGGATGAATCCGAAGTCCATCAACTCTGAGTCTTGCACCGGGCTGAAAGCGTTGACGCGGTTCCTGGCGGTCAGTGGCAGGGGCGGGTCGAGCAACGCATTGTTCTTGTCGTAGCCCTGGCCGATGACGGCAAAGACGATACCGTTCCAGCCTTTGACAAAGTCTTGGACTTTGTAGCGTTTATGACCGAGGACCGGATCCCCGATGTAGACCCAGTCGTTATGGACTCTTTGCATGACTACAAAATGTTTGTAGCCACGGATGTCCAGAAGTACCACGACCGGAATTTTGATTTCGTTCAACGTTTGTGGCGCTACCCGGTAGCCACGGGCACGCATGCCGATGCTTTCCACATAACGCTTCATGTCGAGCATGGAAAAGCCCTGGACACGGACCAGATCATGATCTGAGTGTGCCAGCATGCCTTCAATGATCTGTTCTTCGTCGACGTCAAGCCAATAGGCTTGGCGCAATACGGTCGCCAGCGCAGCCGCGCCGCAACTGAAGTCGGTTTTCTGTTGCACCAGGTCGGAAAATTTACGCTCGCGTATGCTCTGGATCGGCTTGTACACCACAGCGCCGCCCGGCAGGACGGACAGTGGCATTTGTGCAGCCTCGACCACACTGGCCACGCAAAGCAAAAATGCCAAGGCGATGATGCGCATGGGCGGATGCCTTTTGTTTGTGTTGAAAAAGGCCCCCAGGAAGGGGGCCTCCACAGACAGCATTAGAACGACTGATTGGAAATGGCCAGCGAGTTGCTTTGTTGGTTGCCCACACCAGCCGCTACGTTGACACCCAGGTTGCCACTGCCGCCATTCACCGAACCGCTGAGGGTTGCAGTGTTGGTCACAGGGTTGGCCCAGCCAGTTGGAGTCAGCACTTGATAAGAGTAGCTGGTGCTCAAATCATAAGCGCTGCTTTCACTGAAGCCTCCTGCTTTGGCGAACTCAGACTCGGACGATTTGCTGCCCGATTTTTCGTACGCGGAGGCATTCGCTTTCTCGTACGATGCATCGAGCGATTTTTCGAAGGACGAGTCTTTCGAGCGGTCGTACGACGATTCGTGCGTATTGCTGGAAGCGGAGTCGCGGCTTCTGTCGTACGAGGATTCGCGCGATCTGTCGAACGAGGAATCACGTGCTCTGTCGAACGCGGAGTCGTTGGCCCGATCAAACGAAGTGCTTACCGATGCGTCAAGCGTTGCGCCCAGCGAAGCGTTCAAAGATGCCTCGGAACTGCTGCTGCGGGTGCGATTGCCAAAGGTATTGGAGTTGGCAGTCGCCGCCGAAGCGTCCAGGCTAGCGTTCAACGAAGCGTTCAAAGCAGCATTCGAAGAACCGCTTGCACTGCTGCTGTTGGAACCGCTGGCACTGCTGCTGTTGGTGCCGCTCGAAGCACTGCTGTTAGAACCGCTGGCACTGCTGCTGTGAGTGTTGCTCGAGGCACTATTGTTGGAACCGCTCGCACTGCTGCTGTTGGCGCCGCTTACAGCAAGGCTAGCGGATCCGCTGGCACTGGAGTTTTTGGCGCCCGCGGCGTTCCAGCCCGAAGAAGCGCTTTGACTGCCGCTGAGTTCAAACGCACTTTCGCGAGAGAAGTTACCGGTGGCGGTGTTGGTAACGGTGATCGTATCTACACGATAGGTGCGATCGGCGTTGTTATTGACGACCAGGCCAGGGCCATTTTGGTTGGCAGAGGCGGTCGCCGTTGCGCTACCCAGTGGCGCATTGGAGTTGGCAATCGCCATGGTGTTTTTCTGCTGGTTCAGGTCACCGCCAGCAATGTTGACACCCATGTTGCCGCTGCCGCTGTTGCCCGAACCACTCATCACGGCAGAGTTAGTGCTGCCGAAGTTGTCGACCCGGTTTCTGTTGCTGAATTGCGTTACTTGGGAGGTGGCGTTGGCCGTGCCAAACACGAAGGCATTATCCTGACTAGGATCGGAGCCAGCGTTCGCAATGGCAGCGGCGTTGTCCTGTTGGTTGCCCGCGCCTGCAGCCACGTTGACGCCGACGTTGCCGCTGGTGCCAGTCGCAGAGCTACTCATCTCGGCTGAGTTCTGAGTGCCTTCGTTGCGGATGGTATTGCCGGTGTTGCGTTGCGTATCGTTCGCATTGGCCGTTGCGTTGACGTTGATTCTTGTTGGAGGAGGAGGGGTTTGTTGTTGCCCACCGCCATTGCCATTGCCATTGCCATTTCCATTGCCATTATGGTGGCCATGGTCGCGCCTATCGTTTTGCCCAGCTTGTACAGCAACAGCCATGACCGCAGCAATTGCGAAAACCAGAGGCTTGATTGCCATCGAAGGTTTCATGGTGATTCTCCGTACTTATTTTAGGTTAAGTGTTGTTGTTACCTATATGGGTCAATCCACGACCCGTACGCTCAGGGTGTTGGCAGTTCGGTTTCCTACCCCGGCGCTCTGATTCAACTGAATCACCCCACGGCTACCTGTGAAAGCCTGATCACTGGTAGTGACCTGGCGATAGCCGGGTGCTGAGGCAGTTGGATCGGAGTTGTTGAGCAGCGCCACGTTCTGTTGCATGAGGACGCTGTCGTCGAGACTTTGCGGCTGGCTACCGACACTGATGCGCAGTGCGTTGGCCTGCTGGTTGTTGGCACCTGCACTCTGGTTGACGCCCAGAATGCCGTTGCCGTTGCTGAAGGAGTCGCCCTGGATACTGGTCCGGGCATCGTTCGCGGGATCGCCAGGGGTGCGCAGCCGTTGGCGAATCTGTGTGGTTGCGCTGGCGCCCTGGCCAATCGCAATCGCCCTGGCGTTTGCCTGTTGCTGCTGATCGCCGGCAGCCTGGTTGACCGAGAGGTTGCCCTGGTACTGGGTGCCCGAACCGTCGATGTCGGCGTTGTTGATGACGGGAGATTGGGCAAAGGACGGTGCACTGCAGAACATGGCGACAATAAGTAACTTGCGATTCATCCTAACGGTCTCCCGTTATGAGTTTCAGCGCACCCAGGCCTTGCTGGATGTTTGAGTTGACCATGTTCGCAATGCCGCCGCCGGAATTTCCCGAACGTCCGGCTGGCATGTTGGAAAGCTGGGTCTGGTTGGTGATATTGCCGCCCAGGTTGTTGGTGCCTTGGGTGACCAGTCGACTGATGCCTGCGCCACTGGCGACATTGGCAAAATCACCGTCGCTCAACTCGTTCGTCTGAGCGAGGATCTGTTTCGAGGGGTTGGCGTTGACGGTGGTTGGGCTAGGGTCGGGAATGAGCGGCGGGACTACTGCGTTGCGCGTCTGGACATCCCGTTTGATGGTGATGATGCCGTTGTCAGCCTGTACGGGCAGCGAGACAACCGAGCCCAGTGCGCATCCGGTCAGCAAGAGGCTAAAGATGCTGTTATCAAGTTTCCCCACGACGGCAATTCCTTCTGTAAGTGAAACGCTGGCCCTTATCAGCGCTGCGGATAAGAGAGCAGAAGGTGTGCCGCTTTTTGTTTTTCTTGTAAAAACAGTGGGTTGCCTTCAAGTGCCAGGCTGATCAAAAAAGTCTTGTAACGTCGCTGAGACAGAGCCACGCAAAAAACCCCTCCATGCTGGCGGCGTTGCTCGTTAAGAGGGGGGAAGGCAGGGTGTTTCAGTGACTTAACAGTTTCGTGCGGGAGCGTTTGGGAGGCTCTAAATCGAGGGTTTGCGTAGAGGTGGATGTATCAGAAATGGACATTTTTGCTGGAGTGGGCGCCCTGTCAGGCTTCCAGCAATTGCTTCACTGCCTTGAAGGCTGCGTCCTTGCGCTGTACCCAGTCACCTTGCAGTACCCGATATGACTGGTGGTGCAGTTCAAGCCAGTGTTGGCTTGCCTCGAAAAACGCCAGGCGTTCTGACAGTTGCGGTTGGCAGCGCTGGCCATCGTCATGCCAAGGCACGTTTTCAGGGCTCAGCAGCAAGTGAAGGTCGTAGTGCCGTGCCAGCAATGCTTGTTCGATCCACGCCGGGCAAGCACCAAACAGCGTGCGACTCCACAAAATATTGCTCAAGAGGTGCGTATCGAGAATCAGCAGTGGTGGCTGTTTGGCGCGTGCTTCATCTTCCCAGGCCAACTGCCCCTGTGCGATGGACGGAATGTCGTCGAGGCAGGTTAGTCGGGCTTCACGTTCGATGAAGTGCCGAACATACTCGCCGATCAATATGCCGCCAAATTTGGCGTGAATCTCACTCGAGATCCAGCTTTTACCGCTGGATTCCGGCCCTGCCAATACCAATACCTTCATGGGCAAAACACCGGATCGCTGCGCCAGGTACGCCAGCCCTTTACGGCAAGCAGGGCGAACAAACCATACAAGGCAGCGGTCAGGTACATCCCTTTGTACAAAAACAGGCCGACGAAAATAACGTCCAAAACGATCCACAACGGCCAGCACTGCACGCGTTTTTGTGCCATCCACCCTTGTGCGACGAGGCTGAAGGCGGTGAGGGCGGCATCGAGCCAGGGCTGGGCCGCGTCGGTCCAGTGCGCCATGGCAGCGCCCAACAACAGGCTGGCAATCGCGCCAAGTGCGAGCCCCGATGCGACGGCCTGTCCACCCAGACGGCTGACCTCCCGCCCTTGGTGCGCCTCGCCTGCGCGGGTCCACTGCCACCAGCCGTAGAGCTGTAACGCGGCGTAGATCACTTGCAGCAGCATGTCGGAATACAACTTCACCTCAAAAAAGATCCAACTGTAGATCAGCACCATCACCAGGCCGATCGGCCAGCACCAGGGGTTCTGTTTGACCGTCAACCAGACGGCAATGACGCCGAGAGTGGCGGC
Source organism: Pseudomonas sp. P1.8 (assembly GCF_001269805.1). Lineage (NCBI taxonomy): Bacteria > Pseudomonadati > Pseudomonadota > Gammaproteobacteria > Pseudomonadales > Pseudomonadaceae > Pseudomonas > Pseudomonas sp. P1.8. Next base: position 83,458 of record NZ_LHVM01000014.1, read on the forward strand.
AAACAGTTCAAGCCCGGACATGGAGGTTCCTTGGTGAAATTGAAGAGGGGGGCGGATTGTACCCAAAATGACGTGGGGATGGCTGGGCGGGGGGGATATCGGATTTTTATAGGAGCGAACCTGCTCGCGAAGGCCTCAAGCGCGCTGCGTTTAGCCTGCAAACACGCGTTATCGTTGACGACCATCGCGAGCGAGCTCGCTCCTACAGTACAGAGAGGAGTTACACCCGGAATTGCTTGAGCAAGCCGTTCAACTGTTCGCTCAACGCCTTGAGGCGAACGCTCGACGCACTTGACTGCTCAGCGGCCAATGCGGTGCTGTGGGACAACCCGGCCGCCTGAGTCACGTTCTGGTTGATGTCCTCGACCACATGGGCCTGCTGCAGGGTCGCGCTGGCAATGGATGCATTCAAGCCATTGAGGTTGCGTAGTGCCTGACCGATGGCGTTCAGGCTTGCGCCGGCCAGTCCCGCCTGTTCGATGGTCAATTGAGAGGCACGGCTGCTGTCTCCAATCACCTTGACTGCTGCTTCGGAATGATTTTGCAGCCGTTCAATCATCGACTGAATCTCTGCCGTGGATTTCTGCGTGCGCTGGGCCAGCAAGCGGACTTCGTCGGCCACCACGGCGAAACCACGGCCTTGCTCGCCAGCCCGGGCCGCTTCAATCGCTGCGTTCAAGGCCAGCAGGTTGGTTTGTTCGGCGATCGAGCGGATGACCTCCAGAACACTGCCGATCTGAGTACTTTCAGTCGCCAGGGTGCGAATCACGTCCACGGCCTGGTCAATGGTGGAGGACAAGGTGTCGATCTGCTTCAGACTGCCATCGATATTGATCTGGCCTTGTTGCGCCTGTGCCTCGGCGTCGCGCATTTCGCTGGCGGCGTGCTCGGCGTTTTTCGCCACATCCTGCACGCCGTAGGTCACTTCATTGATCGCTGTGGCCACCAACTCCATTTGCTCTGATTGCTGCTGGCTGCGTTGTTGCGCCTGGGCGGCGTCGGTGCCCAGCTCACTGGATGACTGACCCAGTGCACTGGCGGACTCCTGCAGTTCGCTGACCACGCGGCGCAATTTAGCGGTGAAGGCATTGAAGTGCCGGGCCAATTGCGTGACTTCGTCCTGACCATGGGTATCGAGACTGCGGGTCAAATCGCTTTCGCCAGTGGCAATGTTGGCCATGGCGTTCACGGCTTCCTGCAGGGGGTGAACAATGCTGCGGGCAATCAGGATCACCAGCAGCGCCATGATCAGCGCAATGGCCAGGCCAATCGACGCCGCTTTCCAGACCTGAGCGTAGAACTCGGCCTGCATGTCATCGATATACACGCCCGAACCGATCACCCAGCCCCAGGGTTCGAACAGCTTCACGTAGGAAGTTTTTTCCACCGGGGCATCAGCGCCGGGCTTCGGCCAGCGGTAATTGACGATGCCAGCCCCGTTGGACCTGGCCACCGCGACCATTTCGTTGAACACGGCAAAGCCGTCCGGATCACGGATCGCCGAAAGATTCTGTCCATCGAGTTTAGGGTTGGCCGGATGCATGATCATCACGGGCGTCAGGTCGTTGATCCAGAAGTAATCGTTCTGGTCATAACGCAGCCCGCGAACGGTAGTCAGGGCTTGTTTCTGTGCCGCGTCACGGCTGAGTGTGCCGGACGTTTCGAGGTTATGGTAATAACTGAGGATACCGCTGGCGGTCTGCACCACATGCTGGGTTTTCTGCGCCTTGGCGTGGTACAGGTCATTGTGTATTTGCTTGAGCATCAACAGGCCCAAGGTCAGCAGCATCATCACCGCCACGATCAGGATGACCCACAAGCGACGGCTGATCGACATATTGCGCAAGCTGTTCATACCCCGTTTACTCCCTTTTCTTGTTCTTGTAATAAATCCACGCCAGCATCCAACCACACCTTGTCCGATGGGCCTATGCGACCTGCGTCGAATAACGCCGCAGCGTTAATCGGACTTGTCTGATAGGATTTCGGCCCCGCATCCGAAAACCTGAATTTCACAGGATATTCAGGGTTCTGCGGGGAGAAAGACGCGTGGGACTTCAGCTACGCTGATCGCAGTCAACGTTTTGAAAAATACTAACGGGGCATGCCGACGCGCATAGCTTTTTGGGGGATTGATGGATCTTTGGACTGCCTTTCAGGCGTTGATACTTGGGGTTGTAGAAGGGCTGACCGAGTTTTTGCCCATTTCCAGTACCGGGCACCAGATCATCGTGGCCGACTTGCTCGACTTCGGTGGTGAGCGAGCCATGGCTTTCAACATCATCATTCAGCTTGGGGCGATCCTGGCGGTGGTGTGGGAGTTTCGGCGAAAGATTTTCGACGTGGTCATCGGTTTACCAACCCAGCCAAGCGCCAGGCGCTTTACCGCAAACCTGTTGATTGCCTTCCTGCCCGCCGTGGTATTGGGCGTAATTTTTGCCGATCTGATCCACGAGTATCTTTTCAACCCGATCACCGTGGCCAGTGCACTGGTCGTGGGCGGCATCATCATGCTGTGGGCCGAACGCCGTCAGCATGAAGTCCATGCCGAAACGGTCGATGACATCACTTGGAAAGACGCGCTGAAAGTCGGCTTTGCCCAGTGCCTGGCGATGATTCCGGGGACATCGCGCTCGGGCTCGACCATCATCGGCGGCCTGTTGTTCGGGTTGTCGCGCAAGACCGCTACCGAGTTTTCGTTCTTCCTGGCGATGCCGACCATGGTCGGTGCCGCGGTGTATTCGGGTTACAAATACCGTCACCTGTTCGTGCCTGCGGATTTCCCGGTGTTTGCGATTGGTTTCGTCACCGCGTTTATCTTCGCGATGATCGCGGTGCGTGGTTTGCTCAAATTCATTGCCAGTCACAGCTATGCGGTGTTTGCCTGGTATCGCATCGGGTTCGGCTTGCTGATCCTGGCCACCTGGCAATTCGGCTGGGTCGACTGGACTGCCGCCAAACCATGAGTGACTCCCGCACGCGCAATAATCCCGGGCGTCAGCCCGGAGGCCAGATCCGCAATCCCCGGCTGAAATGGCTGGTGTTCGTCATTCTATGTGCGTTGCCGTTGTGGGGTTCGATGTCGTTATGGCTGCGCGGGGTTTCGCTGATTCCCCTGGCAGCCTACGGCATCATCAGTGTTGTGACGTTAGCGCTGTACTGGAGCGACAAGCGCAAGGCAGTTGCGGATCAATGGCGCACGCCGGAAAACGTGCTGCATGCGCTGGAATTCGCGGGTGGCTGGCCGGGCGCTTTACTGGCTCAGCAAGTATTGCGGCACAAAACCCGCAAGGTTTCGTTTCAACTGGTGTTCTGGATCATCGTGCTGTTGCACCAGGTGTTCTGGATCGACATGTTGTTCCTCGGCGCACACCTGTTCGCGTTGTTCTGATCAATCGAGCAACAACCCCACCTGGGTGCGCTTGGGCAGTTTGCTCACCACCAATTGGTGGGAGCGCTGCAACAAGCCTTGCAGCTCTTCACGGCCCAACGGGTAGGGCAGTTCCATGATGATCCATTGGGCGCGTGCCAGATAAGGCGCCGGATGGATTCCCGGACGGTCGCAATGGCCAAGAAACAGATCCTTATCGACCTTGAACGCCAGGGACGAACCCCTTAGTCCCTGCAAGGCGAACATCTTGTTCCCCGCAATCGAAAACACTCGCACGCCACCCCATTTGTAATCCTCCCGCGCACCGGGCAGGGTCAGGCAGAATACCGCGACATCCTCTTCGCTCATGCGTCCAGCCTTCATAGTAATCGCTCTCCACAGGCATTGAAGGATTCGACCAGATGATCGATCCAGGCGCGTACGGCCGGCATCACGCCGCGTCGATGAGGGTACACCGCCTGCAACCAGCCGCCAGGCAGCGACCACTCGGGCAGCAATTGCACCAGTGAACCGCTGGCCAGTTCCTGTTCGCAATACATCATCGGCAGCATTGTAAAGCCGAGTCCGGCGAGGGTGCTGGCCTTGCGAACGATAAAGTCATCGATGCCCAGGCGAGCTTCCATCGCAAGCTCGAAGCTTTTGCCTTGCTGGTCCAGCAGGCGGATATGCATCAACCGATCGGCTTCGAGGGCGCCCAACACCGGAAGGCTTTTCAAGTCTTCGGGGTGATTGATCTCACGGCCAAGCAGGAACCCCGGGCTGGCAACCAACAACATCTGCGCCTGACGCAAGCGTCGGGTCACCAGCAGCGGATCTTCATCACCCAACTCGCGCACCCGCAATGCGACATCTATACCTTCGTTCACCAGGTCGACGCGGCGATTGAGCAGCATGACTTCCAGTTGCACCTGCGGGAATCGCTCGAGGAAGTCGCTGATCACACCCGGCAGAATTTCGTGAGCCAGTCCCACCGGACAGGACACCCGCAGACGTCCACGGGGCTCGCTGGACATGCTCGCCACCGCCTCGTCGGCCATTTCCGCTTCCAGCAGCATGGCTTGGCAGTGCCGCAGATAGCGTTCGCCTACGGCCGTCAGCTTCAACTGGCGGGTGGTGCGTTGCAGTAGACGAGCGCCCAGGCGTTCCTCCAGCTCGGCGATTCGACGCGACAGTCGCGACTTGGGAATCCCCAGCAAACGCCCGGCCGCCGCGAAGCCACCGGCTTCCACCACCTTGGCGAAGTAATAAAGGTCGTTCAGGTCTTGCATGAGGGTTACCTGATTGTTCTATGTGTGAGACAAACTATCGCATTGTTGCCATCTAATCAGCCATTGGTTTCATCTGTAGGATTGTTTCCATCAGGTCGCCCGGTTGCGATCCTCACTTGGAGATCCCACATGAAACTGCTGCATATCGATTCGAGCATTCTTGGCGACAACTCGGCTTCCCGTCAGTTGAGCGGCGAAGTCGTTAAAGCCTGGCAATCCGCCGAACCAAGCGCCGTAGTGACCTACCGCGACCTGGCCGCTGATGCCATCAGCCATTTCTCTGCCACAACCCTGGTTGCTGCTGGCACTACCGCTGAATTGCGCAACGCCGCTCAACAGCACGAAGCCGACCTGAGTGCCCAGACCCTGGCCGAATTCCTCGCCGCCGATGCCGTTGTGATTGCAGCTCCGATGTATAACTTCACTATCCCGACGCAATTGAAGGCGTGGATCGACCGCATTGCCGTTGCCGGCCAGACCTTCCGTTACACCGAAGCGGGTCCTGAAGGCCTGTGCGGTGGCAAGAAAGTCGTAATTGTTTCGACCTCCGGTGGCATACACGCCGGTCAGGCAACTGGTGTTGCCCACGAAGAATATTTGAAGCTGTTGTTCGGTTTCATCGGCATCACCGACGTTGAAATCGTCCGTGCCGAGGGCCTGGCTTATGGTGATGAAGTGCGCAACAAAGCAATGAGCGACGCTCACACGCGAATCAGCGAGCAGTTGTTCGCTGCAGCGTAAGCCCTGCGTAAAGAAGCTCAACCGCTCAGGTAAAGCCTCAAAAAACTCTGTATTCTGGATGCGCAAGTACCAGATGCGGAGTTTTTTGTTTCTGGTCGTTACAGATTGTGGCCCGAGTTATGCAGTCGAGGGTTAGCGTCTCCGGTCCGGTAACAAGGTGGGGCATCCCATGGTGCGTCTTTGTGCAACATTGCTGATTTGCCTGCTTGGCAGCCTGATTACTGTGCACGCTGCACCTGCTTCGCATCCTCGCTGGAGCGTCGGCTTCCATGAAATGAGCTTTCTTGATCCGCTGGACCTGCAACCGATGCGCGCCATCGCGTTCTATCCTTCCAGCGACCGGGAGCACACCAGCAAGCTAGAGGGGTACACCGTCGAAGCCGGGGAAGACACCAAAGTCGCCATCGGCCGCTTTCCGATGCTCATGCTCTCCCACGGCAACACCGGCACCCCGTTGGCCCTGCACGACCTTGCGACATCGCTGGCGCGCAAAGGCTTTGTGGTGGTGGCGGTGATCCATCCCGGTGACAACTCCAAAGACCACAGCCGACTCGGTACATTGAGTAACCTCTATGGTCGGCCGATACAGATTTCCGAAGCTATCACCGCCACCTTGGGAGACCGCATGCTCGCGCCGTTCGTCAATGCCGATCAAGTGGGCGTGATTGGTTATTCGGCAGGGGGCGAGACGGCGCTGATTCTGTCCGGCGCGACGCCGGATCTGGATCGCCTGCGGCGTTATTGCGAAGAGCGCCCGGATGATCGCGATGCCTGCAATACCAAAGGCGAGCTGATTGTCGATCGCGATGACTTGCAACCCGTCGCAGATCCACGGGTCCACGCCCTGATGTTGATGGCACCCTTGAGCCTGAAGTTTGGCCGCCAAACCCTGGCCGACGTGCACGTGCCGGTGCTGCTTTACAGTGGCGATGGCGACAAATTGGTGGCGGTGGATAAGAATGCCGCCGCGCTTGCGCGCAAACTGCCTGTAGCGCCAGACTTCAAATTATTGGCCGGGGCAGGGCACTTCGTGTTCATGGCGCCGTGCAATGATGAGCAAATCGTGATCATGCCTGCGCTGTGCACCGATGCCGATGGCGTTGACCGTGAAGACATTCACCGCAGTCTCATTTCCGAAGCCGGCAGCTTCTTCACTCGCACCTTGGGCCGGTCGACCCGGGCCGGGATGCAAACGGCGGATCAGTAGTTAAAAGATCGCAGCCTTCGGCAGCGCCTACACATTTACCGTAGGAGCTGCCGAAGGCTGCGATCTTTTGATTTTCTGCTCTTCAAGTTTCGGCGCGCCGTTTGAGCCACAACGTCAAACCCAACCCCGTCACCGACAACAACGCTGCGCTGAAGAAAATCCACGAGTACCCCAGATTCAGCGCAACGGCGCCCATCAGCGGGCCGGCAATTGCCAGTGCCAGGTCAAAGAACACGGCATAGGCACTCAGCCCCGCACCGCGGCTGGCGCTGGGGACCTGCTTGATAGCTTCGACGCCGAGTGCCGGATACACCAGCGACAGGCCGAAACCGGTCAGCCCGGCGCCAAGCAAGGCGTAACCGGTTGAAGGTGCAAGCCACAGCAGGACCAGACCAACCGTCTCGATACACATACAGGCAATGGCAGATGTGAAGCCGCCGAAGCGGCTGATGCTGGAAATGAACAGCAGCCGCGACACAATGAAGCACACGCCGAACACGCTCAGACAATAAGCCGCACCGCTCCAGCCACGACTGACGTAATACAGGGTGATGAATGTTGTGAGGGTGCCATAGCCGATGGAGGCCAGGCTCAAGCTCGCGCCAAACGGCGCGATGCGCCCGAACACGGCCCAGAAGGGCAGGCGCTCACCACGAATCACAGGCACTGACGGTTTGTTGCGAATCAGTAGCAACGCAGCCAGGGCCAGCAGCGACAGCGCAATCCCGAGACTGGCAAACCCGAGTTGCCCGACCATCACCACGCCCAGCGGCGCGCCGATGGCAATCGCTCCGTATGAAGCAATGCCGTTCCAGGATATCGACCGCGCCGTGTGTTCCCCGCCCACTTGGCCCATGCACCAACTGATGGTGCCGACGCCGATCAACCCTTGAGCGACCCCGAGCAGCAGGCGCCCGGCGAGGAGGATCAACAGACTGAGCAGGGGAAAACTTTGCAGCAAGGTCGAGAGCAATGTCAGCGCGCCACTCAACACGATCCCTGACAAGCCATAAATAATGGCGCGCTTGGTTCCGATACTGTCCGACATGCGACCTGCCATGGGGCGGCTCAGCAAAGTGGCGAGGTATTGGGAACCGATGGTCAGCCCCGCGACAATGGCGCTGAACCCGAGCTGTTCGTGGACATAACCTGGCAATACCGCTATCGGCAAGCCGATGCAGAGGAAGGCAATAAAGGTATAGAAGACGATGGAGACGATCTGCAGGGTGATCGCCATGGAGCTTTGCGGAGGCAATTGCTGCACAGACATGAGGGCTCGTTCGCGGGCGGCGGTGGGAGAGTTCCATCATGGCGCGGCGTTGCAATAAAAGAAAGCACGCTAACGATTAAAACATCGCCGCCTTCGGCAGCTACAGTGGTCTTCAGTGCACACAGAATCCGTGCTCGACAAGTATCCCTTGTAGGAGCCGGCTTGCCGGCGAAGGGGTCGGTACATCCAACATCGATGGTGACTGACACACCGCTTTCGCTGGCAAGCCAACTCCTACGAAGAGCCCGCGTAGCTGCATGATTCCATGTACAAGGCGATTTGCGCAGTGAGGCTCAAGACGGTATACACCGTCAATTGCAGGAGTTGCCGAACGCTGCGATCTTTTGATCTTGAAAGCAAAAAGCCCCGTCACATGGACAGGGCTTTTCAATGACAGCTGACGCTTAGAACACTACGCCTTGGCTGCGCAGGTAATCGTCATAAGTACCGCTGAAATCAGTCACGCCATTCGGGCTCAACTCGATGATCCGGGTGGCCAGGGACGATACGAACTCGCGGTCGTGGCTGACGAAGATCAGCGTGCCCGGATAGTTCTCCAGCGCCAGGTTCAGCGCTTCGATCGATTCCATGTCCAGGTGGTTGGTCGGTTCGTCCATCACCAGAACGTTCGGCTTTTGCAGAATCAGCTTGCCGAACAGCATGCGACCTTGCTCACCACCGGAGATGACCTTGACCGACTTGAGGATCTCGTCGTTGGAGAACAGCATGCGGCCCAGGGTGCCACGGATGATCTGCTCGCCCTGAGTCCACTGGCCCATCCAGTCGAACAGGCTGACGTCGTCTTCGAAGTCATGGGCGTGGTCCTGGGCGTAGTAGCCCAGTTCCGCGCTTTCGGTCCACTTCACCGAACCGGCGTCCGGGGTCAGTTCGCCCATGAGCGTGCGCAGCAGGGTGGTCTTGCCGATACCGTTCGGGCCGATGATCGCCAGGCGCTCGCCGGCTTCGACGGTGAAGCTGAAGTTCTTGAACAGGGTCTTGCCGTCGAAGCCCTTGGACATCTGCTCGATGGTCACGGCCTGTCGGTGCAGCTTCTTGGTCTGTTCGAATCGGATGAACGGGCTCACGCGGCTCGATGGCTTGACTTCGGCCAGCTGGATCTTGTCGATCTGCTTGGCGCGGGAGGTGGCCTGCTTGGCTTTCGAGGCGTTGGCCGAGAAGCGGCTGACGAACGTCTGCAGTTCGGAGATCTGGGCTTTCTTTTTGGCGTTGTCCGACAGCAACTGCTCGCGGGACTGGGTGGCCGCGGTCATGTACTCGTCGTAGTTGCCCGGGAACAGGCGCAACTCACCGTAGTCCAGGTCAGCCATGTGGGTGCAGACGCTGTTCAGGAAGTGGCGGTCGTGGGAAATGATAATCATGGTGCTGTTACGCGCCTTGAGAATGGTTTCCAGCCAGCGAATGGTGTTGATGTCCAGGTGGTTGGTCGGTTCGTCGAGCAACAGCACTTCCGGATCGGAGAACAGGGCTTGAGCCAGCAACACCCGCAGTTTCCAGCCTGGAGCGACTTCAGACATCGGTCCGAAATGCTGTTCCATGGGAATACCCAGGCCCAGCAGCAGTTCGCCGGCGCGGGATTCAGCGGTGTAGCCGTCCATTTCAGCGAACTCGGTTTCCAGTTCGGCCACGGCCATGCCGTCTTCTTCGCTCATTTCCGGCAGCGAATAGATGCGGTCGCGCTCGGCCTTGACCTTCCACAGCTCTTCGTGACCCATGATCACGGTGTCGATCACGGTGAATTCTTCGTAGGCGAACTGGTCCTGGCGCAATTTACCCAGGCGCACGTTTGGCTCCAGCATGACCTGGCCGCCGGAAGGCTCGAGGTCATCGCCCAGAATCTTCATGAAGGTCGACTTGCCGCAACCGTTGGCACCGATCAAGCCATAACGGTTGCCACCGTTGAATTTGACCGAAACGTTTTCGAAGAGCGGCTTGGCGCCGAACTGCATCGTGATGTTAGCTGTAGAAATCAAAGGTTTTTCCTGCGAAGCATTCAGAGTAGCTAGGGTTGCGGCAGTACCGATTCAGTACCCGTTCCCGCTGTTCGATCCATGGGATGTGCATCCCGATCAGAAGCGGAAGATCCATCTGGCATCAAGTGGACAGCAGCATGTGGAGCGCTTGACCCGAGTCAAAGCGTGCTGAGACGGGATTGTTTCCCGCGATCAACCAAGGGTGCGCGTAAAGTTTGGCGGCGATTGTACTGGTCTGGCTCTTTAAACGATAGGGCGTTCAGGCCTGTGCGACACTTTGCCTGTATGAATGGACAGATTTTCACATTTTCGGGTTAACTATTGGTTACAAACTGTGGCTAAAATGCCATCCATCAGTCCGGTGCCGAATAGCGGCGGGGCTCAATGGTGTACCGCTGGACGCACTTGCGAATTCAGACGCTGCACATGACCCAATGGCATTCAGGCCAACAAGGGCCGCAGTGTGTTCACCTGAGGTGTGGCGATTTCTGTGAAACTCATCATTGCCGTTATCTACGTTGTATCGATTGCGTATGTACATCTGCGGGGACGAGTACGCCATAAGCTGGGGCGTCAGCTAAGCGATCACTCGACGTTTCTGGCACCGGTCAATTGCTTCCTTTATATGTTCTCGAAAATCCCCAACAAGCCCTACCTCAATCCCGCGGATTTTCCCGATCTGAGTCCATTGCAAGCGCATTGGGAAGAGATCCGCGCCGAAGGTCAGCATTTGCTCCGGGCCGGGGAGATCAAGCGTTCGAACCAGTATGACGATGTCGGTTTCAATTCCTTCTTCAAGACGGGCTGGAAGCGTTTCTACCTCAAGTGGTATGGCGACAGTCACCCGTCAGCCATGAAACTTTGCCCACGCACGACGGAACTGGTGCAAAGCATCGGTTCAATCAAGGCTGCCATGTTCGCCGAGTTGCCACCGGGTGCCAAACTGGTGCGTCACCGCGATCCGTATGCCGGGTCCTACCGCTACCACCTGGGCCTCGAAACGCCCAACGATGCCGGTTGCTACATCAATGTCGATGGCGAGAATTATCACTGGCGAGACGGCGAGGCGGTGATGTTCGACGAAACCTTCATACATTTCGCCGAAAACACCACGCAGCAAAATCGCATCATCCTGTTTTGCGATGTCGAGCGACCGATGAAGTATCGCTGGGCAGCTTTCTTCAACAGCTGGTTCAGCCGCCATGTGATGTCGGCGGCCGGTGCGCCGAACGAGGCAGGTGACAAAGTCGGGGGCATCAATCGACTGTTCGGCAAAATCTACAAGATTCGGCTGCATGGCAAGCAATTGAAAAAGCGAAATCGCAAACTTTACTACCTGCAAAAATGGTCGATTTTTGCCGGGTTGGTCGCGGTTTTCGTGCTGATTTGAGGCCGTCGGGGCTGTCGGTGTCATCGCGGGACGTGGGCGACATTCAATCCATTACTTGCTGGCTTTTTTGCGCGCAGCCGGCTTGCTCGCCGCTTTGGGCTTGGCCGTTGCCTTACTTGCTCCCTTGCCACCCAGACTGCGTTTGAGCAGTTCCGTCAGATCAATCACATCGGCGGATTTACGCTCTTGCTCCCCAGTAGCGGTTTCCACGTCTTCGATCTTGCCTTCATGGGCTTTCTTGTCCACCAGGGCCATGATCTTGTCTTCAAACTCATCGCGGTAATCGTCCGGCGACCATTCGACGCTCATGTCGGCCACCAGGCGTTTGGCCATGTCCAGTTCTCCTTTGGTCAGCTGAGCCTTGGTGACGTCCGGGCCTAGAGCGAGTTCGTCCAGGCTGCGGACTTCCGCCGGCCAGCGCAATTTCACCAGCACCATGGCCGAGTCCATTGGCATCAACGCCGCCAGGTATTGACGGGTATGCAGCACCACTCGGGCCAGGGCGACCTTGCCCGTTTTGTCGAGGGTCTCGCGCAACAGCGCATAGACCTTGCCCCCGCGTTTATCCGGTGCCAGGTAATAGGGTGTGTCGATGTTCTGTAACGGGATTTGACTGCTGTCGACAAACGCAAAAATATCGATGGTCTGTGTCGACAGCGGATGTGCCGAGCGAATTTCCTCTTCGCTGAGCACCACGTACCGGCCTTTTTCGTATTGGACGCCTTTGACGATATGCTCCTTGGTGACTTCCTTGCCGGTGACCTTGTTGACGCGCTTGTAACCCACCGGGTCCATGCTGCGGCTGTCGAGCCAGTCGAAATCCACGCCTTGGGACGACGTCGCCGAGACCAGCGCCACAGGAATGTGTACCAATCCGAAGCTGATTGCACCTTTCCAGATTGCCCGAGCCATGGTGGTTTACTCGCAAAGTGATGTGTTCAGGTGACCCACCGCGCTGGACAAAAGTTTCCGTTGTTTTCGGTAAGTCACCAGGTGTCGCTCAACTTCGTGTTACATCTTGCCAGTGCGGTTTTGGTTAACAAATCCGAACCCCGGGCGTAGCGTGGTATCGAAGTTCTTGTTCACGCTGATGCAGAGAGGCCGCCATGAACTCATTCCTTCCCGCTGCGATGCTGCTGGTCTTGTGTGGTGCATTGAGTGCCGCAGCCCAGGCCGATGCCACTGCGTCATTGTTGGTGGCTCAGAATCTGCCGGGCGCTGCCAGCAACAATCCTTACAACAGCCCGATTCACCGGGCAAACCCCAACAGCATGCAGGGTACGCAACCCAGCGCCCCGGCTATCCGCAGCCCTAACACCGTGCCAGCGCCGCGCCCGCCGACCCTGGATAACGGCGGAATCGGCAATCGTTATCCTGCTCAAACAACGCCCTCAAGCCCACCGAAATTCATCCCGAATCCGCCTCCCCGAGATTCCGGCAGCAACCGTTGAACGCCAGGGCACATGCCTTGTTTGCCACTCTGACGAGAAAAGGAATCGTGCATGTTGCGTAAAACCCTGCTGGCTACCTTGTGTGGCAGCGCATTGCTCACCGTCACATCCGCTGCGTTGGCGCAGCCTGTCCAAACATTCAAAAGTGAGCAGGGAACCCTTGAGGTCACCCCGATCGTGACAGGGCTGGAACACCCCTGGGCACTGGCGTTTCTGCCTGACCTCCAGGGGATGCTGGTGACTGAGCGGCCCGGGAACCTGCGGTTGGTGACGACCGATGGCAAACTGTCAGCGCCACTCAATGGCGTGCCCGAAGTCTGGGCCAAAGGCCAGGGCGGATTGCTCGACGTGGCGTTGTCACCCGACTTCAAACAAGACCGCATGGTTTATCTGTCCTACGCCGAAGGTGGCGGTTCGGGCGACAAGGCCGGTACAGCTGTCGGACGCGGTCGGTTGTCCGAAGACCTCACGGCGCTCAAGGACTTTCACGTGATCCTGCGCCAGGAACCCAAATTGTCGGTGGGCAACCATTTCGGTTCGCGGCTGGTGTTCGACCGCGACGGGTACCTGTTCGTGACCTTCGGGGAAAACAACGACCGATCGACTGCTCAGGATCTGGACAAGCTGCAAGGCAAGGTGGTGCGCATCTACCCGGATGGCAAAGTGCCTAAAGACAATCCCTTCGTCGGTCAGGCCAATGTGCGGCCGGAAATCTGGTCCTATGGGCAACGCAACCCGCAAGGTGCTGCAGTGAATCCCTGGAACGGTACGCTATGGGAAAACGAACATGGCCCGCGCGGTGGAGACGAGATCAATATCATCGAACGCGGGAAAAACTACGGCTGGCCGTTGGCGACCCACGGCATCAACTATTCCGGCCAGCCGATACCCGAAGCCAAAGGGCAAACCGCCGAAGGCACCCTTGCACCGTACCATGTCTGGGAAAAATCCCCGGGCTTGAGCGGCATGGCGTTCTACGACGCCGACCGATTCAAGGAGTGGCAACACAGCGTATTTATCGGCGCGCTGGTCAGCCAGGAGCTGATCCGCCTGGAATTTGAGGGTGACAAGGTGGTGCACGAGGAGCGCTTGCTCGGCGATCTGAACAAGCGCATCCGCGATGTACGCCAAGGGCAGGACGGGTATTTGTATGTGCTCACCGATGAAGAGAAGGGCGGGCTCTATAAAGTCGGTCTGAAACAGTAAGCGACTCAACAATCGGTGGGCCTGCGGATCAGCTTTGCTGAGGCGCACTCACCCGTTGTTTGTGGTTGTGAATCCCACGGACCACCAGGTACAACAACGGCCCAATGGACACAAAAATGGCGGTGATCAGCAAATAGGGCGCGACCGATAACGCCGACTGCCCACGTTTGCGCGCATCCTGGTACATCCAAATGCCCGCCATTGTGGCCAGCACATACAGGTCTATGACCACTTGCGCCGTATCCGGACTCGACATAAGGCTGATGCCGAAGTCGATCAGCGATTGTTCGGCTTGAAGCATTACCGAAACGGTGTAGGCGCCAAAGGCAATCAGGGCAATCAACGGCAGGGCAATGGTTTTCATGGTTTCCGTCCTTGGGGTGATGATCATGACGACCAGCCTACTGGCGCCACGAAAAACTTGCCATTGACTTGCTATCAGCGTCCGGCTAATTTCGTGCCATGACTACTCACGTATTGCGCTGCCAGCCAAGCATTATTACCGCCATTCCTCATTTGGCGGGCTAGCTCACATCTGCAGCACCCAACCCGCCCTGGAGGCGGGTTTTCATTTTCTGTCTCCTGGGTCCCGATAAAAGTCAGGAGACGACGATGAATTGCACATCCGAACAACAGGCCTTGCTGGAGCACTACGTCAAAAAGATCCTCGCCGCGCCGGTGTACGAACTGGCCGTGCGCACGCCGCTGCAACCTGCCCATGCATTGTCGCAAATCCTGGGTAACCACATTTTGCTCAAGCGCGAAGATTTGCAGCCCACCTTTTCCTTCAAGATCCGTGGGGCCTATAACAAGCTCGTGCAATTGAGCGATGCGCAAAAGGCCTGTGGCGTGGTCACCGCATCTGCCGGCAACCATGCTCAGGGCGTGGCACTGGCCGCACGGGAATTAGGAATCGATGCCTGCATCGTCATGCCGTGTACGACGCCGCAATTGAAAGTGACCGGGGTTCGCAGCCGAGGCGCCGACGCGGTGTTGCATGGCGAGAGTTTCCCGTTTGCGCTGGCCTATGCGCTGGACCTCGCCCGGGAAACCGGTCGTACTTTTGTTTCGCCTTTTGATGATCCGGATGTCATCGCAGGCCAGGGAACAGTCGCCATGGAAATCCTGCGTCAGCACCAAGGTTCACTGGACGCGATCTTTGTGCCGGTAGGCGGCGGCGGTTTGATCGCGGGAATCGCGGCCTACGTTAAGTACCTGAGGCCTGAAGTGCGGATCATTGGCGTTGAGTCGGAACACTCTGCATGCCTTTACGCGGCGTTGCTGGCGGACGAGCGGGTCGTCCTGCCCGGCGTAGGAACCTTTGCCGACGGTGTGGCCGTCGCTCAAATCGGTGCTTATGGGTTTGAGGTTTGCCGGTTCTGTGTCGATGAAGTGGTAACCGTCAGTAACGACGAACTCTGCGCGGCGATCAAGAACATCTACGACGATACCCGCTCGATCACCGAGCCGTCCGGCGCATTGGCAGTTGCAGGCATTAAAAAATACGTGGACCGGACCGGGGTCAGAGGTCAGACGCTGGTGGCCATCGACTCGGGTGCCAACATCAATTTCGATAGTCTGGGATATGTGGCCGAGCGCGCCGCATTATGCGGCGCTCTGGCGTGAGGGCAGGTGGCGGGTGTCGGCGTTGCACAATGGCCGGTTATTCCTGAACGGCCTTCTCGACCTTGCTCGACGCCGACCAGATTCGATAGTGCACTTCGATGTCTTTGGGAACGTAGAGCACGATCGGCAGTTTGCTGTTGTAGCGCAGCAGGAAACCGTCGCCGACCACCGGGACGAAGCCCTGTTGGCTGGTGCCGGCGGGGCAGGCCATCAGAGTGCTCATCGGTCCAATGACTTTTTCCAGACGGTAGAACGGATAGCCCCAGCCTTCGAGGTTTTTTTCTTCAAGCATTCCGCCCAAACGTGGTCGATTGCAATCCACGGTCATTGTCTTGCCGGCGAGGATTTCAACCTGGAAATCGTCTTCTCGTGTTTGCGGGGCCAGGTGAATGACTTGACGGGTGAAACCGCTTTCGGCTTTGGGGAAGGGCGCGACTGTTTCCAGTTTCGCCGCTTGCACCAGGCTGGTCAGCCCCGCAGCGAGCAACCCGATTGTTGCGTTCAAGGTCAAAGAACCCATGTTGCCTCCTTGCTGGTGATGAATGGGCGCATTCTTACCGCGGTGAGCAGCGAATGCAAATCTTGCGCGGTCAGCGTGCAAAGTACCGGACCCAGACAGGCCGTTCTTGCAAATTGCACGGCCGAAACCGCGGGCGTTTCGTCTAAACCTTTGATTTAACGATGAGCTGCACGGCGAAAATCCGGGCATGTTTTATGCTGTAGCTGTTCTTAAGTTCGCCGCAATTTCACACGAGCGGGCGTTATTAATCATTGGCAATCAAACAAAGGAGCCGGTCGCCATGTTTTTATCTGCCTTGGAACTTCGCAACATCATCGAAAGCAGTTTTTTGCCCAAACGCTGCCAGTGTTCGCTATCTCCTGACCTCAAGCTGACCATCAAGGTATTTGCCGACGGGCGAACCGATCAACTGGATTTCTCGGTGACAGGTATCGATGCTTCGCAGCTAAATGGCTGTAGGGAAATCAATGATCTGATTGCTGGTTTGCGCTCTCAACAGCATCCCGTCGAAGTCGAACGCTATTCGTCGCTGGATAAGGCACTTTAACGCGGTTTTCAAACGCCACTGAAGTGCGATGGGGCTGAAAAAGTCCAGACCCATCGCACGTCAGCGGCTGATCCACAGTCGAAAGCTCGGTCAGCCTTGGTTCTCGCAGGCGTCGGAAAGCTTGCGGTAGGAAATTTCCGCAGGTCTGCCGTTTTCATCGAGATACTTCATGTCGGCCTTTACCACTTTGCACTCCAGGGTAGAGGGCTCTGTCAGCGAGATAACCTTGCTGACGTGCAATGGCATGCCGTAGTGATAGGGCACGGCTTGTGAGGTTGAGGTGTCGTCAGCCTGAGCCAGGCCGGCAAACGCGGTGCAAGTGAACGCAAAGGCCAGCAGCAATGAGTGCGTGTTCATGAACGATCTCCGGTGCGGTCGGAAATACAGTTCGACGTGTAGTCGAACCTGCCGCACTGGGCGTCAGAGAAAACTGAAGGCGTGCGGTCCAGTGAAGTGTTGGACCGCAAAGTTAAGAAATGGTTAACCCGCCTGAACGCCGCCTGTCGGCTGGTCAGACCGCTTTCTCTGACTAGCCGGCTCTCACAGGGTCAACGCAAATCTATTTGATGCCGATGGGGCAAATCCGGTCCAGTCTTGCTGCACGTCAGCGCCGCTGCCTGGATCGCGAACCCAAGCATCGTGTCGATCTGATCGCAACTGAGCTGCATCATGCCTTCCACCGAATCCATCTGATGCTCGGTCAACCAGGCAATCAGCGCAGCCTGAAAGGTATCACCAGCGCCTACGGTGTCGGCAATCTTCACCGAAAGGGCGGGAGCCGACCATGACCCGTGAGCCCGGCTGAACACGGTTGCACCGTCGCCGCCACGCGTCAGGAATACCAACTGACAGCGGTGCTGCATCCAGCCTTCGATGACACCCGCCGGGTCCTGTCCGGGGTACAAAAAATCCAGGTCCTCGTCACTGACTTTGATCAGGTCGGCCAACTCCACCAGCGTCGCAATGCGCGAGCGCCATAACTCGATGTTCGGCTCAGGGTTGAGTCGAACGTTCGGGTCGAGGCTGATCAGGCGTTTACCGCTTTCCCGACGCACCAGCGTCAGTAATGTGTCGGCAATGGGCTGGACTACCAGGGAAAATGACCCGATGTGCAGTCCTCTCACCTCAGGCCCCAGCGTCGGCAGATGTTGTAGTTGCAACTGTCGATCCGCGCAGCCTTCGCCCCGGAAACTGTAGTGCGGCGAACCGTTGGCCCCAACCGCAACCATGGCCAGGGTGCTCGGCACATCGAAGTCGATCAAATAGTCGGTGCGTACACCCTCATCTTGCAATACTTGCAGCAAGCGACGCCCGAGATAGTCGGTCGACAATCCGGCAAGTAACGCTGCATCCACGCCCAAACGTCGCAAGCCCACCGCCACATTGAATGGCGATCCGCCGGCAATGGCCTTGAAATTCACTGTTGAAGCCAGGTCGCCGGGGTCGTTTTCACTGAAGAAATCGAACAGCGCTTCGCCACACACCAGATACATAATTGCTCGCTCTTCAAAGGGTCGCGACAGGTTGCTCATAGCGTATCGCAAAATGAATCGGCCACTCTGGCTGTCCAGATCCTGACGAGGCGCTTCCTTTACTGTTATCGCGGTTGATCATGCCGCTTTCATGTCAGGTAGACCAGCCAGGTTTTTTACCTGTTCAGTCATCATCTCGAGCGGCCTTGATGCGGGTGGCATCCGCGCAATGGCGAACGATGTCTGACTCGTCGAAAAAGTCTGTATTGATGATGCTGCAGCGCGACGTTACGTCTTGTGTGCGACTAAACCAGTTATCGATAACGCTCGGGATGCGAACCGGACCAATCACGGAATAGCTGGTCACCGAAAGTGACCATAGAAAAGGTGTTCGATAGGGTGCTTCTTCTACCGTTTTAGCGACGAGCCGCCGAACCTCGGCAACACTGCTGAAGGTGCTTTTGTGCCACTTGTGCGGAATGGGTGGCCAGAAGTAATCAATGTCCATTTCCGGTTGGACGAGTGCGGCCATGATAATTCGGCGAAGGGTACTTGATCGTTTGATTTCTCCAAGTGTTTTTGCGGCATCGGACCGGCGCAGGACACGAGGTCCAAGTCGGTGTACCAACAGTTCACTGAGTGCCTTGTAGTCGAAATCTTTAGCGCCATCGCCTAATTGATGAAAATCCAGCACGATGAATTCATCCGGGTTTCGAGCCAGAAACATGATGACTGCGTCGATCAGTTCATTGAGCTCGCGAGGGGACCGAAAACCGTTGTGATGAAAGTAAAAGGGCTGCTTACGGTTTGCTGCATATCCCAGTCGAATGTCGAAGGCACGCGCACCATTGACCAGCTGCCAGGAGAAAGAGTCGTTTTGACAGTTCGTCCAAATGCCGACTGCCGCATCATGATTGGGGGCTTTTTTATCCATCCCGGCGTTATGGGCGCCGGGCCAGACGATGTCTATGAGTTTTAGATTGTCAATGCCCGGAACGCTGCTCATCCATGCACTGTTGTCGAACTGCCTGATTTCATTGTCTGCCATCGCCTTTTCCTTCTCTTATTACCCCTCACTCGTGAGAGGGTTGATTGAAGTGGGCGAGGTTATTCGGACAGATTCGGCGAGAGGCGGTAGTTATATATCGCGTGTCTGGGCACTGCCTGTGTTAACGGCATAGCCTGCGGCGAACTCAGGTTTGATGGCGGTTTTTCGCTTCAATCCACTGCGCCATGTACTGGGTACTTTTGTGATGATGGTGACGCAACATGCTACCGGTAAAGTTGTTTCGTCTGAGTTGCGGCAGGTGTTGTTGGCAGTCAACCAGCCTTTCGATCAATGCCGGGCCGTGGGCGGCTTGCAGGTAACGACCGGCCAGTAGCGCCTGCCCCTGTGTCTGAGCGCTGAGCCATTGCGATTTGTCGGTATAAAGCTGTACGGCGCGGTCGGCGAACTCCCTGGCTGTAAGAGCGATGGCACCTGGCCATGGCTCTTGAGCATGCATCGCTTCAGCACCGATCGGGGTCGTGACATTCGGCGTACCGCACAGCATCGCATCGACGATCTTGCCTTTGATGCCGGCACCAAAACGCAAGGGCGCCAGGCAAATCCGCGCGGCGGACATGACTTGCAGCGCGTCTTCTGCCCAGTTCATGACATGGAAGCCTTGGGCCGGGTTATGCAACGCCGTCGCCTTTGGTGGTGTGTAGGCGCCGTAGATATGTAATTGGGCCCCCGCAATTTGCTCCCGGATCATTGGCCATATCGTGGTTTTCAGCCAGAGCACGGCATCCCAGTTAGGGGCATGGCGGAAATTGCCAATATGCAGAAAGTGCGCCCGATCTTCGAACGTTGCAGGTGGCACTGTCGGCAAGTCCACCATCAAGGGGTTCCAGTGCAACAACTCGCGCGGCACCTTGAAGTGTTCTACCAGCAGTTCGATTTCCACTTCAGAGATCATCAGGTTCAAGTCGCAACGATAGATCGCCGCGATTTCCCGTTTGGCCACGTCGGTATCGGCCATCAACTGAAACTCTTCGCGTAACGCGGGTGCAAAAAGGTCCGTGAAGTCGTTTACGTCGTCGCTGGCCTTCAGCCGCTCCTTGAGCCGGTGATGCCGAGCGTCGCGCAGGCATTGCAGGTCCGACGTTTCAAGCACCCGCAACGCATCCGGGCAGTGTTTTTCTACACGCCAGCCGAACTGTTCTTCCATCATGAAACGATCGAACAGAACAATATCCGGGGCCAGTTCAGCGACAAACGTATCGAAGCTGCTGCTATTGAGCTCGATGGGAACCTGGCGAATGCCCACAGCGGACAGATCGGCCGGGTGTTCACCGTCGCCAGCCGGACTACTGAACGTGATGTCCCAACCCTGGCGCAGGAAAATGTCGAGGATTTGCATCATGTGCCCACCGGCGGCCGAGGAGCGAGGCTCGGGCCAGACGTAACCAATGACCAGGACTTTGGTAGGGTGGGGTTGACTCATGAAAAGGGTTCCTTGACGCGGGCACAGGGCAGGCCTGAAAAAAGGCGTCATTTAACCACATCAGGCAGGTGGGTCAGTCGAGGATACTTTTTACCTTGTCGCGTAACTGATCAATGGAAAACGGTTTGCCGATCACGTGCATGTCAGCGGGTACATCGATGCTCTCGGCATAACCGCTGGCGAACAAAATGGGCAGCGTGGGGCGTAGTGCCCGCGCCCGGTTAGCCAACTCGCGGCCATCCATCCCAGGCAACCCGACATCGGTCATCATAAGGTCGATGACCCGGTCTTTATCCTCGAGAGTTTCCAGCGCCTGCTCGCTGCCGTCCGCCTCAAGCACCCTGAACTCCAACTCCTCCAGTACGTCGACAATCAGCATGCGCACGATGTTGTCGTCTTCGACGACAAGGATAGTGGACGGGGAGGAGGGCATAGTGGGCATTCCTGAAAAAATGGCTGGTCGGTCCGGTCGAAATCGCCGGCCTCTTGCATCAGTAAGTGGCGCATCCCGACAAGTTCCCTACGGCGTAAAAAAAGAACAGCGGTACAGGGCTCTCAAGGATAACCCGTCGCTTTGAGCGGTAGCACTGTAACGTAGGACTTTGCGCGAAAACATGTCAGAAAATTGGATCCCGAGGCCGTTTTTGGGGCAAACTCGCTGCATTCTGACAGTTCGACAAGGCCTGCCCCATGACCTCCGGTTCTTCGGTTGATGAGCAACGATTTCGTAAACTCCTGAGCCGCAACATCAGCCTGCCGTTGGGCCTGGGCGTCATCAGCGCCGTGTTCTTCGTTTCGCTGATTACCTATCTGTTAACGACGATTCAATGGGTAGAACATACCGATCGGGTGATCAATAACGCCAACGAAGCGGTCAAGCTGACCGTCGACCTGGAGACCGGCATGCGCGGTTTCCTGCTCAGCGGCGACGAGCATTTCCTCGATCCTTACGAGACTGCCAAGCCGCGCATCAACGTTGCCCTGGATACGCTGTTCGAACTGACCGCTGACAATCCGGTGCAGACCGACCGTTTGCGCCGTTTGAAGGCGTTGCAGCAGGAATGGACGGACTACGCGCAAACCATGATCGATCTGCAGCGCGCCAGCGGCGATTATCGCAGCGCGGTCAGGTCGGGACGCGGTAAGCGGCTGACCGATGAAATTCGCAAGCAGTATGAAGACGTCATCGGCACCGAGCAGCAGTTGCGCACCGCACGCAACGAGGAAGTCCGTCGCACCACCATCATGAGCATCAGCCTTTATCTGCTGTTTATCGCCGGGGTCAGTGGCTTGTTGTCCTACATCGGACGCCGGGATTTGCTCAACCTTTCGCAAAGCTACAGCACCAACCTCGCCGCGCAAAAAGCCAGCGCCTTGCGTCTGGAGCAGCAGGCATGGCTGCGTAATGGCCAGACCGAACTGGCCGAGCAAGTGCTGGGACAACTGAGCCTGAACCTGTTGGGACGCAACATTCTGCAGTTTTGCGCGCAGTACCTTGGCATGGCCGTGGGTGCAATCTACGTGCGCGAAGAGCACGGCGACCTCAAGCGCGTTGCATGCTACGGTTTTTCCCGTGAGCAAGAGGCCCTCGACCAACAGATTGACAGCAACGAGGGCATTATCGGGCAAGTGGCGCAGCAGGCACGCCTGGTGCGTCTGGACGAGGTTCCAGGCGATTACTTCAAAGTCAGCTCGGGTCTCGGCGAAGGCTTGCCACGCAGTGTGCTGGTGGTGCCGACCAGCGACGACGATCGGGTCAACGGCGTCATCGAACTGGGGTTCCTGCGTGCTCTGGGCGACCGTGACATCGAGTTGCTGGAGCTGATTGCCGGTAACATCGGCACGTCCATCGAGGCCGCACGTTACCGTCAGCGCTTGCAGGAAGTGCTGGCCCAGACCCAGCAACTCAACGAAGAGTTGCAGGTACAACAGGAAGAGCTCAAGACCGCCAACGAAGAACTTGAAGAGCAGTCGCGGATTCTCAAGGAATCCCAGGCGCACCTGGAAACCCAGCAAGTGGAGCTGGAGCAAACCAACGAACAACTCGCCGAGCAGGCCGAGGTTCTGGCCGCACAACGCGACGCCATGGACCAGAAGAACACCGAACTCAATCAGGTGCAGCTCCAGCTCGAAGACCGCGCCGACGAATTGCAGCGTTCGAGCAAGTACAAGTCCGAATTCCTCGCCAACATGTCCCACGAACTGCGCACGCCGCTAAACAGCTCGTTGATCCTGGCCAAGTTACTGGCGGAAAACCCACAGGAAAACCTCAGCGCCGAGCAGGTCAAGTTCGCCGAGTCGATCTACTCCGCGGGTAATGATCTGCTCAACCTGATCAACGACATTCTCGATATTTCCAAGGTCGAGGCTGGCAAGCTGGAGATTCGTCCGGAAAATACCAGCGTGGCGCGTCTGGTGGATGGCTTGCGCGGGATGTTCCAGCCATTGGCCACGGACAAACAGCTGGATTTCCAGATCATTTTGCAGGACGGTGCGCCGCAGATGATGTTCACCGATCGCCAACGTCTGGAGCAGGTGCTCAAGAACCTGCTGTCCAACGCGGTGAAATTTACTGAAAAAGGCAGCGTCAGCCTGACGGTCGACCGGGCGCCAAACGAGGGTATTGCGTTCAATATCCGTGATTCCGGAATCGGCATTGCCGGGGACCAGCAAGAAAGCATTTTCGAAGCATTCCGCCAGGCCGATGGCACCACCAACCGCCGTTACGGCGGCACCGGGTTGGGCCTGTCGATCTCCCGTGACCTGGCGACTTTGCTGGGCGGTTCGATCAGCGTCAGCAGCGCACCGGGCCAGGGCAGTGTGTTTACGCTGGTGTTGCCGCAACAATATCTGGAGCCGGGGGAAGTGCCGGTCGAGCCCATGCGACTTGCTGCGGTCGCGGCGCCGGTAAGCGTTACACCGATAGTGCTATCACCGCTGATTGCCGAGGTCGACATTCCGCGTTTTGATGATGATCGACACAAGGGGCCGTTTTCCAGCCGCTGCATTCTGGTGGTGGAAGATGAATCGAATTTCGCCCATATCCTTTATGACCTGGCCCACGAACTGGGTTACCACTGCCTGGTAGCCCATGGTGCCGATGAGGGCTACGACCTGGCCAGGGCGTTCATTCCCGACGCCATCCTGCTGGACATGCGCCTGCCTGACCATTCCGGTTTGACCGTGCTGCAACGCTTGAAAGAACACGCGGAAACCCGGCACATCCCGGTGCATGTGATCTCGGTCGAGGACCGTGTCGAAGCCGCAATGCACATGGGCGCCATTGGCTATGCGGTCAAGCCGACCACTCGCGACGAACTCAAGGACGTGTTTGCCCGACTGGAGGCCAAGCTGACCCAGAAGGTCAAACGTGTGCTGCTGGTTGAGGACGACGATTTGCAACGCGACAGCATTGCCCGCCTGATCGGCGACGATGACATCGAAATCACCGCCGTTGGTCTTGCACAAGAGGCGCTTGACCTCCTGCGTGCGTCGGTTTTCGATTGCATGATCATCGACCTCAAGTTACCGGACATGCTCGGCAACGATTTGCTCAAGCGCATGTCGACCGAGGACATTTGCTCGTTTCCGCCAGTGATTGTCTATACCGGACGCAATCTCACCCGGGACGAAGAGGCCGAACTGCGCAAGTACTCGCGCTCGATCATCATCAAGGGCGCACGCTCACCCGAGCGTCTGCTTGATGAAGTGACACTTTTTCTGCACAAAGTCGAATCGCGGCTGTCCCATGAGCGGCAGACGATGCTCAAGGTCGCACGCAGTCGCGACAAAGTGTTCGAAGGGCGCAAGGTACTGCTGGTCGATGACGATGTGCGCAATATCTTTGCCCTGACCAGTGCGCTGGAGCACAAGGGGGCGGTGGTGGTGATTGGTCGAAACGGCCGCGAAGCGATCGATAAATTGAATGAAGTCGAAGACATCGATCTGGTGTTGATGGACGTGATGATGCCGGAGATGGATGGCTTCGAGGCCACTCTCGAGATCCGCAAGGATCCGCGCTGGCGCAAGCTGCCGATCATTGCCGTGACGGCCAAGGCGATGAAGGATGATCAGGAGCGCTGCCTGCAGGCCGGCGCCAACGATTACCTGGCCAAGCCCATCGACCTGGATCGGCTGTTTTCCTTGATACGCGTGTGGTTACCGAAAATGGAACGAATCTAAGTGCAGAGAAATAGCGAAATCGAATTGCGGTTGTTGATCGAGGCAATCTACCTCAAATACAGCTATGACTTTCGTGATTACTCCGGCGCGTCGATCAAGCGCCGGGTCACTCATGCGTTGAGCCAGTTCGAGTGCAACACCATCTCGGCGTTGCAGGAAAAAGTCCTGCACGACCCCACAGCCTTCATGCAGTTACTGCAATTGCTGACGATCCCGGTCAGCGAAATGTTCCGAGACCCATCGCACTTCCTGGCGATCCGCAAGGAAGTGGTGCCGCTGCTGCGCACCTATCCCTCGATCAAGGTCTGGATCGCCGGTTGCAGTACGGGAGAAGAGGTCTATTCGATGGCGATCCTCCTGCGTGAAGAGGGGTTGCTGGACCGCACCATCATCTATGCCACCGACATCAATCCGCGCTCACTGGAAAAAGCCAAGCAAGGGATTTTCTCCATGGAGAACGTCCGTGCCTACACTGCTAACTATCAGCAGGCCGGTGGCCAGCATTCGTTTGCCGACTACTACACCGCCGCGTACGGGTACGCGATTTTCGACAAGTCATTGTGTGAGAACGTGACTTTCGCCGATCACAGCCTGGCAACCGACAGCGTATTTTCAGAAACACAATTAATATCGTGTCGTAACGTATTGATTTATTTTAATAAAAAGCTTCAGGATCGGGCATTCGGCTTGTTCCATGAATCCCTTTGCCATCGCGGATTCCTGGTGTTGGGAAGCAAGGAAACTCCGGATTTTTCGGCCTTCGGCGATCAGTTCGAGCCCTTGGTCAAACAGGAACGGATCTACCGTAAATCATGAACAGCGCATCAGGGCTACCTGCTATCGAAGCCATCGTGATCGGCGCCTCCGCCGGGGGCGTCGAAGCGCTGCTGAGCATTCTCGGCCCGCTTCGCGAAGGCTTCACTTTGCCGATCATCGTGGTTCTGCACTTGCCCGATGAGCGCCGCAGCCAATTGGCCGAAGTGTTCGCCAGGAGGGTCGCCTTGCCGGTGTTGGAGGCGTGCGACAAAACGCCGGTCGACGCCGGCACCTTGTATTTCGCAGCGCCCGGTTATCACTTGTCGGTGGAGCAGGATCGCAGTTTTTCCCTGAGCCTGGAGCCCCGGCTGCATCACTCGCGCCCGGCCATCGATTACCTGTTCGAATCGGCTGCCGATGTCTACGGTGTGCACCTGGCTGCCGTGCTGCTGACCGGCGCCAACCGCGACGGCGCGAGCGGGCTGGCGCACGTCAAACAGCATGGAGGGCTGACCATTGTGCAAGACCCTCAAGAGGCGCATGTCGCCACCATGCCGCTGGCGGCGCTGGATATGCATCAGCCGGACCACATTCTCCCTATACGCGGCATCGGCCGTCTGCTTGTCGAGCTGGAACAAATCGCATGCTAAGTACTATCCAGGCCAAACTGCTGATCGTTGACGATCTGCCGGAGAATCTCCTGGCGCTTGAAGCGCTGATCAAGCGTGAAGACCGTACGGTGTTCAAGGCGTTGTCTGCCGATGAAGCCTTGTCGCTGCTGTTGCAGCACGAGTTTGCCATGGCCATTCTCGACGTGCAGATGCCCGGCATGAACGGCTTCGAGCTGGCCGAGTTGATGCGCGGTACCGAAAAGACCAAAAACATCCCGATTGTGTTCGTCAGCGCGGCCGGCCGTGAGTTGAACTACGCCTTCAAGGGGTACGAAAGTGGCGCCGTGGACTTTTTGCACAAACCGCTGGATATCCAGGCGGTCAAGAGCAAGGTCAACGTGTTCGTCGAACTTTATCGCCAGAGCAAGGCGATGAAAGAGCAGGTCCTCGCCCTGGAGCAAAGCCGCCGCGAGCAGGAAGCGTTACTGGTCAAGTTGCAGAACACTCAACTGGAACTGGAGCAGGCGGTGCGTATGCGCGATGACTTCATGTCTATCGTCGCCCACGAAGTGCGCACCCCGCTCAATGGTCTGATCCTCGAGACCCAGCTGCGCAAAATGCACCTCGCCCGGGACAATGCCGACGCGTTCACCCTGGACAAAATGCACGCCATGGTCGACCGCGACGAGCGGCAGATCAAAAGCCTGATCCGCTTGATCGAGGACATGCTCGACGTGTCGCGCATTCGCACCGGCAAGTTGTCGATCCGGCCCACACACTTTGATCTTGCAGTGCTGGTTCGCGATCTGTTGCAGAATTTCGCCCAGCAGATTGAAGCCGCTGAAGCCTCGGTCAGCCTTGACGCCGCGCAAGCGGTAATCGGCAGCTGGGATGAATTCCGGATCGAACAAGTGATTTCCAATCTGTTGACCAATGCGTTGCGTTACGGGGCCAAGAGCCCGATCGCGGTGCGGGTGTACAGTGCAGGGGGGCAGGCGGTGGTGGACGTGCAGGATCAAGGCATCGGCATCAGCGAAGACAACCAGAAGCGGATTTTCCAGCAGTTCGAGCGAGTGTCGGCCAAACATGCCGTCGTCGGGCTGGGGCTGGGTTTGTTTATTTCAGAACAGATTGTGACCGCCCATGGCGGTACTATTACCGTCCAGAGCAGGATTGGCGAAGGCGCCTTGTTTCGCGTTTGTCTGCCGCTGTAGGAAAACAGCCCGATAAACGCAACCTCTGAGCGCCCGCAGGGTCGTATCAGCAGCAATTGACTGAACAAAGGCTTCCCCATGAGTGAAGATGCGCAAGATGTAGTACTCGTTGTCGAGGACGATCCGTCGATTCTGATGGTGTTGTCGGCTTATCTATCGGGCGAGGGCTACCGCGTCCTGCAGGCCGAAAACGGTGAACAGGCGTTTGAAATCCTCGCGAGCAAACCGCACCTGGACATGATGATCACCGACTTCCGCCTGCCGGGTGGAATCTCCGGCGTGCAGATCGCCGAGCCTGCCGTGAAGCTACGACCGGAACTCAAGGTGATTTTCATCAGCGGCTACGCCCAGGAAATCCGCGAGACCGACAGCCCGATCACGCGCAAGGCGCCGATTCTCGACAAACCATTTGATCTGGACAAGCTGCAAGAGCTGATGCACGACATGCTTTCGTAAGCATCAAACTCTGATCATCTCCCTCACCTTCGCCGTCAATAAATCGAAGGTAAAGGGCTTGGTGATCATCTGCATGCCCGGATCGAGGAACCCACCGCGTACCGCCGCATGTTCGGCATAGCCGGTGATGAACAACACCCGCAGGTCAGGACGCAGCTGGCGGCCAATCTCCGCCAGTTGCCGGCCATTCATGCCCGGCAGGCCGACGTCGCTGATCAGCAGATCGATGCGCTGGGTCGAATCCAGGATCGGCACCGCGCTGTCGGCATCGCTGGCCTCTACAAAGGCGTAACCCAGGTCACTCAACACACTTCCCACCAGCACGCGCACCGCCGGATCGTCCTCGACGATCAACACGGTTTCGCCATTTTGCGCGTAGGGGGCGTGCTGGATATTGATCGGGTTATCCTGGGGCAGGTCGCCTCCAAAGCGCGGCAGATACAGATTCACCGTAGTGCCTTCTCCAACCGCGCTCTGAATGGCGACGTGACCACCCGATTGTTTGCTGAAGCCGTAGATCATCGATAACCCGAGGCCGGTGCCCTGGCCAATTGGCTTGGTGGTGAAGAAGGGGTCGAAGGCACGGTTGATGATGCTTTGCGGCATGCCGCATCCCGTGTCGGTGACGCTGAGCACGACGTAATCCCCCGGTTCGAGATTGCTGTGGGCTTCGGTGAACTGACTGTCCAGTTGCTGGTTCCAGGTCTTGACCAGCAGATTTCCACCATTGGGCATGGCATCACGGGCGTTGATCACCAGGTTGAGCAGGGCGCTTTCCAGTTGATTGGGATCGGCTTCGGCAACCCACAGCTGATCGTTGAGCTGCATGTCCAGACGAATGCTCTCGTTGATACTGCGTTGCAGCAGTTCGTCCATGGCGATCACCAGGGTGTTCATCTCTACCGGTTTGGAGTCGAGCGACTGGCGACGAGAAAACGCCAACAGGCGATGGGTCAAGCCGGCTGCGCGGTTGGCTGAAGTCACGCCCAGATCGATGAGGCTGTCCAGGTCTTCAGTGCGTCCACGGGCCAGGCGGCGACGCAGCAGTTCCAGGCTGCCGATGATGCCGGTCAGCATGTTGTTGAAGTCGTGGGCGATGCCGCCGGTCAATTGTCCGACCGCTTCCATTTTCTGCGACTGGCGCAATACTTCTTCGTTATGCCGCAATTGAGCCGTGCGCTCTTCCACCTGCTGCTCAAGGGTTTCAAGCGTGTTTTGCAAGCGCAGCTCGCTTTGGCTCAGGTCGATCAGCCGGTCCCTGGCTTCGTACTGTCGTCGTCGTCCGCGCAGGGCGGTAGTGATCAGGCTGATCAGGGTGACCGGATGAAAAGGGCGTTCGAGAAAGGTGACGTTGCCCAATTGCGGGCCAAAACGGGACGCAGGGTTGTTCTCCGGACCGCCGTGGTGGGTCATCAGTACGATTGGCAGATCCGACCAGGCCGGTTGTTGTTCGATCAGTCGCACCAGTGGTTCGACATCACGGCCCAGCAAGGCTTCGGACGAGATCAGCAGCAGACCGGCACCGTATTCCAGTTCGGCGCACAGGCCGAGCAGGTCGCCACTGATTACCCCGTCGAAACCCGCTTCCTTGAGCATCATCAAGGCTATCTGGCTGTCACGACCCAGCGGCGCGAGAATGATGGCGCGCTCGGACGTTGCTTGCACAGCCGTCACCGGGTTTCATCCTCGAGCAATGGATTGCTCGCGCCCAGATACGTGGGCACACCACGCAAGACGCCCTGGAAGGCTTCCAGTGGTTCACCGATGGTCATGCCTTGCGCGCTGATGCGGTATTCGCGAATAGTCGATTCATGGCTGCCGGTGCGTTTCTTGATGATCGAAATCGCCCGGCGAACCTTGCCCAACGCCTCAAAGTAACGCAGCAGGATGACCGTGTCGGCCAGGTAGGTGATATCCACCGGAGCTTGCATATCGCCAACCAGTCCGTGCTGGGCAACGGTCATGAACGTCGCCGCGCCTTGACGGTTGAGGTACAGCAACAGCTCATGCATGTGCAGCACCAGGGCATTTTCCTCCGGCATCGCGGCTTGATATCCATTGATGCTGTCGATCACCACGGTCTTGATTTTGCCTTCGTCCACGCAACGTCGGACCCGATGGGAAAATTCGCCGGGTGACAGCTCCGCAGCGTCCACTTGTTCGATCAGCAGGTTACCGGTGTCTTGCAATGCCTTGAGGTCGATGCCGATGTTTTTCATGCGCTCGAACAGCAGCCCCAGCTCTTCATCGAAGATAAACAAAGCGGCTTTTTCGCCTCGTGCGACGGCTGCGGCGGCGAAGACCATCGAGATCAAGGATTTGCCGGTGCCCGCCGGGCCGAGGATCAGTGTGCTGGAGCCGGTTTCGATGCCGCCGCCGAGCAGGGCGTCCATCTCGCGGATGCCGCTGGTCAACTGTTGGCGGATGTAAGTCCCGCGGTGCTCGGCCGCGACCAGGCGCGGGAACACATGCACGCCGTCGCTCATGATAGTGAAATCATGATAACCGCCCCGGTATTTCTGGCCCCGGTACTTCACCACGCGGATCCGGCGCCGTTCCGCGCCGTAATTGGGCGTCAGTTCTTCCAGGCGAATGACCCCGTGGGCGACGCTGTGTACGGTCTTGTCCAGGGATTCGGCGGTCAGGTCATCGAGCAGCAACACCGTGGCGTCGTAGCGCACGAAATAGTGCTTGATCGCCAGAATCTGCCGGCGATAGCGCAGTGAGCTCTGGGCCAGCAGGCGAATTTCGGAAAGGCTGTCGAGGACCACGCGCGTCGGCTTGACCCGTTCGACCACTTCGAAGATCTGGCGGGTGGCTTCTCCCAGTTCCAGGTCGGAGGAGTAAAGCAGCGTCTGTTGCTGCTCGGCGTTGAGCAGGCTTTCCGGGGGCGTCAGTTCGAAGATGTGGACATTTTCGTCCAGCTCCCAGCCATGGGAGCGGGCGCCCTGGCGCAACTCGCGCTCGGTTTCGGACAGTGTGAT
The DNA here is from genome assembly GCF_001269805.1 of Pseudomonas sp. P1.8. Classification (NCBI taxonomy): domain Bacteria; kingdom Pseudomonadati; phylum Pseudomonadota; class Gammaproteobacteria; order Pseudomonadales; family Pseudomonadaceae; genus Pseudomonas; species Pseudomonas sp. P1.8. The sequence goes on from NZ_LHVM01000014.1 coordinate 114,230, forward strand.
GTACAAACACCGCTCGCCGGCTCGCGCACCGGCCATCAGGAACTGCAGCGCGACGGTGGTCTTGCCGGTACCCGGCTCACCCTCCAGCAAAAACACATGACTGCGCGACAGGCCGCCATCAAGGATATCGTCAAGGCCTTCGATACCGGTGGCCGCTTTTACACGAGTCAACTCGTTGAATGTAGACAAGTACTGCCCTCTCATGACCAGGGGAAACGAGGCAGCCAAACTGAGTGGCTGCCTGTTCTCTTGACCGTTGGCCGAGACGACGGTTCAACGAAATTTACGCAGTATCAAAGCCCTTGCTGAAGGGCCGGATCATCGGGATTGAGCTGTTCGAGTTGCGCCAGGAGTATCTGCACGTTTTGCAGTTGGCCGCTTTCCTTCCAGTAGTTGATCAGCAGAACCCGCGCCTTGCGGTCGTTAGGGTGGCGCTGAACGATTTCCTGCAACTGCTTTTGTGCAGCTTCCAGCTCCTGTTCGCCATGCAGCGTGGTGGCCAGGTCGTAGCGGTAATCCTTGTTGTCCGGCTCCAGCTCAACGGCTTTGGACAGGCCGAGGAGGGCGAATTCGCTTTGGCCGTGATGCAGCAACCAAAGCCCCAGCGCATGTTGCAGATAGGCCGAGTTAGGTTGGGCTCGCAGTTGCTTGGCCAACAGCTGTCGGGCGGCATCGTTCTGCCCTTGCCGGTCCAGCACATCGATCTGCATGACCAGTGCGGGCAAATTGGCCGGATCCAGACGCAGTGTGTTGTCCAGGGCCTGCTGTGCTTCCTTCAACTCGGCGTTGTGCAGGTGCAGTCGGGCCAGTTGATATTGGTTTTCGGCACTGTTCGGCGCGTTCTTGAGTACTTGCTCCCACGCGTCGATAGCCTGCTCCAAGGGTCCGAAATACAAACCCAGGTCATCGGGTGACAAGCCCAACAATGCATTGATCGCTGCCAGGCGCACGCTTTGCTCGCTGTCGTCGAGCAACGGCCCGAGCAGCAGACTGCGTTGGCCGTTGGGCACCAGGCCACTGATGCTTTTGATCGCTGCGATGCGCACCTCGGGCGCCTCGTGCTGCAAGTCGGCATCCGCCAGCTTCAAGGCGACCGAGCTTGGGTAGTTGGGCAGTTCGGCATGCAGCCACACGCGACGCTTGGGCTTGAGGTCCGGGCGAGCGAGTTGCTGGTAGAGCACGCGTGCAGCGCCAGGTTGACCGGCTTTGGCTTTGGCCAACGCTTCGCTGTAGCCGTGCTTGATCACGTCGGGAATGACCGGGGCAGTGCTGCGCAGGGAGAGCCACGCAAGGCCGATGACAAACAGGACACCGAGGCTGATGAGCAGATAGCGGCGGGACTTGGGCATGCAGAATCCGGGAGCTGGAAAGCTTTTGCAAAGACGCCAGCTTCGGTCAGGCCGGGCTGTGAGTCAAACCCTTGCGTTGGCAAAAACGTCTGATCGCCGCGCACGGCCCTCCAGATGATAAGGAATCGCTCTGCCAGTGATGTCCACGGTGAAACCTGTCGAGGCATCAAGGCAGTGACTACGCTTGCTGGAGATCACTTGACGAGCATGCCCATGCAAGCGTTGTTGCAGTATTTCAAAATGATGATCAAACCCGGGCGCGGGGTGTTGCTGTTCGCCCTGCGAACCGTCGTCGCCGGGCTGCTGACGCTGTACCTGGCCTTTGTGTTTGACCTTGAACAACCCAAATGGTCGATCATGGCCGTGGTCATCATCAGTCAGCCTTTGGGTGGGATGGTGCTGGCGCGCAGTTTTGGCCAGGTGGTCGGTACAACCTTGGGGGCGGTCGTGGCGGTGGTGATCATGGCCATTTTTCCCCAGGCACCGTTACCGTTCATTACCACGCTGGCCTTGTGGCTGGCGCTGTGCACCGCCGGCGGCACGTTGCTGCGCTACACCAGCTCCCAGGCGTTTGTGCTCAGTGGCTACACCGCGGTGGTCGTGGCGTTACTGGCTGTGCCGGATCAGGACGGCATTTTTTTGCTGGCCGTGACCCGGGTCACCGAGACGTTGCTGGCCGTTGCTTGCGTTTGCGTGGTCAGCTTGCTCACGGCCAGACCAGAATCCGTTGCCCGGGACTACTTTACAAAAATCGATCAAATCACCCGGTTGCTGGCAACCCATGCAAGCGCGGTGATCCGCACCGAAGAAAGTGAAGAGGATTTTCAACGTCGGCAGATGCAGTTGCTGGGCCAGATCAGTGCGCTGGAGGGCGTGCGCCGGCATCTGTATTTCGATGCGCCGCGCTTGCGCAGCGCCAATGGCCTGGTGCAGTTGCTCGCCAATCAGTTGGTTTTGTTGACCGCGCGACTGACCGCATTGCGCCACCAGCGGCTGCTGTTGACCGAGCGCTGGGAGGGCGAGTTGCCTGAGGAAATTGAGCAGCTGCGTACCGAAGAACTGGCCTTTCTCGATGAACTGGCACAGCAGGGGCGCTCGCTGTCAGCCGCAAAGCGCCACCGTTTCACGACCCTGCAACAGCGGTTCGATGAACTGGCCTACCGAGCCGAACAACTCACCGAATCGATGCCGGCGACCTTGCGCTCGCTGGCCTGGTCATTGCGCTGGGAGCAGGCGCGGATGTTGCAGCAGCTTGAACAGATTCTCGAGTTGAGCGATGCAATCCAGAGCGGACGCGCCGCCAGCAGCATGTTTCGCGGGCAGGAAAATCCGCTGCACCTGGATTTCACCCTGGCGACCATGAACGCTGTTCGTGCGTTCTGCGCCTTGCTGGTGGCCGGTCTGATCTGGATCGAAACCGGCTGGGACGGTGCACGGGGCGGGATGGTGCTGGTGGGGATTCTTTGCTCGCTCATGGCCACATTTCCACGACCGTTGCTGGCCGTCCAGAGCTACGCCCGAGGATACGGACTGGCGCTGCTGGTCTCGGCGCTTCTTCAGTTCATGCTTGTGCCGATGATCAGCAACTTCGAGCTATTGGCCTTGCTGTTGGTGCCCTTGCTTTACGCGGTCGCGGTCGGGCTTTCCAGTCCGTCCACCACGGGTACTGGCATCGGGCTGGGATTGACGACATTTCTGCTGTTCGGCCCACAGAACGTCGGACTCGGCCAAAACACCGCCCTTCAGTGGTTCGAATTTGCCGGGGCCTATACCTGTGCCACGGTATTGGCACTGAGTGTTTACTCGTTGATCTTCCCGTTCAGGCCTGATCTGCGACTGCGCCGTCTGCACCAGGAGAACGGCGAACAGGTGTACGCCTTGCTCAAGACCTCGGCCACCGATAAACAGCAATTTGCATTCGAAAGCCGAATGGTCGATCGCCTGACCATGATGCTGGGGCTTCTGCCAGCGACCCAGGACCCGCAGTCAAGGGAACTGTTCCAGGTCAGCCTGGGTAGCATGGCACTGGGCATTGCCTTGAATCAGCTCAGGCAGCAGGGACAGAACAACGATTTGCTCAGCCCCGACGTTCAAGGCCGCCTGTTTGCCACGGTCAGGCAAACGGGCAGGCTGGTTGCCGGACGACCGGGTGTAGAGGCGAACCAGGTGCTGGAAAACCTGCGTAACCTGGGCGATGAACTGGATGGATTGCACTCGAGTGTGCATGAGCATCTATGGTCAGTGTTTCGCATGCGCGTGGCGCTGTTGATCGTGGTGTCGTTTGTGGAGCGCTATCGCCGCTATTTTGAACCAGCACCTGCCCAAGGAGAGCGAGCACTTGCCCATTGATCTGGAAATAGGAGGCGTTTATTTACCACCGATAGCCCAGGCGCTTCTTCTGGCGCTGCCGATTTTCCTGCTGCTGGACTGGGGATTGCGCCGCCTCGGTGTGCTGCAATTTGTCTGGCATGAAGCGCTGTTCGAAGGTGCGTTGTACGTAAGTGTCTGTGCAACCTTGATTCTGTTGATGGGAGCTTGAGCCATTGAAGACGATTCTTTCTCGACTCACGACCGTAGCAGTGGTGGTGCTGGCGTTTGTACTGGGCTGGTTTGCCTGGGAGCATTACACCCGCGCACCCTGGACCCGTGATGCGCGAGTGCGAGCAGATGTGGTGACCCTGTCAGCAGACGTCTCGGGGCGGATTGTCAGCCTTGCCGTGCAGGACAACCAGCACGTGGACAAGGGCCAGTTGCTGCTGGAAATCGATCCGGCGCGCTACAACCTTGCCGTGGAACATGCCAGGCGCGGGGTGGAAGTGGCGAAAGCATCGCTCGGGCAGGCCCAGGCCTCGATTACGGCCAGTGACGCGCTGCTCAAGCAACGCCAGAGCGAGGAGCAGCGCCGGCGCACGCTCAAGGATCGCTCGGCGATTTCCGGGGAAGAATGGGAGAAAGCCAACACGGATGTGTCAGTCGCCCAGGCGGACTTGCTGCGCAATCAGGCCAATCTGGTGCTGGCACAGGCCAATGTGCAGTTGGCCATCGCCGCATTGACCCAGTCCGAGCTCGATTTGCAGCGTACTCGGGTGATTTCTCCGGTCACGGGCTTTGTCACCAACCTGTTGACCCGAGAGGGTGACTATGCCTCTGCCGGTGGACCGTTGCTAGCGCTGGTCGACAGCGACTCGTTTTATGTCAGCGGCTATTTTGAAGAAACCAAGCTGCCACGCATCGGGCAGGGCGACCGGGTCAAAATCGAGTTGATGAGCGGCGAAACCTTCGGCGGCACTGTGCAAAGCATCGCCTTTGCCATTGCCGATCGGGAGAACCTGCCGGGTGGGCGCCTGCTGGCGAACATCAATCCCAGCTATACGTGGGTGAAACTGGCGCAGCGAGTGCCGGTGCGGATTGAGATCGATGCCGACTACGCGGGTAAAGACAAACTGAGGGCGGGAACTACGGCCACGGTGACTGTCCAGGAAAACCGTCGCTAACCCCTGTAAGAGCGAGCCTGCTCGCGAAAATGTCGATGACGACGAGGTGAATCAGGTTTGCCGCGTCATCGTTGACGTCCATCGCGAGCAGGCTCGCTCCTACAGGGGATTGTGCCATTCAAAAAAAACCCCGCGACCGAATAAGGCGCGGGGCAAAGAAGTTGGTGGGTTGCGGCCAACCAACGGAGCACTTTAAAAGCTGTTACTTGCTGGCCACCGTCTCCGGTTGCCAGCCGCCGCCGAGGGCCTTGTAGATCGCGACGATGCCGCGATACAGATCGACTTCGGCCTGGGCTTGCGTGTCTTCGGCCGCCAGGCGTTCACGCTGGGCGTCGAGCAACACCAGGAAGTCGGCAGTGCCTTCGCGGTAGCGAATTTCAGCCAGATCGGCAGCGGACCGGCTGGATTCGCTCTGACGAATCAACGAAATGAGGCGTTGTTGGCGTTTGTTGTAGTCGCTGAAAGCGTTTTCCGATTCTTCCAGGGCCAGCAACACGTGTTGCTCGTAGGTCGCCAAAGCGCCTTCGGCATCGGCATCGGCACCGCGCAATCGGGCGCGCACACTGCCCAGGTCAAACGCCGCCCAGGTGATGCTCGGGCCAAGCGCCCAGGCGTTGGCCGCCGAGGAGCCGATCTGCGAACCGCGTCCGGCGGTGAACCCAAGGAACCCGCTGAGGCTCACCCGAGGGAACAGATCCGCCTTGGCCACGCCGATCCGCGCCGTCGCCGAAGCCAGTTGGCGTTCGGCGCTGAGAATGTCCGGACGACGTTGCAGCAGTTCACCCGGGTCGCCAATCGGCAGGGCCTTGGCAATCGCCGGCAGGTCTTTGGGGCTCAGGTCCACGGTCAGCTTGTCCGGACGTTCACCCAGCAGGGTGGCAATACGGTTTTTCTGCCGAACCTGTTCGGCCTGCAGTTGCGGCACACTGGCCTCAACCGACGCCAGTCGCGCATCGGCGCGCTCGACATCGAGCTGATCGCCCACGCCGGCATCGCGCAGGCTGATGGTGATCTTGCGTGAGGCCTGCTGGTTCTGCAGGTTGGCCAGGGCGATTTTTTCCCGCAGTTGTGCGCCCCGCAGTTGACCGTAAGCGTCCACCAGCTCGGCAATCATCGTGACTTGCAGCTGGTACAGATCGGCCTCGAAGGCTTGCTGTTCGGCGTTGGCCGATTCCAGGTTGCGCTGGATACGGCCGAACAGATCGATTTCCCAGGCCATGTCCAGACCCAGGTCGTAGCGTTCGCTATTGACCCGGTCGGTGGTCTGACCCGGAATCTGTCCCTTGCCCAAGTCACTGCTGACCCGGCTGGTAATGGTCGGCATGGCGTCGTTGCTGACGTCGTCACGGATCGCCCGTGCCGCTTTCCAGCGAGCAAAGGCGATGCGCAAATCACGGTTGCCTTTGAGCGACTCGAGCACCAACTGGTTGAGGGTCGGGTCTTCGAACTGCTGCCACCAGATGCCTTCAAAACGCGAGCGGTCGAAGTTTTTCTGGCCAGCGGCGCCGTCGGTGGCCGTGGTGATATTGGCCGGCTCGGTGGCTGGGGTCTTGTAGTCCGGTCCGACGGCACAGGCGCTCAGCGCCAGTACCAACAGGCTCGGCAGAAAGGCTTTCAGACTCATTGTTGCGACTCCACCTTCAGGGCGCGGGCGGCCTTGCGCGCTTGTCCGCGCTCGACGAAGTTACGGATCAGTACATAGAACACCGGCGTCAGCAACAGACCGAAGAAAGTCACCCCGAGCATCCCGGAGAACACCGCCACACCCATGGCATGACGCATTTCGGCACCGGCACCGCTGGAGAAAACCAGTGGCACAACACCCATGATGAACGCGAAGGAGGTCATCAGGATCGGCCGCAGACGCAGACGGCAGGCTTCCAGTACCGCAGCCAGCGGGTTCATGCCTTCCAGCTGTTTATCCTTGGCAAACTCGACGATCAAAATCGCGTTCTTACAGGCGAGCCCCACCAGTACGATCAAACCGATCTGGGTAAAGATGTTGTTGTCGCCACCGGAAGCAATCACCCCGGTAATGGCCGACAGCAGCGTCATCGGTACGATCAGGATCACCGCCAGCGGCAGGCTCCAGCTTTCGTATTGAGCCGCCAGTACCAGGAACGCCAGCAGCACACAAAGCGGGAACACGAACAGCGCGGTGTTGCCGGACAGGATCTGCTGGTAGGTCAGGTCGGTCCATTCGTAGGTCATGCCGTTGGGCAGTTCTTCCTTGAGCAGTTTCTCGATGGCTTTTTCGGCCTGGCCGGAGCTGTAGCCGGGGGCGGCCGCGCCGTTGATTTCAGCGGTGATGAAGCCGTTGTAGTGCATCACGCGGTCGGGGCCTGAGGTGTCGCTGACCTTGATGAAGGTTGCCAGCGGGATCATCTCGCCTTTGTTGTTACGCACTTTCAGCTGGCCGATCTGGTCGGATTCGAGGCGGAACTGCTGCTCGGCCTGAACGTTGACCTGATAGGTGCGACCGAAGCGGTTGAAGTCGTTGGCATACAGCGAACCCAGGTAGATCTGCAGGGTGTCGAAGATGTCGCTGACGGCCACGCCGTGGGTCTTGGCTTTCTCGCGGTCGATCGCTGCATCGACTTGAGGCACGTTGACCGTATAGCTGGTAAACAACCCGGCCAGTTCCGGCACGTTATGGCTCTTGTTGATGATGTTCATGGTTTCTTTGTACAGCTCTTCGTAGCCCAGGTTGCCCCGGTCTTCGATTTGCAGGCGGAAACCACCGATGGTGCCCAGGCCTTGTACCGGCGGCGGCGGGAATATCGCCATGTAGGCTTCCTGGATGTCCGCGAATTGGCCGTTCAAGGCACCGGCAATGGCCCCTGCGGACATGCTAGGGTCTTTACGTTCGTCGAACGGTTTGAGCGTCACGAACACAATGCCGGCGTTCGGGCTGTTGGTGAAACCGTTGATCGACAGACCAGGAAAGGCCACCGCGCTTTCCACGCCAGGCTGCTTCAGCGCCAGGTCAGACATGCGCTTGATCACGTCTTCGGTACGGTCCAGGCTCGAAGCGTCCGGCAATTGCGCGAAGGCCACCAGGTATTGCTTGTCCTGGCCGGGGACGAAACCGGTCGGGGTGCTGGAGAAACCGAAGAAGGTCAGGACCATCAGGCCGGCATACAGCAGCAGGGCGATGCCGCTGGAGCGGATCACGCGGGCGACGGTGCCGACATAACCATGGCTGGCCTTTTCAAAGAAGCGGTTGAACGGACGGAACAACCAGCCACCGAACATCTTGTCCAGCACTTTGGAGAAACGGTCTTTCGGTGCGTCATGGCCCTTGAGCAGCACCGCGGCCAAGGCTGGCGACAAGGTCAGAGAGTTGAAGGCCGAAATCACGGTGGAGATGGCGATGGTGAGGGCGAACTGTTTGTAGAACTGCCCGGTCAACCCGGAGATGAACGCCGCCGGAACAAACACCGCACACAGCACCAGAGCTGTCGCAATGATGGGACCTGTCACTTCACGCATGGCGCGCTTGGTGGCTTCAACCGGGGTCAAGCCGAGTTCGATGTTTCGTTCGACGTTCTCCACCACCACGATGGCGTCGTCCACCACGATACCGATCGCCAGTACCAGGCCGAACAGCGACAAGGCGTTGAGCGAAAAGCCAAACAGATGCATCACGGCAAAGGTACCGATCAGGGAAACCGGTACGGCCACCAGTGGAATGATCGAGGCACGCCAGGTCTGCAGGAACAGGATCACCACGAGCACCACGAGGATCAGTGCTTCGAAGAGGGTGTGAACCACCGCCTCGATGGAGCCGCGCACGAAGATCGTCGGGTCATAGACGATGCTGAAGTCCATGCCTTCCGGGAAGTTCTTTTTAAGCTCGGCCATTTTTGCCCGAACTTCGTTGGAGATCTCGATGGCGTTGGAGCCAGGACGCTGGAAGATCGGGATTGCCACGGCGGGTTGGTTGTTCAGCAAGGAACGCAAGGCGTACTGGCTGGAACCCAGCTCAACGCGAGCGATGTCTTTGAGGCGAGTGATTTCACCGTTGTCGCCTGCGCGAATGATGATGTTCTCGAACTCTTCCTCGTTGACCAGACGGCCTTGGGTGTTGACCGACAGCTGGAAACTTTGCGCATTCGGGGCAGGGGGCGCACCTAGTGCGCCGGCCGCCACCTGACGGTTTTGTTCACGAATCGCGGTGACCACATCGGTGGCGGTCAAATTGCGCGACGCGGTCTTGTTCGGGTCGAGCCACACACGCAGCGAGTAATCGCCCATGCCGAACAGCTGTACGTCACCGACGCCACCCAGCCGCGCCAGCTCATCCTTGATGTTCAGGATCGCGTAATTGGACAGGTACAGCATGTCGTAGCGTTTGTCCGGCGAGGTCAGGTGCACCACCATCGTCAGGTCGGGCGAGGCCTTGTCCACGGTGATACCGATGCGCGTCACTTCCTCGGGAAGCTTCGGCTCGGTGCGGGTCACGCGGTTCTGCACCTGTACCTGAGCGTTGTCCAGGTCAGTGCCCAACGCGAAGGTGATGGTCAGGGTGATCTTGCCGTCAGCGGTGGATTGCGAGGACATGTACAGCATGTTCTCGACGCCGGTGATGGCTTGCTCCAGTGGCGCGGCCACGGTTTCACCGATGACTTTAGGGTTGGCCCCCGGGAAGTTGGCGCGCACTACAACGGTCGGCGGCACCACTTCCGGGTATTCGCTGATCGGCAGCTGGAACAGCGAGATCGCACCGGCGATCAGGATCAGCAGCGACAGTACCGCTGCGAAGATCGGCCGCGAAATAAAGAATTGGGAAAAATTCATCGTAAAAATCCCTTAATCGCGTGGGGTCGTGGCAGCCAGTTTCACAACCGTACCCGGCGTGACCCTGGCAGGCGCGACTTGGGGAAGATTGCTGGCTTCCAGCGCTTGGCGTTGTTGTGCGAGGGCCGCGAGGGTTTGTTCGCTGGCCATCGGAATCACTTCAGGGGTGACCGGTGAACCCGGGCGTACCCGTTGCAGACCCTTGACGATAATGGTGTCGTCCTTGTTCAGACCGTTACGTACGATGCGCAAGCCTTCGATCTTCGGACCCAGCTCTACTGCGCGGTAAGCGGTGTTGTTGTCGCTGTCCATCACCAGCACGAACTTCTTGCCCAGATCGGTGCCGACCGCTTCGTCGTTGATCAGCATGGCGCTATAGGTGCCGCTGCCCACCAATTTCAAGCGTGCGTACAGGCCCGGGGTGTAGCTGCCATCACTGTTGTCGAACACGGCGCGCCCACGGATGGTGCCGGTCTTCGGGTTGACCTGGTTGTCGACGAAGTTCATGACGCCCTGGTGCGGGTTGCCATCTTCGTTGGACAGCCCCATGTAAACCGGGGTGGTGGCGCCGCGTTTGCCCTGGCGAGCGAGTTGTGTGTACTTGAGGAACACACGCTCGTCAGCATCGAAGTAGGCGTAGACCTTGTCGGTGGAGACGACGCTGGTCAGTGGCGTGGTGTCGGCGGTCACCAGGTTGCCGGCGGTGATTTCGGCGCGGCTGACCCGGCCGCTGATCGGTGCGGTGACGCGGGTGAAACTCAGGTTTAGCTTGGCCAGATCCAGCTGCGCTTGCAGGGCGCCTACAGCGGCGCGTGCTTCTTGTGCAGCGCTGGTACGCGAATCAGCCAGCTCCGCGGAGATGGCATTGCTGGTGCGCAGGCGCTCACCGCGCTGGGCTTCGTTTTCACTGCGGGTGGCGTTGGCGCGGGATTGGGCGACCAGTGCTTCGAGGCGGCGGACCTCAGCCTGGAACGGGCGAGGATCGATCTGGAACAGCAGGTCACCTTTCTTGACCAGTGCGCCTTCAGTGAACGCCACTTCATCGATCTGGCCGGAGACCCGTGGGCGAATCTCGACGGTTTCCGGTGCTTCGAGGCGTCCGGTGAATTCATCCCACTCGTTGACCGGTTGCTCCAGCACCCTGGCCACACTGACCTTGGCGGCCGGCATTGTGGCGGCAGTTTCCGGCGCCTTGCCGCAAGCGCTCATCACCAGTACGGCCAACAAGGCCAACGGGAAGCGCAAATGTTTGAGTGACTGTTCCATGGATGCATCCGCCAATGTGTTGAGATTGGCGAATGATGCGCGGAGGGTTGGTATGTCACGAATCGAATGGGGCGAAGGTAACTATCATTCGGAATGATATAAGACGTGATCAAGCCGCCTAGCCTGCACCTTTTGCTGAAAAACCATCAAGCAGGCTGATGACAATTGCACCCTGCAATCACAAACGCAGCCAAATCAGCCAGGGCGACAGCGGCACACTGACCTCATAGCAACTGCTAGCCATCTCGCGCAATGGCTGCGTCCTGGTGACGGGAGGGCGCTTGCAGAACCGCGTCGGGCAAACGATCTCGGCCAGCACCTTCTGGCAAATCTGGGCCAACACCTGGATTGGCGAGAACCGTGGCGGGCTGCTCGGCTCCGGGCGTCTGGCCAATCTCTATGGCTGTGCATTCGGTGGTAACTGCGCCAGCGCGGCGGGGCTGGCGACGACCGCGGGTGACAATCACTTCCTTTACCTGCAGCAGCCTAAAACCTGTTTGGTGCAGTGGATGCGCGGCCGGACTGGACGCGCGAGCGCCCGGACACCTGGCTGTATGAGCACAACATGAATGGCTGCTCGGACTTCTAGGACGTTGGCGCGCCAACGCGTTGTCTGCCTTGGGCGTGCAGGGGTTTGGAGCGGCAAGCTGGTCGGCTAGTGACAGTTTTGCGACTGACGATAACCAGAAGGCATCTTTGCGCAGTCCTTGACTCAGAAATGATATGAGCGCGCCTGCGCCCATATCGCCAAGTTGCATTGATGGTTACTGTTTCTGCAGGTCTCCAGGCTTCCACTCCTTGTCGAAGAAAGCCTTGGTCGGGCCATACAGGCGCAGGATCACGAAGAAGCCTTTGCCCGGCAAGGTGCGAATCCAGTTCTTGCCTTCACCCGGTGAATCCGGCCCGAAGTGCAGGTCAATCGAGCCGTCGGCATTCACCAGAGGTTTGTCCATCGCGTTCAACGACGGGAACGGCTGGCCGTTGTCCACGCCAGACGCGGTGATCGAGTCATACACCGTCACCGACCAGAATAACGCCGCAGGGATGCCTTTGGGCAGGTTCAGTGTGTAGGCGTTGCTGCCCGAGAGGAACTCGCCCTTGGCGTCGACGAAGGTGGCCGGGTACTTGGCGCCGACGTTCTCCATGTTTACCGCCATGCCCGGGCTGGCCGAGTAGGCATTGGTGAAGAAACCGGTGCGCGGGTCGATGTAGTTGAAGGTGTCGGCAGTGAACGTGGCATTGCCCGGGAAGACGTTCAGCCACTTGCGGTCCGGGTACCACGTGCCATTGGTGACGATGGTTTGGGGTGTGTAAGAGGTGGCGTGCCCCATCTTGCTCGCGGTTTTAGCGGCCTTGTCGAGCAGGTCGCGGGTCGCTGCATCTGGCTGGAACGGCTTGCCCTTGATGATGCCCAAGGCGGCAAGCATGCCGCGCATTTCCATGTCTTGCGAATCGACATATTCATGGTCAATAAACCGCGAAAGCATGTCGAACGCGCTGCCATCGGTGGGATAGAGCATATTGATCGGCGTTTTCGAGGCGTTCGGAAACTCCATCTTTTTGGCTGTGGCTTCTTTACCCAGTGGATAGATGCGCGTCTGCTCCATGAGCTTGACCGGGGCTTCCAGCTGTTTCGGGTCCTTGAAGAAACCGCGCCAGAACACAAACACGTTGTAAGTGCGCGAACGGTAGGTCAGGTAGCCACGAGGCACTTCACCGTTGTAATCCGGTGGCAGCACCAGATACTTGGCACCCTTGCCTTTGTCCGGGCCGGGCAGGCCGACATCGCCGCACCAATGGCGGCCTTCGATCGGGCCTTCGGAGCAGATCGGGCGCTGGAAGAAGTCGTCGAGAATGCCCTGCATTCCCGGCGGCACTTCAATCACCATCGGGCCGTCCTGCTTCAGGTCCAGATAGCCCATGGCATAGATCACGTCGGAGTTCGGTGTGGTTACCAGGGTCTTGGCGTTGAGCCGGTCTTTCCAGATCGGCAGTACGTTGTAGCCCGCGCCGAAGGTTTTTTCCGAGCCTTCCTTCATGGCGTACATGTTCAGTGCCGGCAGTGCCCAGATGTAGGACTGCACGGCGCGCTGGAAAAACAGCTCGTTCTTGAGCTGAGCCACGCCTTCCAGGGTTGGATAACCGCCAGCGAAAGGCAGGTCGGCCAGTTGTTCATAATGCGTGGCGGCCTGGGCGCCGAGGCTGACCGAAACGGCCAATGCCAGTGCGGTCAGCGTTTTGCTGGCTGCGTTCATCGTCGAAGTCCTTATCAATTGTTTTGCTCCACGGCCGGTGGGGCCAAGCGCCGTCGAGGGCGTCAGCTTGTGGCCAATAGGCTCGGAAGTACAGTGAGAATTCGGCGTCTTCAGGTGGGGGCAGCCAGTTGGCCATTGAGCAGGGCCGGTAGTTCGCCGAAGAATTTCTCATTCAAGGCTAATGAGTGTTGCATTGGATTGTTGATTAACTGCTGAAGTTGAGAGGGTGAAGTTTTCGAAATAATTTATCGATAACTTATGAAAGTGGTTTTCAAGTGGCTCTGGTATGTTGAATCAATGTTCGACAACTAGAGAGGTAGTTATGAAGTACACGAGATTTCCAAACCCCCTTAAAGGCGGAAGCAAAATTGCTATAGTTTCACCGGCGGGTTATTTGACCAATCCTGCTTTTCTGGATCACGTTGCTGCGATGATCAAAGAACAGGGCTATGTTTCTGTATATTCAAAAAATTGTTTTGAGAGATACGACAATCATTACGCCTATGCAGGAACTCCGCAGCAAAGGTTGGCAGATTTACAATGGGCATGCGATGACCCGGATATAGAAGCTATCTGGTTAACCCGCGGTGGTTATGGATGTGTGCAGTTGCTCGACGGGTTGAATTTGAGTGGGATTTGTAAAAATCCCAAATGGCTGATTGGTTATTCCGATATCACCTACCTGCACAGTGCGTTCAACCGCCACGGTATCGCTACGATCCATGGGCACAACGTTGTGCGAACGCTGAGTAATGGCGTTGCTCCGCCGGCGTCTGCCTACGGCAAGATCTTTGATATTTTGAAAGGCAGTGCGCCTGCGTACGAGATGATTTCACATAAACTGAATCAAACAGGCAAAGCCAAGGGGCGACTGGTTGGCGGAAACCAGACTATTGTGGGGGCACTTTCCGGAACACGCTACGACTTCGATTATGAGGGGGCAATATTGTTTTTGGAAGATGTTGGAGAAAATGCTTATTATAGAATCGATCGACAAATGCAAACACTGGAAACGTCGGGTGCATTGGCTAAAATCAAAGGTATTATCATAGGTTCCATGCGAGACATGGGCGGCACGAAGTCGGATTTCGACGAAACTGCCTATAACTTGATCCATCAGATTACGGAAAAATATAAAATCCCTAAAATATTTGCTTTTCCGGCCGGGCATGTCCCAGACAATTACCCGCTGATGATGGGCGCAGAGGTTGAAATGGAGGTGCAGGCAGAGCGTTATATCGTGAAATACGTCTTGCCTCATACTTGCTCGTGACGTGGAATGTTCTTCGAGTGGTCAAATTAATCTCGAGCACTCGAAGAAGCCCAAATATCGCAAATTGTTCGCATCGATGAACAGGTGTCCGGTTAGGCCAGGCTATCCGGATCCCCGAAGAACATCTGCTGATGGCTCTAGACAAGGATCTCAGAAGGATGGTTGTGAAATTATGCCCCCAATAATGCCACTTTCTGAGGTTGGTGCTCAGGACTGGGCGGGGAGGGCACAGGTTGTAATACCTTTACTACCCTGAGGGCTGCTTTTACTAGGGTGAAGGTAGTAAGCCGAAAGGCACAGCGTAGAGCGCTTAGAGCACATTTTACTACCTTTACTACCTTGTTTTTATAGATAGATTGAAAGAAGAAGATATGTAGTAGTGGTAGGCGTGCACTACTACATAACAAGTGTACATATTTACCCTGGCGCGGTAGGAACACCCTAGTGAAGGTAGTAAAGGTAGTAAAAGGCTCTATTCCGGGCCTCTCCGGGCATTATCAAGGTAGTAAAGAATTTTGGCATCCTAGTAAAATGTGCTCGGAGCGCTCTAGTCCGGGCCTCTCCGTTTACTACCTTGAGCTAGTACGCCCTATCGTCACCCCCGCATTGCCCGCTGCACTGTCGATAACGACACGCCCAGGTCCTTGGCTGCTGTGCGGTAAGACGCTCCATTCTCAATCGCCAGCCGGATCGCCGCATCATCCACAGTCTTCGCCCTGCCTTTGTAGGCGCCGGCTTCCTTGGCTTTGGCGATACCTTCGCGCTGCCGTTCCCTGATCATGCTCCGCTCGAACTGTGCCACGCTGCCGAGCAAGGAGAGCATGAGCTGCTGCATAGGATTTGCCTCGCCTGAGAACAGCAGCTGCTCCTTATGGAACTGGACCGCGACACCACGCTGAGTCAGCCCCTCGACCAGTGCCAGAAGGTCTGCCAGAGAGCGCGCTAGGCGGTCGATAGAGTGAACGTGCAGGGTATCGCCACCCCGAACAGATCGCAGCATGGCTTGCAGCTCAGGCCTGTCCACTGTGCTGCCGCTGACCTTGTCAGTGAACACCTGATCCAGCTGCACACCATCAAGTTGCCTGACTGTGTTCTGGTCCGCTGAGCTGACCCGAATGTAACCAATGTTCATGGCATCACCTGTATTCATTAGGCTCTAGACATAATCATTCTGGTAAGCAATCGCGCAGAACACAAGGCTGAAAGCCACGTAACTGTAGTCATCCGACGTGCGGTCAATAGAGTTTACCCAATTGAATACGATTCGACGAACCGGAGCGAGGACGGCAGGGCCGCTGGCTCGGGGCTGCCAGGAACTTGGGGGTGGGGGTTGGAAATAGTCGACCGGGTGGCAGGGGGTGTCGTGGTCGGCGCATCGTCACACACGTTAATCCAGCAGTGTAATTCTGAGGATTTTTTTAAAAAATTCCCAAACCACAGCTCGCCGTGCCAAGCGTAAGAGTGACAAGGGTTTAGCCCCAAACCCTATGGCCCTTAATTTTCCCCATTAAAAATTTATAAATTTATTAGAGGCTTACGTCGCTAGTTAAAGGCTCGCGGAGTTAAACCCCTAACCGCTTAGCACAGCTCTACCAGCCCCGCCAATGCCGCCTGTCGGATTTCTCGCTAATACCACAAAAACGGAGATTTGGCCAATATCAATATGGAATAATAGATCTTATAATTGCGCGTACCAGAAAATCACCGGCCTGGGGGTAGGTGAAAATGGAAAAGCCGCAAGTGCCATCACATACCGAAGTCGTCACCCTGTCGCAATTGGCCGACCTGGCCGGACTCGACCGGACGTTCTTCAGTGAGCACCGCCATGAACTCCCCACGACGCTGCCGATCCACGACGGCAACCAGGGTCGCCCACAGCTGTGCTACCCGCTGGACCAGCTCGCTGAGTTCATATGCACCCGCGTCGGGTTCCTCAGTGAAGTAGAGGCGAGACTTCGACTGGCCCTTGCGCCTGCCGTCTACCGCAAGAGGAAATCGCCAATGGCTCGCTTCCTTGATGCCTACAGCCTGCTGGAGGTCGACGGTGTGCTCGAAGTAGTGCCCCGCGACCACAGCCTCCTGACTCCTGAACTCAGTGCCAAGGTCCGCGCCTTGATCGCCCAGGAACACGCCAACGCTCGCGCCCGTCGCAGTGCCAAAGCTCGACGCACCCGTTCCCCCACCCAGACCACTCCCGAAGAGGTTCCGCAGCGATGAGCAACGTCACCCCGCTTTTTAAGACCATCGCTTCGGTGTTGACCGCTGCAGGCGATCAGGTCGGCGAACCGTTCGCGCAGCCAACCAGCGAGCACTACAACGCCGTGTGCGACGGTACTTTCGCCAGTGTGCTGGGGCTGGATCATCAACAGCTTGTCGACGAAGCCGCAGCCGAAAAGGCCAAGACTTCACCGCCGTTGCATTAGTGACCGGGCATTGCCCGATTGGGGGATAGTTGTATGGCGACCATCATGGAAATGCTAAATCAGGGGATTGGTGGGCTGAATACGCCCCTCGGCCAACTCGGCACTCAACTGCTTGCGAACTCTGGTCCACAGGCAGGCAACCCCAACGGCGGTGCTCGTATCGGCCAGGCCTTGCAGGGCATGAGCGAAATGCAACGTGCGCAAGCCCTGCAGCAGTACCGCGAACAGATGATTGCTCAGCAACAGGCGGCACAAAACTTTCAAGTGCAGCAGGCACGGGCCAAGGCTGAACAGCAACAGCGCCAACAGGAGGCGTTCGCTGACCCTAATCTGCAAAGCCAGCTAGGGCCAATGGCTAAATATCTGGCGCAAGCCGGTATCGATCCCGACACGATCCTCAAGGCGAACAGCAGCGATGCACTGCAAGCCCACCGTGCTGCACAACTGCAACAGCAACAAGATCACTTCGCCCAAACCCAAGCCCGTATCGGTGCCGGTGGCGGTGGTGGTCAACCACCTGGCCCGAAAGCTCCAACGCCGCGTATGACGCTCGACGAACCATTGGGCGACGGCATGGTGCAGCGGCACAAGTTCGACGCCGCGACCGGCTCCTATGTGCCGTTCGGCAAGCCCTTCCGGCAGTTCGCCCCGACCAAGGCCGACCCGATGCAGAGTCTGCTCGGTGAGGTGGCGCCGAATGACGACGCCAGTGCTGGTCCCGCCGTTCCCGGACTGCCTGGCACAGCCTCCATGAGGCCACCACCCCAGGGCGCCGAACTCCTTATGCACGGCAGTGGGTCGAACCCTATGGCACGCAAGCCAGCCGCCAGTGAATCCAACGCGCCTACGGGTGATCTGGCCGCTGCGAAAAACGCGATCGCGGCAGGTAAGTCGCGGCAAGCCGTGATCGCTCGACTGACACAGAGTGGTTACACGCCAGCGCAGATCCAGGCTGCGGGGATCTAACCATGGCCCTGTCCTTTGACGACCTGCCAGACGAAGCGCCAGCACCTGCGCCGCAAGCCGGTGGGCTGTCTTTTGACGACCTACCGGATGAATCACCAGCGCCCAAAGCTGGTGCGCTAATGGCAACGCAATCGCAATCGCAATCGCAATCGCAACCGCAACTGCAACTGCCCGACCGCACAGCAGGCCAATGGGTAACGGACATCGGCGGCAACGTCGGTCGCGGCGCTTACAACCTGTTCGATTCAGGGGCGGGGATTGGTGACATCCTGACTGGTGGGGCGGTCACACCGTGGCTTGCCGAACACGGCATGGACTCCAAAAAAGCGCGTGCGGTGCTCGATGCTGAAATGTCCCCGCAAGCACGCGCCGAGCGTGACGCTGTGCAGAGCGCACAGGGATTTGTCCCCACGGTGAAGGCCATCGCGCAAAACCCTGCCTATGGCTTGGGTCAGGTCATCGAGTCTGTGCCGACCATGGTGGTCGGCGGTGTCGCTGGCAAAGGCGCTGCGCTCGGTGCCAGAGCAGCAGGACTGAACGCTGGCCGCGCTGCACTTGTTGGGGCGGGTACGGGTGAAGGGCTGGCCACAGCCGGCCAGCAAGCCGCCAACACTGTCCAGCAAACAGGCGATTTGACTCCGGGCCAGACCGCCGCCGCACTCGGTGCTGGGGCTTTCACAGGCATCATCGGCGCCGGATCGGCTGGCTTGGGCAATCGTCTTGGCGTGGCTGATATCGACACCATGTTGAGTGGCGCATCTGGCCCGACGGCGGGTCGGGGCATGCTCGCCAGGTTGGGTCTCGGCGCCGGTATGGAGACCGGCGAAGAAGCACTGCAATCGAGCCAGGAACAGGTCATGCAGAACGCCGCGCTCGGCAACCCTCTTACCCAAGGTGTCGGAAACGCCGCGGGCCAAGGCGCGGTGCTGGGTGGTGTCATGGGTGGCGCTGCTGGTCTTCGTCGCCCGAACATGGCCGCACCACAGTCGGCACCTGTGCCAATGCCAGCCCAGCAGCAACAAGGGCAGGCCGCGCCCACTTTCACGCCGCCAGCCATGCCAACGCCAGCCACTGTGCTGAGCGGCGCCCCAGCCGCACCACAAGCGCCCACCGCGCCAACATCATTCGCTGGCAGTAAGGACGTCGCCCCGTTGTTCAGGTCGATGGGTATGGATCAAGCGCAGATGGACAAGAGTCTGGAACTGCTGCGCGATGATGAACCCGATATCGAAGCTGCACGCCGGGGCACCATCAGTTGGGAAGAAACCGGACGCCTCGCCGCGTTGACTGGGACGACGGTCGAGAAGCTGCGCAAGCATCGCGTAGGGGTCGCCTTCAACGCTGAAGAGCAAGTCGCCGCCACTCGCCTGCTGAAAGACCAGACGCTGAAAACCCTCGAGCTGGGCAACAAGATCAGCACCGGCACGGCGGGCGAAATCGACCAGGCCAATTTCCTGCAATCGCTTGCCGAACTGCGCACTACGCAGAAGGCCGTGATGTCTTCCCGTGCAGAGATCGGTAGGGCCATGTCCGCCATGCGCGCCGATGTCACCTCGATGAAGGATGCCAGCCGAATGCTGGAATCCGTCGGCGGTGCTCAGGGTGCCAAGGCGATTGCCGATGCGTTGACTACTGCCGCCCGCGTTGGCGGTGTCGAAGCGGCAAACAAGATGGCTCGCGCCTCGGGGTCCGACGCCTTCTGGACGTTCTACAAGTCTGCGCTGCTGTCGTCGCCAGACACGCATGTTGTGAACGTGGTCAGCAACCTGTTCACCGCCGGTCTGCAGGTGCCGACCCGGCTCCTTGCCGGTGGCATCGGTACCGCGAAGCGACTCGCTACCGGTGGTAGGGCTGGCGAAACCCACATGGGCGAATCCGCCTATCAACTGGCGAGCCTGCTCGAAGGTTCGGTGAACGGTGCCAAGGGTGCAGTGGCAGCCTGGCGCACTGGGGAAGACGCATTCGGCGGCAACAAGGCCGAGATCTACCGCACGGATCACCCCGGCCAGAACGTGTGGGGTGTCCCACTGCGCCTGCTGCAATCTGAAGACGCCTTTTTCAAACACGTCAGCAACAGCATGGAAATGCACTCGGTCGCTTACCGCATGGCTTCTAAGGAGCTGCAAGGCCAAGGACCAGTTGCGGTGCACAAACGTGTGCAGGAGCTGATCGCCAACCCACCTGCGGAGCTGGTCGAGGCTGGCCACGACGCCGCGCTGTTCCACACGTTCAACAACAACGCAGGCAAGCTCACCCAGGCGGTTAACAACCTGCGTCTCTCGCTGCCCCACGGCACCGGGAATCTGGTCATACCGTTCCTGAAAACCCCGGCCAACCTCATTACCTACGCCGTCAAGCACAGCCCTGCCGCACCTGTCTTCAAGGAGGTCCGCGCCGACCTGAAAGCTGGCGGTGCCAAACAGGAAGAAGCACTGGCACGCATGGGCATTGGCTCGCTGCTGATCTCCCTCGGCGCCGTCGGTGCCATGAATGGGACGTTGTCGGGTGGTGGTCCTGAAGATCAGAAAGAGCGCCAAGCGTGGCTCGCTGCCGGGAATCAGCCGTACTCGATGAAGATCAACGGCAAGTGGTACGCGTACAACCGCATCGAACCGCTTGCCTCGCTGGTCGGTATCGCCGCCGACATCGCACACGGTTCTGAGACGCAGGATCTTGGCCTCGCCAGTATCTTCAAGGCAGTCGGCCGCAACTTCACCAGCAAGACCTGGCTTCAGGGCTTGAGCGGCGTCATGCAGGCCATGTCAGATCCTGACCGTTACGGCGAAAGCTTCCTTGCTCGCACGGGCGCCACGCTGGCACAACCAATGACCTTGCTCAGCCACGTCGGTCGCTATGGCGATCCGTACCAGCGCGACAGCGATCGGGGCCGCTTCCTTGATCAGCTCAAGTACCGCCTTCCGGGCGAGACGTTTGGTCGCGAGTCTCTGCCAATCAAGACTGACCACTTCGGT
The DNA here is from genome assembly GCF_001269805.1 of Pseudomonas sp. P1.8. NCBI lineage: Bacteria > Pseudomonadati > Pseudomonadota > Gammaproteobacteria > Pseudomonadales > Pseudomonadaceae > Pseudomonas > Pseudomonas sp. P1.8. Next base: position 135,028 of record NZ_LHVM01000014.1, read on the forward strand.
CAGCCGCTCATGGAGGCGCAGCGCCAAATTGGTCGTGCTGGCCCTATCCCAATAACCACACCGAGCGACGACCCTGTCCGCATTGAGGCAGCACGCATTGGCTGGGTGCCGGGGGCTATGCAAAACCACTTCAGTGTCCCGTCCAAGGTGCAAGGCCAGCGCAGCAAGCGCTTCGACCTCAACGACGAACAACTGCGTGAATTGAACGAGCTGGCCGGTGCTCGCATGCACGCGGCTGCCGGAAACCTGATACGCACGAAGTATTGGGCAACCTTAAATGACGACGAGCGCCAAGACGCCTTGGACAAACTGATGAAGCAGGTCCGCAGTTCCGCCAAGGTGGCGTACACGCCATACCTGGCGAGCGGCAAGCGTGGGCTGATCGATCTCTACCGCAAGCAAACCAGCAACTGGAAACAGACGGGGGGTAAGAAATGAACGACCAACTAGCGGCTGACGCTGCAGCCGAAGTGGCCACTGCACGCGCCAAGCTCGACGAACTGTTGCGCATTGAACGGCTTCTGGAGTCCGAGCTACCGGCTGCACGCAGCGCGCTTCAGGCAGCAGAGCGGAAGCTGCGCGAAGCGACCCGGCCCGGCAAAGCAGCGATCCGTGAGGCCGAACTGCAAATGCTGCACCGCAAACTCAACGAGGCTAACCAAAATGGGGAACGCAGTCATGTTTGATGCCGGAGAGCTGAGAAACCTACGCCGCGAGGCTGAGCTTAATCACATCGACTTTTCGCGGGCGAAGATCCGTGCCGCCAGAGACGGTGGTTATGTCGTCGTGTTCGACGCGCCACTGTTCGACTTGGGCACTGTGCTGCTCGACCCACCTAGCGAAGTCGACGCTCGCACCGCAGCTATTGCCGAGGGCGTCATGCTTCAGGGGCTAACGAAAATTCAACGTGCAGAGCGCTACCGCTTGCGTACTGGGCGCTGCTTCGGCTGGAGTCAGGACCAGATCTGCCGTCGCCCACTCAATACCGATGAGGTCGAAGAGTACCTGGCCACCATCGCACATAAGAGAGAGGTTGCCAGGCTGCAACGTGAACTGACTCAGGTGCTTGAGGCCAATGCGAAAAGTGTCGCCACCACTGCCGGTGCTAATGAGCTGAAGGGTCGATACGGCCTTGCCAAACGCAATCCATCGAAAAAACCAGAGCCCGAGCTGGCACAGCCCAGCGCTAAACCTGAACGTGCACCATCGCGAGGGGCAAGAGCATGAGCACCGAAGATTTGAGTGAGAGCCTCGCTGCTGAATTAACCGGCAGCGTTGGCATGGACGATGTCGGCAATGATATGCCCGAAAACCTCGCTGCCGATCTTGCCGATCAGCAGCAGTACGAGGCCGAGCGCGACATTCCCGTTTCTAATGATGTGCAAGATACGGCACAGGGCGAACTGGACCGCGAAGCAGAGCAAGAACAGACCCAGCAGCGCGGCCGCAAGGTGCCACTCGCGGCGCTTCATGAAGAGCGCCAGAAGCGGCAGGCGCTCGAACTGCAACTTCAGGCCCAGGCCCAGCAGATGCAGCAGTGGCAGGCGCAGATGCAGGCCCAGCAGCAGGCTACACAGCAGGCGCAGCAGGAAGCGGAAGCCCCAGATTTCGACATGGACCCGAAAGCCTGGCTCGACTACAAAGAGGCACAGATCAACGCTCGGTTCGAGCAGCTGCAAAACGGTCCAGCACAGCAGCCACAAGTGCAACAGGTCGAAACGCAGGTTCTGCAAGAGGCCGCTGTGCTTGGCCCTGTGGTCTCCGACGCGGAAGCACGGTTCGAAGCGGCGAACCCTGACTACCGGCAGGCGTTCGACCACGTTATGGCAACCGTCGAGCAGAACATGCGCGCTCAACACCCAGGCATTAACGAGCAGCAGCTCGGCATGTTGCGCACTGCTGCGCTCGTCACGCTCACAAAGCAGTGCCAAGCGAACGGTACCAACCCAGCCGAGCACGTCTACCAGCGTGCCCAGGCGATGGGCTACAAGCCTGCGAGTCGCGAACCGCGCAAGCAGCCGAACACCAGCCTCAGTACGCTGCCTGGCTCTGCACGGGCACCGGATGAGCGCAGTCATGTCAGCGTGTCGGACATCAGCGATATGTCCGAAGCCGAGTTCGACAAGTTCTTCAATGACATGAAGCGCTCGTCGACCACGCGGCCGGCGTATTGAGGGGGGTGTGCCATGTCCGAGCCTCAGACCAAGGACCAGCGCCTCGAACTGCTGCTCCGCAGCCTGCAGATGGAAGCCGAACGGTGCAGAGCCACTGGCGAACAGCGCCGCAGAAACCGGGCAATTTTGAGAGGCTTCCGGGCTGCGCTCTGGGCTGCGCAGTCAAAGCCCAACGAGGCCGAATTGGAGGTGACGTTACGCGAAGAGTTGGGGTTGCCAGTGATGGCGTGCCAACGACAACCGGTGCCAATCCGGCACTGATGATGAGGTGATGAAATGATCGACAAGCGCGATGGTGTGACGAAGAAACCGGTGAAGACGCAGGAGTACTTTCCGCAGAGCCACCCGGACCGACTGCCCAAGGGCGAGGCTGGAAAGAGCGGCGGAAAGAAGGGCAAATGACCGGTGTGCAGCAAAGACGAAGAGGGCGCCGATGGAGAGCGCCCCGCTTTGCAGCGCAGAACCTATCACGCGACTTTATTGGGCCTTTGCCACCAAGCGAGTTTTTTCACTGGGGCGACCTGAAAACCGCATGACCACTTTTCGTAATCTTCATCCTTGGGTACTAAGTCATCTCGTATTGCTATTGTCAGGTCAATTTGACTAATTGCTGGAGTATCCCCGCCGAGTTTTTTCTTGTGCTTGCCGGCTACCAATAAGCCATGTTCGCGTAGGTCTTCGGACAGCTTTAGGCTGAAAAATATTAAGTCGTCGGTGTATAACGCAATCGCCCCGACGGAGGTTCCGAATTCTTGGTTGATCTGCCCATCGCCGTAAGGCAGCCCCAAGTACATGCCTATAGCAGTCGCGCCTTTTGGGAGATTGTCTTCCTTGATTTTCTCGATCAGTTCATTTCGCTTTGTTATTGCATGGTTCAAGTTTTCGATGGCATCGGCAACAGTCGTTACAACGCTAACCGCTCGCCCGGCAGTACTTATACGATTGAATACAATTTCCTGAAGTGGCGCCACTGGAGGCGATAGCACTTGGAGGCTTAGGAGGTTCGGCGCTAGTTCGAGCGGACTGAGTGCTAGGCCGTCAGCGACTTTTTTCACATATTCTTTATGCTTTTTGCAGTCTGAGTCGTGGTCTTTTTTCAACGCTCGCACATGTTGCTTTTTGAGTGCCATCGCAAGATTTGCAGTCGTCAGTGCCAGCACGATCCCAGCGTTTATATCTCTAATTTCCTTCTGCAATTCTTCACGAAGTTTGACTCGCTCGGCGATCCGCTGGGCTGCCCACGCGCCCGCGAATGCACCTGCTAGCGAAGCTGTGAACCCTGAATTTGCAAAATCCTTTACGCCCTCCCAGTAGGGTGTCAAGAGCGCCAGTGCAGCTGGAATGCCTGCCGCGAGATCGTTTAGTGTGGTTGTAATTTCTGTCACCTGCGGAAGCCTTCCCTTGCGATGGCCAATTGGCATCCCATGGTAGACGCAGGAGTTGCATGAGTTCAATGAAATCAAGGATTACTCACGGTGCTGCAGCACCAGCTTGGCCAGCCCTTGCTTGATGTGCCCAGCGTTGTCGCCAATCGCTTGTAGGGCGCTGCGGACGTTCTCACCAGCTTCTGCATGGCCTTGCTGCTCGACCAGCAGCGTCAGCTCCATGATCGCAGCTTCCAACGCCAGCTGATTGTTGTACAGGCGTTCGAGGACGTCAGGCAGAGAGTGTTCGGGTGCAGGCATGGCTTCGACTCCGTTCGAGGAAGCCGGAAGCGTAGCAGTGAGTGGTCATAGCGAGAAACAAGCAGATAGAATTGGCCCTTACCTAGATGGAGCGGCGGCAATGGATGGTAGTTTGATTACGCTAACATTGGCGGCAGTGGCCGCTTATTTTGTTGTGCTGAGGCCTCTATTTACTTACCTGTCAAACAGGATGCTTGTAGCGGGCGTTGCGGCTGAATTGAAAGCTCAATGTGGTGACCAGGATCTCGTAAGAGAGGTTTGTTTCAGCGACTTTGGCATGAGCTTCATCCTTAGCCTGAAAAACAGATTTCCAAAGAACAGGATGCGGTTCCCCATGATCACCAGCTTCTTGCTCGCTGAGGTGGTGATCAGAGAAGATTTTGGCCGGGAAATAAGGGCGAGCTGTGTTGGTCTCCTGAAAGACCGTCTTATGCATTTCTACAGTGAGCCGCTAGGCTGGGTAGGCACACCGAATGTAAGCACCGCAGATGTTCTTGAGCTCAAGGATCGGGCGGTACTTGGGACGAAGTGCTTTATGACCAGTTTTGGAGGCTAACGCTACTCCCCGTCGCTTATTGGTCGTCTACCCCTCGTCACCTTCGATGTCATCGAGCAGCTGTTGCAGGTCGTCATCTGTACGGCTACCCCCGACGTCACGCTCGATGCGCGGTGCTTCCGGTGGGATGCGCTCAATCGCCGCCGCAGCCGTTGAGATCGCAGCCAGCACTTCAAGGAATTCGACGGCACCACCACTTTTTTTCTTGGCATCCTCTTCGGACTCCTGATCCCTAACACGGCCAATGCCCCTGTCAATGATCTGAACGCGCAGTTTCGCCGCCAAGGCCGGATCAGTCGCCGGGTCCAGTGCCGCATGGATGGTCTTCTCGAGCATGATCTTGGACCACTCGAGGGCCAACATCTCGACTTCGTGCTGAGCCTTGCGCTTGGCGGCGCGCTGCCTGGCGAGCTCGTCGCTGCGCTGGGTGCCTTCGTTGGGAACGCAGCGGTTGAGGACGAACCGGACTGGCAATGGTGCGGTTACGCTGCTGGATATACTAGTCATGGTCGTGCTCCTTGGGCTCGGTCGACACAGGCCTTACCTTCGCCCGCTGCCGGCGAAGCCGCACCAGCTTGACCCTCTGTTCGGCGCGCCGTAGTTCGAGTTGTGCAGCAGGCAATTCTTCTCGCAGAAGGTCCTGAATCTGGAGAAGCTCGTCGAACTTACATTGCGCCACACGCAGCGCTGCAGCGGTGCTGGAAATGCTATTCATCATCTTCGTCTCCGGGGTGCGTTACTTCAAAGGGGCGAACCCCGGTCTTCAGATAGTCAAACCACGCCTTGGGGCGTTCTGCTCGCCATTTCGAGATGTTGCGCAGGCACAGCACCATGTACTTCGGTTTGCTGGCAGACTCATTCACGCGACCCAGGTGCATATCCTCTTCGCGAAGTTCCCGCAGTGCCGGCAGTAGGTTTTTCTCTGAGAATTCAAGCCTTTGATACTCCCGGTCGTCCTTGTACATTTTCATGTCGTCGAGCAGGTCTCGGGTGTACGCCAGGTCTTTGTCGAACGGTTTCAGTCCGGCTTCGATCTTCGACCGCAGCCATGTGGCGTGAGCGCTCAGGTTGTCTTCGATAAGGCGTTGCTTGGCACTGGTCATCGGTGGGCGCTGGTCGATCTTGAACCCGGACACGTCACGCGCCGCCAGGTAGCCGGCCAGTTTGGGGATGCCGTAGCCCGGTGACAGCTTTCCAATCCACGCACCGAGGCGTTCGTAGTAGGCGGTGTCCTTGGGTTTCTCGAGGCACAGGGCAGGGCACAGTCGGCGATCGTCAACGGCCAGCGGCAGCGATTCCATTTCGTTGGTCGTGATGATCAGGTGCGGGGTGCGGCGTACACGCGCCGGGATGCCCTTGGGGTTGAGTGACGTACGTACCGCCGACGTCAGTCTGTTGAACTTGCCCAGGTCGTCGGTGCTATCGACCTTCGACTTGCGCTTCAGTTCTTCGATGATCGTGAATACGCAGTCGATGAAGTCATCGTCGAAGTTATCCCACAGCGCCTTGCTGCCGGCCTCCCTGACTAATGCAGCGCCCCACACCCACTTGATGGCAACGCCGATCATGGATTTGCCTGTGCCCCGGAACGGCGATACGAACGCCAGCGCTACCGGGATCTTTTCGTCTGGCTTCTGATAGACCGTCGCCAGGTAATCCCAAATGTAGTTGACCGTAGTCCGGCATTTCCCCGCTATGTACATAAGGTGGTCATCGAATATCTTGACGTCGGCAAAGGTCGCAGACTCATCCGGGCGGGCCATCAGGCGCCGTGTCATGTGCCACGTATTAAACAGGTCAGAGTGGAAGTCGTCCGGCGCATTGGTAGGCTCGAAAACCTTCTTGCGGAAGATCCGTGCTGTCTTCTGCGACATGCCGTTCCACCACATTTCCGACACGGATTGTTTGCACATGATGCGGCCAGTGGTGTACCCGAACACCGGGCCGTACTGACTATCCGCCCAGCGCTGTAACCCCTCGCGGCCCATGCCGGCGCACTCGGGGTCCGCTAGAACGGTGGCGCGCTGGGTGCTTGCATCAAAGCCGATCTCGTTGGTGAACAGCGCCAGCAGCGCCCAGCCTTCCCGCGTAGGGTCAACCATGGGGTCTTTCTTGGTGGCCACTTCAGCGTCTTTGAAGTCTCCGTCGGCCAGTGCCTTGGCGGCGGCCAACGTGTCCTCCCGGATAATCGCGGCTTGCTCGTATGACATGTGCAGGTGATTGACGAACGCGCCAGCAGTGTCGAAGTCTCCTTCCGCGGCGTCGCTGGGCAGTAACAGCACAGGTGTCGGTGCAGGCTGCTCCGCCTGAAGCATCGAGATGGAACTCTTGCCAAACTCGATGACCTTGTTCGGCACCAGGCCGTTGGCGGCGATGGTGGTCAGCACACTGGCCGGCACTGACAGCGACACGGTGGCTGTGTCTGTTTTCGGCTGTCGAGCATGTACCTGCGCAGGCGGCGCCGTGTTTTGCTTGGCTGTGTACTGGGCGAAGAGGCTGTGAATATCCACACCCGGCGTGATAGAATTACTCATCGGAAATACCCTTACCCCCTTCGAAGTCGCACTCCTTGGGGGTTTCTTTTGTCCGTAGGAAAGTCAGGCGGGCTGGCTGGCACCGCGTGCGGGCTTTGCTGGCGCGCGCGACTTTGCGGCCTGATCGCGAATCCATTGGTACACCTCTTCACGAATCCAAGCATTGCGCCGAGCGTTACCGTTCGAGCGGTTGGGGCCGAGCGAAATTGGGCGCACGAGGATTCCGGCTTCGAGCCAGGCATACATGGTGCTGTCGGTGATACCAAGTATCCGCAACAACTCAGGGCGGAACATGAGTGGGTCAGCAGGGGAAGGGGTGGTGCTGGTAGTTGGCTTGCGCGAAGACATAGCGGCGACCTCAATCTGAGTTGAGTCACTTTGGCCAGTGGCCTGCTATTAGAGTTGGGTATGAAGTGACGACCGCATTTTTGCGGTCTGATTTCCGTAATACTCCTTAATACATGACAGATACAAGCACTTTCTCCGTTTAGCTCTTTTATGGGGCATCTAGCGAGGCTTTGTTGCGCAGTGTGTCGAGGTAGTCAGCCCATGTCTGGGCAGCTTCGCGGCGCTGTTTCAGGAGCTTCGCTCTCGCGTACGTCGCCCCGTGCGGTCCGGGCATCTTGTGCGACAGCATTAATTCGAGCACGACGAAATCAATTTCTAGTATCTCGTGTGCCAAAGTCCTGAACGTGCTTCGAAATCCGTGTGCCGAAATCTTGCCTGCCGGCCACAGCCGTTGGGCAGCTTTGAGTAGCGAGTCCGGGGTAATTGGTTTGCCGGGGTGAACAGGACTCGGGAACGCCCAACCTTCGCCCTTGGCATTCACTACACGGCCCTCATGAAGCTCACGCAGGATCGCGACGGCCTGTATCGGCAGCACCGCGATATGCTTCTCGGTGTTCAGGTGCTTGGTCTTGCTTATCACATAGCGCCAATCGGCCGTGTCGAGATCAACATCCTCCCAGCGCATGCTGGCAAGCTCGCCGGGCCTGGCGGGGATCAGTGCCAGCAGCCGCAATGCCTGGGGCACGCTCTCCTGCCCTAGGTCGGTCAGCCGCTGCAGGTAGTTGGCAAGATCTTCAGGCTTTTCGAGTGCTGCAGCGCTGGTCGCGGCGTGTTGGATTTTCAGTTCGTCGCTGGTGCTGATGGCGGGGTTTTGGGTGATCCAGCCGCGGCCGTGTGCAAATCCCAGGACGCCGCGCACAATGGTTCGGCATCGCTTGGCCATCGCTCCGCTGCCTTTGGAGGTGAGTTTGGTGAGCACATCAGCGACGTGCTCGAGCTTGATGTCGGCGACGGGCATTTTGCCAAGGGTAGGGTAGATGTGTTTGGCCAATGCCCCTCGAAACCCGGCAAGGGATTTATCGACGAGCTTGGGCGCCTTCTTCTCCAGCCATAATGCGGCGACGTGCTCGAAAGTGCGACCTACTTCCAATTGGTCAGCTTCGGCTTTGGCTTTTCGGGCTTTTGATGGGGCGATTCCCTTGTCTATAAGTTCTTTTGCTTTCCACGCAGCGTCTCGGGCTGCCACCAGTTTGATGGTTGGGTAGGTGCCGATGGCGTAGCGGTTTTCCTTTCCGTGCAGCCGGTACTTCAGGCGCCAAAGCTTCCCGCCAGCCTTGCTTACTTCCAAGTACATGCCTGGCACACCGGGTACGTTGTATCTCCCTGGAACCTTTAATCCTTTGATTTGAGTGTCACCAGTAACCGGTGGGTTCGGGGGCTTTTTTGGCGGGGTTGCGTGATCAGTATCGGCTGTCATTCTGGGGGCATCCACGGGGTGTGTAGTGCTGCATTGCCCCAATAATGCCCCCAGATGTCCCGGATTACAACGGAGGAAACTAGATAAGACAGGAGGTCTTCGGAGTGCCTTAGCCCTTTGGTTGCTGGGCTTTTAGGCCTCTAGGCCTTACCGGTTAAAGACTGTCCGGATCCCCGAAGAACATCTGAATCCGCGATCGCAACCAGCGCTCACCCGGATCGTTATCCTGTGATCCACGCCAGGCCATGTGCAGTTCAAAACTGCGCACCGGCAAGGGTGGATCCTCGGCACGAACACCGCCCGCGGCGGTCAGTGCATCGGCTGTGTAGTCTGGTACCGTGGCGACAATGTCCGTTCCGGCGAGTAAGGTACTCAATCCGTTGAACTGCGGCACGGCCAGTACCACGTGGCGTTTACGACCGAGCTTCTCCAGCTCTTCATCAATAAAACCGCTGAGGTCGCCGGCAAACGATACCAGTGCGTGGGGTCGTGCGCAGTAGTCATCCAGGCTCAATGGCCCCGGGACGGTGTCGGCCCGCAACAGTTTAGGCTGGCTGCGGCGCAGCACTTTGCGCTTGGCATTGGCCGGCAGGTCGGTGGTGTAACTGACACCGATGGAAATCTCCCCGGAAGCGAGCAGTCCTGGCATCAGGATGTAGTTGACTCGTCGCACTACCAGCACGATACCCGGTGACTCAGCGCGCAGGCGCTTGAGCAGCATCGGCAGCAGGGCGAATTCGACGTCGTCGGACAGTCCGATGCGAAACACTGCGGTACTGGTGGCCGGATCAAATTCGGCTGCCCGGCTGACCGCCGTGGAAATCGAATCCAGTGCCGGAGAGAGCAGGGCGAAGATTTCGATCGCCCGTGCAGACGGCTCCATGCTGCGGCCGGTGCGCACGAACAACGGGTCATCGAACAGACCGCGCAAGCGCGAGAGCGCTGCACTGATAGCGGGTTGGCCGAGAAAAAGTTTTTCCGCCGCGCGGGTCACGCTGCGTTCGTGCATCAATGTTTCGAAAACGATCAACAGGTTCAGGTCGACACGACGCAGGTCATTACGATTCATCTGGAGTCCTGGCAGAGTCAGCAAGCTTGACGTGGGCGGCCATATGAGAACAATGGCCAGCGGGAATCTTACGGGTAAAGGCTGGTACTCTGCACCGAGAAATTCAGATTTCCTACAAAGGCTACGTCGGATTCATACTGCATCTGGCGATGTTTCCGAAAGGGCGAAATCAATGACAGGCATGTCGACTATTAATAGCCACAGATAGTCTTGGGTTAAAAGCCCAGCTAGAGTTCATGGCATTAGAGGTTCAATTGGCGAGGTTTGCGATGTCCCGCACGATCCGTTTTCACAAGTTTGGTCCAGCCGAGGTGCTCAAATGCGAAGAGCATGCGGCCGCTCAGCCTGCACCGGGCGAAGTGCAGGTGCGCGTCGAGGCGATTGGCATCAGCTGGTATGACACATTGTGGCGCCAGAACCTGGCACCTTCCCATGCTCGTTTGCCTTCCGGTCTTGGCCAGGAAATGGCCGGCGTCGTCACTGCCGTGGGTCAAGGTGTTGAAGACCTGGCGGTCGGCGACAAGGTGGCCAGTTTCCCGGCCGAAAGCCCGAACGATTATCCTGTCTACGGCGAGCAGATTGTTCTGCCGCGCTCGGCCCTGACCCGTTACCCGGATGTGCTCAGTCCGATTGAAGCGAGCGTGCACTACACGCCGCTGTTGATCGCCTATTTCGCCTATACCGATCTGGCACGGGTCAAACCCGGGCAATTTGTCCTGGTCACCGACGCCAGTCACTGCGCGGGGCCTTCCTTCGTGCAACTGGGCAAAGCCCTGGGTGTACGGGTAATTGCCGCGACCAAGACAGCGCAAGAGCGCGAATACCTGCTGTCGCTCGGTGCCGAAAAGGTCATCGTCACCGAAGAGGAAGATCTGCTGATGCGGATCAACAAGATCACCGACAACCGCGGCGTGGATGTGGTGTTCGATGGTCTGGGCGGTCCGCAGATGTCGTTATTGGGTGACGTGCTCGCACCTCGCGGCAGCCTGGTGCTGTACGGCCTGCAGGGCGGTAATCAGACGCCGTTCCCGGCGTGCGCAGCGTTCCAGAAGAATATTCAGTTCTTCGTGCACTGCATCGGCAATTTTACCGGCAAGCCCGAACTAGGCATCATCCAGGATCAGGTCGCGTTGCAACGCGCCTTGCGTGACATCAACCAGATGACAGCTGATCGTGTGCTCCTGCCGCTCAAGACTCGGGTCTTCCCGTTTGCCGAGTTTGTCCAGGCGCATCGCTACATGGACGAATGCCCATGTCGTGAACGGGTTGCTCTCCAGGTCGAACCGGCGTAATCCATCCTCCCTGCGTTAAAAAAAGTCCGTGTACCACGGACTTTTTTGCATTTATCCCTCCGAAAACAAGCGCTCCTAACGGCATGATCTCAGTCGGTATCCACAACTGAACTGGTTTTTGCTCTCAATCTGTGGCTTCTAATCAGTCACTAAGCCCTGATAATTGAATGATTACTTTCATCTCAAGGAATGAGTCATGTCTGTGTGTCAGGCTGATACTTGTCTATGTGCGCCTTGGGTGCATTTATCAAAAAGAACATGTTGTTGCGTAGATACTGTAAGCGCGGCGATAACTGCTTTCCTTATTTCCTGTGTTAAACGTTTGTGGGACGTTGTGGGATATTTCCTAGGAGCGCCGGACAAACTAAATAAATGGTTTAAAAACAATGGCATAGGTCCGTTCTTGATGCTGTCTCCACAGGCCCACCAAGAATGCTCGAAAAAGATGCCATTGAATTCGAGTGCTAGTATTTGACCGTAATTTCCATGGCTTATAGCCGCGCAGTCCGCTCGTTGTGCGGGACTGTTGGTGCACTATAGAACTTACAAGTACCAGGTAAATAAAGATGACCAGCATTCATGATCAAGCGATGAACAATGTCTATCAACAGGTACTGCACAGATTGCTCGGATTTTTTTCTCGAGCCGAACGCACGGCATTGCAATTGTTGATCCAGCGCCTGGCGGTAGCGGCAGGGGGAATGGAAAACATCGGTGATTTCAAGGTGCTGGCGATCCAGACAGGAACTCGCGACAACTGTTATAGCCTGGCGCTGCTTCGGGCGGCTCAGTTGACGATCGCAACTCGTTCGCCTACGACATTCAAACTGCGCATCGCCTCATTGAGATTGAACGGGAACAGCGCGACGGCCCTGGAAAACATGCACCGCACCAACAGTGCATTGTTCATCTATGACGATCTTCGGGTTGAGGTGTTGATGGTGGATGATCGGGAGGTGTTGCCGTTCAATCATCAGGCACCGAATTCCAACGCCGGCACTGAGTCAAACCGGCTGAATCTGCTGTTGCTCGGCCATCGCCGACACTACAGCGAGGCGCTTGATGCCGGGCGTAGCGGCTATCTGGCCACTGGCGAGTTTTATGGGCAGATCGCTCGCTGGGAGGGGGGCGTCGATGCATTGCTCAGCAACGAAACGCCGCGCCAGCAGAAACAGTTTATCGACGGTTTGAATCGCGCCGCCATGACAGCGGGATTGGACTTGCCGGACATCGGCGAATTTGCAAACACGGGGCTGTTCACGTTGCTCGATGAACTGGGCAGTGACAGTTACCGCGAGTTCTACGCCGATCAGGATCGGGCGCAATGGCGTCCGGCAGAACGCTTTGAAACCTGTCGCCGCGCGACCTGCATTGATATTCACGACATGTTGGTCAGTCCCGCAGAAGAGCGCTGGCCCCTACTGAACGAGTTTCTTGGATTCCAGCCTGATGCACCGAGTGCCCAGATCAGAGACAACGAGTTCGTCAGCCTGGCGGTCGCGGCTCACCTGTGCGGATTGCAGGCCTGTTTGCAGCAAGGTCGCAGTTACGAGGCAGTGGTCGTCGAACACTTGAAGCGAGCCTTGGTGATGATGCGTCGCAAGCAGTTACCCGATCAGATGTGTGAACAATTGATCGAAGCCTTTGGCAATCCGGCAACGCTGGCACAGCAGCGTCAACGGACTACGGCTGATGCGCACAGGATCCTCGGTCTGAATGAAGCGCAGCTTGTTTGCCTGCTGTTTGCGCCGTTTATCGACAAGGGGGCCGGCCTCGAGCGCTTTTTACGACTGTGTCACCCGGGCATGCTGGTGGCCATGCCCGACCTGCACCGGGCCATGCAGGGGCATCCCGTCGCCGAACAGATCATGCAGTGGATGGTTGAAGTCAGCGGGCTGCCGGTCAGCTTGATCGGCAGACTGTATCGAATGGAGTTGGTGCCCGATATTCCGGGCGAGAGGACCGAAACGGCCAGTGACGGCGCGGATTCTCCAGAAGCCGGTATCGCTATGGCAGATGAATGGTCTGTGGGTCGTTGACAGTGCGTGGGTTGCGCGGATGCGCGATTGGCCGGTGGCGATGAAGGGTCCACGAGACGCCGATTTCGCCTATCAGGCGGTCTACCGATACCTCACCACTCTGATCAACGAGTCCTTCGGGCATGGACGTTTGCGTTTGCCCTCGTTGAGGCGCCTGGCGATTCGCCTTAATGTGTCGATCTCGACCATCCAGTACGCGTATGCGTTGCTGGAAAAAGAAGGGCGGGTCTATTCCGTGGCCAAGTCTGGCTATTTCGCGGTACCGGCGTCCTCGATCGACTTGATGCACAGCAGCAACGACTTGCTCGAAACCGTCTACGTCAATGCCCGACGTCCGGGGGTGCTGGTCCTGAGTGCCGATGAGCCTGCTTTGTTGCAGCCGCTCGACAGTCCCTTGCTGCTGCTGGAGCGTGAACTGCTGCGTCAATACCCGCGCCAGTCGCTACCATTCGCGCAACCCTATGGTGAACTGGAATTGCGCACCGCCCTGGCGGCACGCTACACCACGTCGCCGGTTCGATGCTGGCATGCCGATGACGTTTTCGTCGGCGCCGACCTTCGAGGTGTGCTGGAAATAATCATCGCTGTATTGGGTTTGAACGACGCGGCAGTGGTGGTCGAATCGCCGTGCGACTGGGCAATATTGCGCTTGTTCCAAGCCTCTTGCGTGCGGGTGATCGAGTTGCCAGTGATGGCAAACAGTTGTCTGGACTTCGAACGGCTCAAGATGTTGCTGGAAACCGAATCGGTTCGGTTGGTCATGGTGTCCTCGGGCTTGAACATGCCGCGCGGCAGCCTGGCGCCAGATGACAACCGCCAGGCCATCGCTCGATTGCTGGCACAACACGGCAGTTGGGTACTGGAGAACGACTGCTATGGGGAACTGGCCTTTGAGGCGGGTCGCCCGCGGTTTCGCGATCTGCTCGCCCCGGAACGCCTGATGGTGTTTTCCTCATTCGAGAAAATCATCGGCCCGGAAGCGCCTTTCGGGTATCTGCTTTCCAGGCATTTCAGCGCGCAACTGCAACGGCAGTTCATGTTGCGTTCTTTCCGCCTGTCACCGATCCGCCAGAAAGCCATTGCCCGGTTGTACAGCAATGGCCGAATCGATCAACACCTGCAAGTACTGCGACGACTGCTCAAGGAGCGAAAGGGGCAGATGACCCAGTTGTTGCGCGAGCGCCTGGGTGACGCCTTGCACGTCGTCGAACCTCAGGGCGGCGCAACCGTATGGGTACGCTCGCTGCGCCGGGTGAATGTTCGCCGGGTGTTTCAGCGCCTGTTGACGCAGGATGTGGTCATTGCTCCAGGCGAACTGTTCAGCCTTCAGGGGTTGCACGCGCAGAATCTGCGGTTGAGTCACACCTTCGGTGGAGAATATGACCTCGCTGCCGCCTTGGGTTTACTGGGCGATGCGCTGCGTCTGGAGGCGATGGACTGAGGAGGGCGCAATGACAACTTCTAACGTCCTGGATCGATCCCATCGCGTTGTGGTCAAACTGCCAGTAAACTGCGCCCCAACTCTTGAACCACTCGATCCCAGAGGTTTTGCATGACACTCAGTCCTTTTGCGGGCAAACCGGCACCGGCAGAATTGTTGGTCGACATCCCGCGACTGGTAACGGCCTATTATACCGGCCAGCCTGATGCCGCCATATCGACCCAGCGCGTTGCGTTCGGCACCTCCGGGCACCGTGGCAGCTCGTTCGACCTGAGTTTCAATGAATGGCACGTTCTGGCCATCAGCCAGGCTATTTGCCTGTATCGCGAGGCTCAAGGTGTTGATGGCCCACTGTTTGTCGGTATCGACACCCATGCGCTGTCCACTCCGGCCGGTGCCAGTGCCCTCGAAGTGCTGGCGGCCAACGGCGTGACGGTGATGATTGCCGAAGGTGACGAATACACCCCGACGCCGGCAGTCTCCCACGCGATCCTTTGCTACAACCGTGGACGCACCACCGGCCTGGCCGATGGCATTGTCATCACACCGTCCCATAACCCGCCGCAAAGCGGAGGCTACAAGTACAACCCCACCAATGGCGGCCCGGCCGATACCCACATCACCAAGTGGATCGAGACAAAGGCCAATGAACTGCTGGCCAACAAGCTCGCTGGGGTCAAACGCATCAGTTACGAGCAGGCGCTGAAGGCGAGCACGACTCATCGTCACGACTACGTGAACACCTATGTGGCCGATCTGATCAACGTGATCGACTTCGATGCGATCCGCGACGCCAAGTTGCGACTGGGCGTCGATCCGCTGGGTGGAGCAGGGGTTCGCTACTGGTCGGCGATTGCCGAACATTACCGTCTGGACCTGGACGTGGTGAACAAAGAAGTCGATTCGACCTTCCGGTTCATGACCGTCGACTGGGACGGTCAGATCCGCATGGACCCATCGTCCAGCCATGCCATGCAAGGCCTGATCGGTCTGAAGTCGCGCTTCGATGTGGCGTTTGCCTGTGACCCGGATCATGACCGTCACGGCATCGTGACCCCGTCCGGTGGCTTGTTGGCGCCGAACAACTACCTCGCCGTTTGCATCGATTACCTGTTCCAGAATCGCCCGCAATGGCGTGCCGATGCTGCCGTGGGTAAAACCGTGGTCAGCAGTGGCTTGATCGATCGTGTGGCCAAGCGTCTGGGGCGTCGTCTGTACGAGGTACCGGTTGGCTTCAAATGGTTTGCCGATGGCCTGTTCGACGGTTCTCTTGGTTTTGGCGGCGAAGAAAGCGCCGGCGCATCGTTCCTGCGCAAGGACGGTAGTGTCTGGTGTACCGATAAGGACGGGCTGATCCCGGCACTGCTGGCCGCAGAGATGACCGCCCGCACCGGTCGTGATCCGAGTCAGGCCTACCGCGCTTTGACCGATGAATTGGGCGAACCGTTCTCTGTACGAGTCGATGCCAAGGCCAATCCTGAACAAAAGGCTCTGTTGAGCAAGCTGTCGCCGCAGCAGGTGACCTCGACCGAACTGGCCGGAGAAACGATCCAGAGCATCCTCAGCCATGCGCCAGGCAACGACCAGGCGATTGGCGGTTTGAAGGTCATGACCGAAAACGGCTGGTTCGCGGCACGTCCATCGGGCACGGAAGACATCTACAAGATCTATGCCGAGAGCTTTGTCAGCGACGATCACCTCAAACAGTTGGTGGCTGAAGCGCAAACGCTCGTGGATGGCGCCATTTCTGCGAAGTAAATGAAGGCCCCTTCGCTGGCAAGCCAGCTCCTACAGGGAATGCTGACTCTGTAGGGGCGGGCTTGCCAGCGAAGACGTGAGTACCGTCGCCAAAAAAAAGGGGGCAACCATGGTGGTTGCCCCTTTTTTATCTCGCTGTCACCAACTCAAGCCAGATCCACCAAAACAATCTCACTGTCCTCAATCGCGGTGACTCGCAATACGGGTTCGTCAGCAACCGCGACACCGTCTCGAGCTTGTGCACGCAAGCCATTGACTTCAATGATGCCCGTGGCCGGAACGAGATAGGCACGACGACCATTGTCCAGACGGTACTCGGCCGACTCCCCAGCCTTCAGGTTCGCTGCCACCAATCGCGCATCGGCACGAATCCGCAGGCTTTGATCGTCACCGTGCTTGCCGCTCGCCAGGGTTACGAAACCTTCGCGCTCACCTTTCGGGAATGGTTTGGCACCCCAGGACGGCGCCAGGCCGGACTCGTTTGGAATGATCCAGATTTGAAAAATTCGCGTCTCGGTCGATTCAAGGTTGTATTCGCTATGGGCGATCCCGGTGCCGGCGCTCATGACCTGAACGTCACCCGCCTCGGTACGGCCCTTGTTGCCAAGGTTATCCTGGTGGGTAATTGCGCCTTCGCGGACATAGGTGATGATTTCCATGTCCCGGTGCGGGTGCTGCGGGAATCCGGTGCCTGGGGCAATCACATCGTCGTTCCATACCCGCAGGTTGCCCCAGTTCATGCGCGTTGGGTCGTAGTACTCGGCGAACGAAAAATGGTGGTGGGCATCCAACCAGCCATGGTGAGCGCCACCGAGGGAGTTGAAGGGTCTGAGTTCAAGCATGATCGTCTCCTGAAAGGTTCGTCATGGGGCAAAGCGCGTGAGCCACGAAGCGAGACCGGTGGTTGATGACGGCCATCATCCATCAGTAATTCATCGATAAA
Organism: Pseudomonas sp. P1.8; assembly: GCF_001269805.1. Lineage (NCBI taxonomy): Bacteria > Pseudomonadati > Pseudomonadota > Gammaproteobacteria > Pseudomonadales > Pseudomonadaceae > Pseudomonas > Pseudomonas sp. P1.8. The sequence continues at coordinate 152,284 of NZ_LHVM01000014.1, forward strand.
AAGCGTAAAAAGTGCGGCATTATCATCGAATAAATAGATGTATAGAGGTTTCAAAAAACTCTCATACAGCATTCAATTCATCGCATAAGCCAATGAGCTATAAGCATTTCACTAGAACTCAACGGCAAATGCAGACACCATAGCGCCCAACAGCCTCACACCCTGGAGTCAGTCCGCGTGCCGCAACACACCTCCGATCTTCCTCCTGAACTTCGTCCCCTGGGCGAGATGCCGCTGATCAAGCGCATGCTGGCCCGTTTCTTCGGTTACAGTCTCACGCGCTTGCATGCCCAGCACCGCGCATCGTGGTTGCACGGTCAGGCCGACGGCTTCCGCAGTGGTCACAGCGCTGGTGTGGATTACGGCTACAAGGAAGGCCGGCTCGAAGGTCTGGAGGAGGGTCGACAAGTCCTGCTGATCCGAGACTCGCGCAGCACCGAGCATCGTGCGCCCAATGTCGATGACCTGTTGTTCGACGATTGGCGCCTGCCATTGAGCGCCGAACTGAAGAAACGCATGAAAGCCGATGTCGCGCGCCTGCTCGCGTCACACGCACAACCCAGCGCTGCGCAGTGGAAGATGATCTTCAGCGATACACCGTCCACCTCGGTCATCGCCGGTGCCGGCGCGGGCAAATCGACCACGCTGGTACTGCGTATATTGCTCCTGACCCATTACCTGGGCTTTGAGCTGAGTTCGATGACGGTCGTGACGTTCACCCGAGAGTCGCGCAAGGACTTCATCAATAAGCTGATCGAACTGTTTGCGCTCTGGGAGCGGGCGATCAGCTTCAAGGAAGCGCGTGATCTGGTGCGCACTTTCCACTCGCGGATTCTGCCGATGGTAAGAAGCTTGCCGGGCTTCGAGCGGCTGCAAGCCTTCGAGAACCTCAGCGTTCGAACCCAAATTAGTGATGAAGAGGTCGACAGCAATCCGTTCGACCTGCGTATCAATGACGCTCAGCGCCAGCAGCTCAATGCCTGTTATCACCGTCTACATAGCAGGGACGAGCGTTTTCGCGAGCTGATCAAACCGATGTCCCGCCATGCGTTGCAGCTCAAAGAGCTGGAGCGTGATCACCCGGATGTGCAAAAGCGGATTGGCGTCACGGAGTTGGCTGCCAGGCGTGATGAAGAACTGTGCGATGTCGTCGAAGATTTGTGGTTGCGTGCTGGCGCGTGGCCAATCAAAGGCATCGAGCCCAACCGCCAATCGTTCGAGATCAACGGCGCGAAATTTCATTGTCACGGTTACATTCCGTCACTGGATGTCTGGGTGGTACTGGGTTTCGATCCGCGGGAAAATCCCCAGGTCACGCGCCCAAATGCCAAGCTGACAGTGCGCGCAGAATGGGCAGTCAAGCGAACCCTATTTCAAGCTTTCTGTCGTAAGCCATTGATATGGCTTGATAGTTACGAATCATCTGACCGTCTTTTAGCTTCACTGGCTGGTGACGCCAGTGCAGGGCCGGGCTTCGATTACAAGGTCAAGGGCGAGCTAGCATCTGCACCCTTGCTGGACTGTTTCGTCGCCGCCGCCGGGTTTATCGAAAACCTGGGACTGGACGTGCCCGCTGCAGTGGGGCAGATGAGCTTTGCCAAAGACGATCCTGACCGGTTTTTCTTCGAAGCCTTGAGTCTCTACTGGAGGGCACTGGAAGATCATTTGCTTGATCAGAAACCGCCTGTCATGACGTACAACCGCATGTTCGCGTTGTTCAGCGAGCACTCCCCGGAAAACCTCAAGCTTTTGAGCGATGAACTGCTTAGACCATTGTCACACTTGATGATCGACGAATTTCAGGACGTATCGCCACAAATCGTCTCCTGGATCAGGGCGAGCCTGGCGGAGATCCGTCGTCGTGGGCCGGCGATGCATGTCGGTCGGGGTGCCCAGCGCTCGTCGTTGTTGTGCGTGGGGGATGACTGGCAATCCATCTACGGTTGGCGCGGCAGTTCTCCGACGTATTTCATGGAGTTCAACAAGGAGTTCCCGTCGCCGAGTACCACCAAGGTGATGCTCAGTGATAACTACCGCAGTCACCAGCACATCATCGATGCCGCCGAGCATATTGTTCGTGCAGCGCCCGCGATTGCCGGGAAAAAGGCCAAGGCCAGTGGCGAGCCCAAGGCGCTGCTGCCGGTGAATGTGCTTGATCGGGATGACCAAGGCATGGCTCAGCGTCTGATGGAGCACTACAGGAAGGGAGATTCAATCTTAATGCTTTATCGAAAAAGTAGCGATAAGTCATTGATAGAACAGCATATTCAGCCTGTAGTTAATGTGGATTCTAGCTTGCCCTTTGAGTCTCGAAGGTTGAAGCAGTTGACCTACCACAGCGCCAAGGGCCTTCAGGCCGACGCGGTGTTTCTGCTCGGCGATTGCCAGCACCTGACCAGTTCGCCCTACAAAAATCAGGTTTACCGCATGGCGGGTCTGGGGAAGGCTGGCGACAGTGAAGCATACGACAACGCCCAAAAGGACGAAATCCTGCGACTGGCCTACGTTGGTATTACCCGGGCAGTCAGTCATTGTTATTGGTACGTCGATTCACAGGACAATCAGGCCGCCAACATGCCCAAGGCGTCTGACCGGGTTGGAAAGGGCAAGGCGTATTTTGCCGATCATCGGCAGGGCAAGGTGTCGGGGTGAACCGCTAAAGATCGCAGCCTTCGGCAGCTCCTACGGGGGGGTAGGTACAATCCGCGTAGGAGCTGCCGAAGGCTGCGATCCTTGCGCGGGATAATAAAAAACCCACATCAAGTGGGTTTTTTATTGAAAAGTCAGTCCTCAGGCATAGCTCCTAAGCGCCTGCGGAGGAATGAACGCTTCGAGTTCGTCCTCCACCGCTTCAATTATTCGCTCCACGTCCGCGGCATTCATGACTGTCGCGCAAGGAATTCCGGCAATGGCGATCATGGTCTCGCCAGTGGCTCGGTCAAACAGTCGGGCAATCATGCTGCCCGGCGCATCCATGTTCGCCTCGAATCCCATGGGATGAAAATGCCAGCGCATCAGTTGACAGGCGTTTGGAAACGTGACCTTACTGAACCCTTTATTCATGTGTTGCCCACCTTCCTCATCGAGCGCTTCCTTTAGCCCATGCCAGGGGGGAAGAACCTTCATTGGTTCAACCAGTGACAGTCTTTTAAAGTAGCACCGGTGTGTGAAAAAAATGTGGAATTTTCAGGCCGTTTGGCGATTGCTGCGATTTTTTTGATGCAGGTCACGCTATCACGGCACTACGCAGCCACAGACCTCTGTTTAGTCGTTGAAGCCGTGGCGGAACTTGGGCAAGCTCGACTTTTTCCGTTGAGACCCTTATGCACGCCGATGATGATGGCCCCCTGCAAACCCAGGCGACGGGCGAAACGGTCATGCGCTACCACTTGCGCTGGAAGCACCGCGACCTGGACGGTGTCATGGCGCTCTATCACCCTGACATCCAGTACAACGACTTTTTTCAGAATCGCGTCATGGGCCTGAGCGATTTGCGCGAATACGTACGCAACAGCATGCCACGCGACCCGGACGAAGCGCTGGAGCACTCCGACCGTATTCGGCTGGATGGCAACACCGCCTTCATTCAGTACCGAATTACCTTGCGCGGCGGTGAAGGGCTGGTGTCGTTCCGCGCCAGCGAGGCGATCACCGTCAAGGACGGGCTGATCTGGCGGGTCAATGAGTACGCTTCTCTCGTACATGAACAACCGGTCAGCAAGCACACCAGCAATCAGCGTCCGGCCGTCAGCCGACTGGGCTTGTCGCCGCGCCAACTGAGTTTCATGGCGGACGATCTGCAGCAATATTTCCAGCGCCAGCAACCCTATCTTGATCCAGACCTCGACCTGCAGCGGGTGGCGAAGGAGTGCGGTTACAGCCGTAATCAGATTTCCTATCTGCTCAATCAGGTGCTGGGCCAGAGCTTTTACCGCTACGTCAACCAGGCGCGTTTGCAACATTTGCTCGCGGCGCTGGATGCCGCAACGCCGCCGTTGCGTATCGATGACCTGGCCTTCGCGGCGGGTTTCAATTCGCTCTCGGCGTTTTACAGCTGCTTTCGTCAGCACACCGGTCAGTCACCCAAGGCTTACGTGAAACAAATTTCTTTGCGTGCACGCGCGCAAGACAGTGACTGAAGCCACGCACTAGGATCAACGCCATCGAAGTTTCAGGTGACGGAGTCTTGCATGTCGGCGTGGCGCACTATCAGTTTGTGGATGGACCAGCTCGACGAGCCCTTGCTGGCGCGACCGGCGCTGGAACAGGATCTGGATGTCGACGTCGCGATCATCGGCGCGGGCTACACCGGTCTTTGGACAGCGTACTATCTCAAGCGCCAGGCACCAGGCCTGAGCATTGCCATCGTTGAAGCGCAAACCGCCGGGTTCGGCGCGTCAGGACGCAACGGCGGCTGGCTGATGGGAAACTTGCTGGGTGAGGATCGCCTGCTTGCCGGTTTATCACCGCAGGATCGCCGGGCTTCCTACGACTTGTTGCACAGCATTCCCGATGAAGTAGAACTTGTCATCGAACGTGAAGGCATCGACTGCGACTATCGCAAAGGTGGTGCGCTGTATTGCGCAGCTCGCTATCCCGAGCAGGAAGTCAGCCTGCGCCACTACCTGGATGATCTTTATCGCCAGGGCCTCAACGAAAGCGATTACCGCTGGCTCAGCCCCGAGCAACTGGCACAACAGATTCGGATCGCCAAACCCTATGGCGGTATCTACGCACCACACGTCGCGACCCTTCACCCCGCCAAATTGGTGCGCGGACTGGCGCAAACGGTGGAACGCCTGGGAGTCAGGATCTACGAAAACAGCCCGGTCACCCATTGGCAGTCAGGCAGCCTGCGCACGGCAAAAGCCTCGGTGCGCAGTCGCTGGGTAGTGCCGGCGGTCGAAGGTTACTCCGTCACTTTGCCGCCGCTGGGGCGTTATCAGTTGCCGGTGCAGAGCCTGATCGTCGCGACTGAACCGCTGTCGGCCGCGACTTGGGACGAAATCGGCCTGAGCCGCGGTCAGGCATTCAGCGAAGCCAGTCGACAGGTGACGTATGGGCAGCGCACGGCAGACAACCGTTTGATTTTTGGTGCCCGGGGTGGCTATCAATTTGCTGGCAAGCTTCGTCACGACTTTGACCTGAGCACCGACGAAAAAGAACTGCGCCGCTATCTGTTCGGCGAATTGTTCCCGCAACTGAAGAACGTGCAGATCACCCATGCCTGGGGCGGTAACCTCGGTATGTCCCGGCGTTTCAAACCGCACATGCTTTGCGACCGGGCCAACGGCATCGCCTTGTCCGGTGGTTATGGAGGGGAGGGTGTCGGGGCCAGTAATCTCGGTGGACGCACCCTGGCCGACCTGATTCTCGAGCAGGACAGCGAGCTGGTTCGTCAGCCGTGGGTCATCCCCGAGGGTGGTCTCGACGCACTCAGGACCTGGGAGCCGGAGCCCGTGCGCTGGCTCGGCTACAACGCGATCATCCGCAGCTTTGTCCACGAAGACCAGACCCTGGCCAACCCGGCTACCGCACCGTGGCGGCGCAAGCTGGCCAGCGGCGTCGCGGGCTTCATGGAAGGCTTCATGCACTAAACGGTTTAATTTCTCGACAGGTATTGCCATGAGCATCACGCAATTCAAGAACACCGCCACCCTGAAACTGGAAGAATCGAACCCCGTCGCCGTACCGCTCGGCACGCCTGTGGCTGTGGCCTCGACCACTAGCGTCGAACGCGACGACGGCGTCGAAACCGGCGTCTGGGAATGCACTCCGGGGCGCTGGCGGCGGCAGATCGTCGCCCAGGAATTCTGCCACTTCATTCAAGGTCGCTGCACCTTCACCCCTGATGGCGGGGAGCCGCTGGTTATCGAAGCAGGCGACGCGCTGATGTTGCCGGCCAACAGCCTCGGCATCTGGGATATCCAGGAAACCGTGCGCAAGACCTACGTCCTGATTTTTTGATTTTTTGATCTTTTGATTGCCTGCCAATAACAACAACCCCTTCAGGAATCGACTCATGATCCGAAAGACACTGACACTGGCCCCATTGATGCTGGCTGCCTCCATCAGTCAAGCGGCCGAAAACGTCAAGATCTACAACTGGTCGGACTACATCGCGCCAGACACCACGAAAAACTTCCAGAAAGAAACCGGCATCGCCTTCACCTACGACGTCTACGACAGCAACGAAACCCTCGATGGCAAATTGATGACCGGCAAATCCGGTTACGACGTTGTGTTCCCGTCCAACCACTTCATGGCCCGACAGATTGAAGGCGGGGCGCTGAAGAAACTCGACAAGAGCCAATTGCCGAACTGGAAGAACCTCAACCCGGTGTTGCTCAAGGCGTTGCAGGCCAACGATCCGGGTAACGAGCACGGCTTCCCGTACCTGTGGGGCAGCACCGGCATCGGTTACAACATTGCCAAAGTCAAAGCGGTGCTGGGCGACAACGCACCGGTGGATTCCTGGGACCTGATCTTCAAGCCCGAGAACATGGAGAAACTGCAGAAGTGTGGCGTAGCGATCCTCGACAACGGCCCGGAACTGCTGCCCGCCGCGCTGAACTATCTGGGATTGCCACATCACAGCAAAAAACCGGAAGACTATAAAAAGGCTGAAGCCCTGCTGATGAAAGTGCGGCCGTATGTCAGCTATTTCCATTCGTCCAAGTACACCAGTGACTTGGCCAACGGTGACATTTGCGTGGCGGTCGGGTTCTCCGGCGATATCCTGCAAGCGGAAAACCGCGCCAAGGAAGCCAAAAACGGCATCGAGATCGGTTATGCGATTCCCAAGGAAGGCGCAGCGATCTGGTTCGACATGGTCGCCATGCCGGTTGACGCACCGGACGAAAAGGCCGGGTACGCGTTTATGAACTACCTGCTGCGCCCGGACGTCATGGCCGATGTCAGCAACTACGTGCACTACGCCAATGGCAACGAACAGGCGGACAGCCTGATCGACCCGGCGATCAAGAATGACACCAAGGTGTATCCAAGTCCGGAAATGATGGGCAAGTTGTTTGCGCTTGAGGCGATGCCGCTGAATATCGACCGGGTTCGTACGCGGGTTTGGAACAAGATTCGCACAGGTAGCTGAAACGCTATATCAGTCTGTAGGGACAGGACGTCCCGTTGTTACTGGCGCTGAAATTCGATCAGCCCGTGGGCTCGACCGTACAACTCATCGGCCTTGAGCCGGGTATCTGCAACAGTACGTCGCTGCCGTTCTGCCAGAAACTGTAAATGCCCCTGGCATCCTTCCCCGTGAACTGGCCACCCGGGTCGCCGGGTGCCTGGGCAAGGGCGATCGAGTTGTTCGCCCATGCCAAAAACACCACGCCCGGTTGGACCGTAAAGAATGTCGCTGCAACGAGAGCGTTCAAACCTGCGCAACGGAAGGCCAGGGGACCCTCGGTTAGCCTGCTGGGGTCCTTGGTTCGCGCAATGGCCGAACCCTGGCGCAGTTTATGGGCCCGCTCGGCATAACTGCGAATCGTACAAGCCTTGGGATCTGCCTCGAAACCGCACTGGTTGCGGGTAGCAATCCAGAACCGCTGATCTACCTCAACCTTGTCCGGTGGCGGTACGGAACGTTGGTCCGTGAGCGCCAGGAGATAAAGGCGCGACAGTTCGAGATCCATCTGTGCCAGTCGAGCGTCCTGGCACACAAGCTTTTCCACGGGTAATCGGGCCGTGGCGCAGTCGAAACTGGTCTTGAAGGTGGGCGCAGGCTTGGCGGCTACCGCACAAAGGCTCACTGTCGCGCACGCTGTGGCGGCGAGGAGGGAGGCCAAAAATGGCTTTATCATTTGGGCTTCACCTGCGTCCCGTAGCCTCATTCTTCCGGCCGAATCGTGGCCACTTCATCGGCCCGGACTTTTACGTTCGCGCCGGAAATATCCTCGAACTCGTAAAAGCCGTCCTTGGTCTTGGTTTTCGGGATGTCCTTGGTCAAATACTGGGTGCCGTTCTGCAGGGTCACGACGGTGGGTGTCGAGCATCCGGCCAGTGCCAGAAAAGCCGCTACCGCCAAGGGCAAGCCCAGAGTCTTGATGTTCATGTTCACCTCGCATGCGTTAAGGAAACAGCGGGATCGGTCCGATCCGCTGCACCGCTATCGCGATTGGTGCGGCGGATTGGCAGAAAGTTCTACCGTCCTGAAAATATAGCGGACTGTGCTGCCATTGATCCTTTTCCGTTTGCATCGGGCGGGGGGAAACTGGTATCTGTATGGATAGCCAGTACTCGTAAGCCTTGGGCCCGATCAAACGTGACCGCACATCCTCTTGATGATCCGTTCTATTACCTCAATAACTTCATGCAAGTGCTTGATTGGCTTGAGCATCGTTACGCCGATGTACTGAGCGTCGAGGAGCAGTCCTTCCTTCGCGACTTCAAACGGTTGCCCCGTGAGACGAGTGCACTGCTGGTCAGAATGGTGATGCGCAAGGGCATTCACTTCAGGGCGAGCAAACTGCATTACGACGAAATCGGTGATATCGCTACGGCGGTCGAACCATTGCTCGAAATGGGGTGGGTTGATGAACACACGCCATTATCGATGGAAACGCTGTTCGAGGTGCTACTCAAGGCCGAGATCCTTCAGTGTTTCAGCATGGCCATCGACCAGCCCAAAGGAAGGAAAAGCGATTGGCTGCCGGCACTGAGCGAACGGTTCCCGCAGGCGCAACGTTTCACCGACTGGTGCCCGACACTCGAGGAGCGCCTGTTCAGCCTGACCATCATGAGCCTGTGCGATCGCCTGCGCTTGATGTTTTTTGGCAATCTTTATCAGGACTGGTCAGAGTTCGTGCTCGCCGACCTTGGTGTCTATATCTACGAAAAAGTCGAGTTCTGTGCCGAGTCAAGGGGCCTGCGTAACCGCGCGGACGTGGATGCCTGTGTCCTGCTGCACGAATATCAGCAACAGTTCGAGTCAGGAGCAGCGCTGGACGAAGTGGTTGAACGGATTTCAGGTTTGGTGCTGGACAACCCATGGCTGCAACGACGACGCGCCAAGCTGCTGTTCCAGATGGCCCAACACTGTGAACGCATCGCGGACTTCTCCACGGCCCTCAACCTGTACCGCAAGTGCAGCTATCCCGGGGCGCGTTCACGGCTGATTCGGGTGTTGGAACGCTGCGGTGAGTTCCAGTTGGCCCTGGAACAGGCGACGCTGGCCGAGCAAGCGCCGGAAAGTGCCGCCGAACACCAGCAATTGCTCCGTGTACTGCCCCGATTACGACGCAAGCTCGGTGGGCCGCCAATCAAACGCGCCTCACCTCGGCCAATGCAACGCCTGGATCTGCAGTTGCCCAGAAGTGAGCCCGCGTTGTCGGTGGAGTTCCATGTTCAGGCGCATTTGTCGCAAGGAATGGCGCCGGTGCATTACGTCGAAAACAGCTTGATCAATTCATTGTTCGGGTTGCTGTGCTGGCCGGCGATTTTCGCGCCGCTGCCGGGGGCTTTTTTCCACCCGTTCCAGCGCGGGCCCGTGGACCTGCTCAATGAAGACTTCCATGAGCGCCGGGCGCAACTGTTCCAGGCATGTCTCGCTGAACTCGACGACGGGCGCTACCGCCAGACCATACGCGAACGCTACACCGGCAAGTGGGGCGTGCAGTCACCGTTCGTGTTCTGGAGCGTGCTCAGCGAAGAATTGCTCGATCAGGCTCTGGACTGCTTGCCCGCCGAGCACCTCAAGCACTGGTTCAACCGCCTGTTGCAGGACATCAAAGCCAACCGCGCCGGCATGCCGGACCTGATTCAGTTCTGGCCGCAGGAAAAGACCTACCGCATGATCGAGGTCAAGGGGCCTGGTGATCGATTGCAGGACAACCAGGTTCGCTGGCTTGAGTTTTGCCATGAACACCAGATGCCTATCGCCGTCTGCTATGTGCGATGGTCGGAGCCAGGCGCTTGAACTACAGCATTGCGGTACGGGCACTGTGTGAATTCACCGCCAAGGCCGGTGACCTCGATCTGCGTTTCACCCCTTCACCGACGGCGCTGGAAGGCATTGTCGGGCATCGCACGGTGGCGTCACGTCGCAGTGAAGGCTATCGAAGCGAAGTCTCCCTGGAAGGATATTTTCAGACATTGACCGTCAAGGGCAGGGCGGACGGCTATGACCCGGCGCAAAACTGCCTCGAGGAGGTCAAGACTTACCGTGGCGACTTGAGCAAACAACCGGACAACCACCGCCAGCTGCATTGGGCCCAGGCAAAAATCTATGGCTGGTTGATGTGCCGCAAACTCGATCTGCCACAGATCAATCTGGCGCTGGTGTACTTCGATGTCGTCAGCGAGAAGGAAACCTGCCTGGTCGCTGCCTGTAGTGCCGATGAGCTGCAACAGTTTTTCGAGGCGCATTGCGCGCGATTCCTGCAGTGGGCCGAGCAGGAAATGATCCATCGCGAAGGACGCAATCGGGCCGCGCAACAATTGGCGTTCCCCCATGCCGACTTTCGACCGGGGCAGCGTCACCTCGCTGAATCGGTGTACAAGGCCGTCAGTACCGGGCGCTGCCTGATGGCCCAGGCCCCGACGGGGATCGGCAAAACCGTGGGCACGCTGTTTCCGATGCTCAAGGCCCTGGCGCCACAGCAACTGGACAAGGTGTACTTCCTCACGGCGAAAACTCCCGGACGCAAATTGGCCCTGGACGCGGCGCAGGTCATCCTTGAAGGCGCCGGCGCACCACCGTTACGGGTTCTGGAAATGGTTGCCCGGGACAAGGCCTGCGAACACCCGGACAAAGCCTGTCATGGCGAATCCTGTCCACTGGCCCGCGGGTTTTATGATCGTCTGCCGGCGGCGCGTCAGGCGGCGAGTCAATTGAGCCTGTTGAACCACAATGGATTGCGCAAGATTGCCCTGGCGCACGATGTCTGTCCGTATTACCTGAGTCAGGAAATGGCACGCTGGGCAGACGTCGTGGTTGCCGATTACAACTACTACTTCGATTTCACCGCATTGCTGTTCGGATCGGCGCAGGCCAATAACTGGAAAGTCGCGGTACTGGTCGACGAGGCCCACAACCTGGTAGAGCGCGGCCGCCAGATGTACAGCGCCAGCCTTGATCAATGGACCTTGAATGGCGTCCGAAAAAACGCGCCAGAAGTGCTTAAAAAGCCGTTGCAGCGGGTCAATCGCGAATGGAATGCGCTGCATAACCAGCAAACCGGCACCTATCAGGCTTATGACAAGGCCCCGGAAAAACTGCTGCAGGCATTGTCCTCGTGCAGCGCCAGCATTGGCGACTATCTGAACGATCACCCCCAAGGGCTCGACAGCGCCCTGCAAAGTTTCTATTTCGACATGCTGCAATTTGGCCGGGTGGCCGAGTTGTTCGATGAGCAGTTCCTGTTCGATATCAGCAAGCGCGATCTCGAGCGCAAGCGCCCACTTTCGACGCTGTGCCTGCGCAATGTGGTGCCCGCCGGCGTCATCCGCCCACGCCTGACTGCTGCGCGCAGTACCGTGCTGTTTTCCGCGACCCTCAGCCCCCGGCACTATTACGCGGATTTGTTGGGGACCCCAGCGGACATGGTATGCATCGATGTGGAATCGCCCTTTCACGCCGATCAACTGAAAGTGCACATCGTTAACCAGATTTCCACACGCTTCGTTCACCGCGAGTCATCCCTCGGGCCGATTGTGGAACTGATCGCCAGGCAATTCACCGAACTTCCCGGTAATTACCTCGCATTTTTCAGTAGTTTCGATTATTTGCAGCAAGTGGCGCAGTTGTTGGCGCAAACTCATCCACACATCAAGGCATGGTCGCAGTCCCGAGGGATGGCCGAAGAGCAACGCCAACAATTTCTCGACCAGTTCAGCGCCGATGGCCAGGGCGTCGGTTTCGCGGTGCTTGGCGGCGCGTTCGGTGAAGGCATCGATTTACCCGGCGCGAGGCTGATCGGCGCGTTTATCGCAACGCTTGGTCTGGCACAATTCAATCCGGTCAATGAGCAGCTCAAGCATCGGATGGCGGCGATCTTTGGTGCAGGATACGACTACACCTACCTGTATCCCGGTGTGCAAAAAGTGGTTCAGGCTGCAGGTCGGGTGATCCGGACGCAGCAAGATCAAGGGGTGGTGATGTTGATAGACGACCGGTTTGGAGAAGGCAAGGTCAAGCAGTTATTGCCCCGTTGGTGGTCAATCGCACCGACGCTTCTTTATCCCGCGATGTAAAGGGCTTTTAAAACATACCGAACGTCAGCTGTTCAACGTTCTGTCTAGACACCGAGTGACCGCGACAACAAGGATTAAAATTGCCGTTCCAGGTTCTGTACGTCGTTATTCGCACTTTCCAAATCACCGGTTTGTCGCATACTTCACACAAACATCCAGGCGACGCAATCAATGAGTGAAGATCGATCCAAGGCAGCCGCCATCGACGACAGCCGTTTCAAGCTGCTGATCGATGCAGTGATTGACTACGCGATCTACATGATTGATCCGGACGGCATCATCACCAGCTGGAACGCGGGCGCCAGGCGATTCAAGGGTTATGAGGAAGCCGAGATTCTGGGACAGCATTTCTCGCGTTTCTATACCGAAGACGACCGCCGTGCCGGGTTGCCTCAACGGGCGCTGGACACCGCGCTTGGCGAAGGTCGATTCGAGGGGGAAGGCTGGCGGGTGCGCAAGGACGGCACGCATTTCTGGTGCCATGTGGTGATCGACCCGATACGCGACTCGTCGGGCACGTTACTGGGCTTCGCCAAGATCACCCGGGATCTGACCGACCGGAAAATGGCCGAAGAAGTGCTCAAGCAAAGTGAGCAACAGTTTCGCCTGCTGGTGCAAAGCGTGACGGACTATGCGATCTACATGCTTGCCCCGGATGGACGCCTGACCAACTGGAACCCGGGGGCGCAGCGCATCAAGGGCTATTTCCCCGAGGAAGTCATCGGCCAGCACTTTTCGATGTTCTACACCCCCGAAGATCGCGAGGCCGGTGAGCCGCAACGCACCCTGGAGGTCGCCGTTCGCGAAGGTCGATTTGAAAACAAAGGCTGGCGTGTGCGTAAAGACGGTACTCGGTTCCTCGCCCATGTGGTCGTGGACCCGATCTGGGGCGAAACCGGGACCTTGCTCGGGTTTGCCAAGATTACCCGGGACATCACCGAAGTCACGCAAGCTCAACAAGCATTGGAGAAAACGCGCGAAGCGTTGTTCCAGTCGCAGAAAATGCAAGCCATCGGCCAACTCAGTGGCGGGATTGCACACGATTTCAACAACTTGCTGACGGTCATCCTCGGCAACCTGGAAATCGTGCGCAAACGGGTCACGGACGATTCGAAAATCATCCGATTGATCGACAATGCGACCCAGGGTGCCTTGCGAGGTGTGTCCCTGACCCAGCGAATGCTGGCCTTCGCCAGACGTCAGGAACTCAAATCCGAACCGGTAAAGCTGCCAGCGTTGATCGAAGGCATTTCCGGCCTGTTGCGCAGCTCCCTTGGGCCATCTGTGACAGTTGAAACCCGCTTTCCACGGGATCTTGAGCAAGTGCTCGCTGACGTCAATCAGCTGGAACTGGCCGTTCTCAATCTGGTGACCAATGCCCGGGATGCGATGCCCCACGGCGGGAAAATCCTGATCAGTGCCCGAACGGAAGACGCTGCAGACAGCCGTGTGTCTTCGCTGTCGGTGGGACGTTATGTTTGTCTGAGTGTTGCCGATACCGGGGAGGGCATGGACGAGGAGACGCTGGCTTCTGCGATGGACCCGTTCTTCACCACAAAAGGTGTCGGCAAAGGCACAGGGCTCGGACTGTCAATGGTCCACGGTTACATAGAGCAACTGGGTGGGCGTTTCATCCTCAAGAGCCAGAAAGACCTGGGGACGACCGCTGAACTCTGGTTGCCGGTCGCTACCAGTGAGTCAGTCGCCAAACCCGCGGCACTGGAAGCTGCCGTCACGGTGCCACGCCTGTGCGTGCTGGTGGTGGACGATGACAGCCTGGTGTTGACCAGCACCAGCCTGTTGCTGGAAGACCTGGGACACCGGGTCATCAGCGCCCTTTCCGGTGCCAGGGCGCTCGAAGTGTTCGCCAGCGAAACCGATATCGATCTGGTCATCACCGACATGGCCATGCCGCAGATGAGTGGTGAGCAATTGGCCCACGCCATCCGTCTGATGAAACCAGCGTTGCCAATCATCCTCGCGACCGGTTACGCCGAACGCCTTGAGGGGTTTGCGGCCGATCTGCCTCGGCTTTCAAAACCGTTCACGCAACTCAATCTGGTGGAGATCATTGCCCAGGCGATGAAATGACAGGGCGATTGTGCAGCTCGTAGCGAGCAAGCATCGGCTGGGTGCTGATGCCATGCACCAAAATGCTCAGCGCTACGACCGAGAGCGTGATGTCGGCACATAACGTGGCGACCGAAGGCGGCAGGTCATGATTCAAGGCATAGAACAGGTAATAAAAGCTACCGATGCCACGGATACCAAACCAGCCAATCAGCAGGCGCTGCGGGCCATTGATCAACCGGCCCCACGGCATGAGCAGCACAACCAGCGGGCGAATCACGACAAACAACACCAGCGCGATCACCAGTGCCCGCCAATCCCAGTGTGCAATCAGCACCACGCCCAGCAACGTGACCAGAAACACTTCCATGGATCGCTCCACCAAGCCGCCAAACGACAACATGTCGCCCATCATGATCCCGGCTGCGACCTGACTGTCTTCGAGGTTTTCCACATCACCGTGCACAGCGGCTTCAGGCTCGACATTCTGATGACCGACGACGGGTTGAACCAGATGCTCAGCCGGAGTGTGGGCGTCACCCGACGAACTGACCTCGGCCTGACGCAACCCCAGGCCAGCGGCAAACACCGAAAGAAATCCATAGCCCTGGATCGTTTCGGCCACGACATAGGCCAAAGCAATCAGGGCGAGAGCCAGGTAATCATTGGGTGAGAACGTGCTGTCAGCATTTTTGATGCGCATGAACAGGGTCAGACGGCCGATCCCGCGCCCCATCCAGTAGCCCGTCAGCAAGCCTGCGGGTACTGCCCATAACAGCCGTTTCAATGCCCAGTCATCAAGCCATGCCTGCGGGCTGCCGCTGGATTGCATAAACAGCAAACCAAGGATGACAAAGGGAAATGCAATGCCGTCGTTGAGGCCTGCCTCACCCGTCAATCCGAATCGAACTGGATCATAATCCTTGGCGTCGTTGACCTGCACCAGTGACGCCAGCACCGGGTCGGTAGGCGCCAGTATTGCCCCGATCAACAACGACGGCCCCCACGGCAATTCAAAAGTGAAATGCAGCAACACGCTGACCCCGGCAATGGTCAGCACCATCACTGGCCCGGCCAGCGTGAATGCAACCCTCCATCGGCGGTCGCGAAGGTTCAGCCGCAGTTTCAAACCGCAGACAAACAGTGAAAAAAGTACCGCGACCTCGGACAGATGCTCCATCCAGAAAGCCGCATCCTTGATATCGAGCGTGAGCAATTGCAGCCCGGCCGGTCCGATGACCACGCCCAGTACCAGACACACCGCCGAGGTGGTCACCGGCATCCAGCGCAGGTAGGACGATGTGAGCGCAAGGGTGAGCAACACCGCACCCAGCACCGCCACCCAGGCCGTGAAGCCCATTATCCGACGGTAGCGCGCAAGTACTCAGGGGTGAGCACGTTGAACCACATCAGGATCATCGTCACCAATATCGTCACCAGGACCAACAAACCAACGCCCCAGACACACGCCGAATTGAGCAAACCTTGCTCCTTGCGCTCGTGCATGAAGGTCGGCAAGCCGATAAACAACAGGAACGTCGAATACGCCGATGCCGCGGCAAGTACTGCAATTGCCAGCCATCGACTGGGGTACAGACCCGCAATTCCGGCAAGGAAAAATGGCGTGGCGGTGTAGGCGGCAAAGCCAATGCATTGATTGATCGTCGGCCGCGCCTCGAAGGTGCGAGACATCCAGCGGATGAACAGACCCATTACCGCGATGCCCACCAGAATGCTCAGGTACAACATGACGCACAGGTGCAAGGCGCTACGGGGGCTGAGCCGTACCGTTTCGTTTTCGGCCAGGCTCCAGCCGACGTAAGTCGTGCCTATATACAGACACACGGCAGGGATCAGCGCCAGGATCAGCAAATGTGCCAGGTAATGACGCGGGTGCGCTTCCTCTTCCTTGCGAATATCCGTCCAGGCGAAGTTCGGTTGAGTGAACAGTTTGACAAGGGGTGCGGACATGACGACCTCCAGGTATCAGGACCTATACGGTGTTGAGCACTGGAAGCCATCACCGGTTCAAATTTTTCGGCGGTGTTACAGCATCGGTTTTCCCCCGGTAACACCGTAGCGCTGTCCGGTGATGTAACTGGCTTCATCGGAGGCTAGCAGCACGTAGATCGGGGCGACTTCCACAGGCTGGCCCGGGCGCCCCAGCGATGTGTTGGCACCGAAGTTTTGTATGGTTTCTTCAGACATGGTCGAGACGATCAACGGTGTCCAGATCGGCCCTGGAGCCACGCTGTTGACGCGAATGTTCTTTGGTCCGAGCATTTGCCCAAGACCGGCGGTGAAATTAGCGATCGCGCCCTTCGTTGTGGCGTAGGCCAGCAATGTCGGATTGGGCATATCGGAGTTGACGGAGCTGGTGTTGATGATCGAACTGCCGGGCTTCATATACTTCAGCGCGGCCTGGCAGATTCGAAAAATGGCGGTGATATTGACGTCGAAGGTCATCACCCATTCTTCGTCGGGAATGTCTTCGAGGTTTTCGTGGGTCATCTGGAACGCGGCGTTGTTGACCAGCACGTCAATGCGACCGAAACGTTCGACGGTTTTTTCGACCAAGGCCTGGCAATGCTCCTTTTGCGCTAGATCCCCGGATATCAATAAACATTGACGGCCTGCTTGTTCGACCCAGCGCGCGGTCTCCTTCGCGTCCTCGTGTTCATTGAGGTAAGCGATGGTCACATCGGCACCCTCCCGGGCGAAGGCAATCGCCACGGCGCGGCCGATACCGCTGTCAGCGCCGGTGATCAAGGCAATCTTGCCCTCCAGCCGACCGGAACCCTTGTAGCTTTGCTCGCCACAGTCGGGATAGGGGTCCATTTTCTGCTGGTCACCGGGAACCGGCTGCTGCTGCCTGGGGAAGGGCGGTTTGGGATAGTCGTTCATCATCAATCTCCGGATTCAAGGCTGAGGAGTCAAAGGGTTGACCCTGGCGTTTTGTCCGGAGTTCGGTTGGATTCTGACAATCCGAAAATGTTCTGAACCCTGTAGAAACGCGGTGTGCAGGATTGTGGGTAAAACTCGATCTGTAGGAGCCGGCTTGCTGGCGAACCGGGCGACGTGGTGCGTCAGGCTGGACGCCTTCGCTGGCAAGCCAGCTCCTACAAGGTTATGTGGCAGGCCACGATTGCGTAGGAGCCGGCTTGCTGGCGAACCGGGCGACGCGGTGTGTCAGGCTGGACGCCTTCGCTGGCAAGCCAGCTCCTGCAAAGAAATCAGCCCTTGAGGTCACGCAAACTACGTTCCAGCCGCGCAATACCTTCCTCCAGCAGCGAACGCGGGCAGCCGAAGTTCAGGCGCACGAACTGCTTGCAGTCATCGCCAAAGTCCAGCCCGGCGCTCAAGCCGACCCTGGCCTGTTCCAGGAAGAACTGCTGAGGGTCGTCGAGCCCCAGCGCCGAGCAATCCAGCCAGGCGAGGTAGGTGCTTTGCGGCACGTTCATGGTGATGCCCGGCAAACGGGTGGCCACGGCGTCAACCAGATAATCGCGGTTGCCTTGCAGGTAGTTCTTCAACTCGGCCAACCACGGAGCCGCCTCACTGTAAGCCACTCGAGTGGCTTCCATGCCCAACGGGTTGACGCTGTCGACCATGCCGCAACGGGCGTGGTTGACGCGTTCGCGCACGTGGCGGTCCTGGATGATCATGAACGAGGTTTTCAGACCGGCGATGTTGTAGGCCTTGCTCGCGGACATCAGCGTAATGGTGCGCTGGGCGATTTGCGGGCTTAGCGTGGCCATCGGAATGTGTGTGCGGCCGTCGAAGCACAGTTCGGCGTGAATCTCGTCAGAGATGATCCAGGCATCGTGCTCCAGACAGATATCGGCGATGGCTTGCAGTTCTTCCCGGGGAAAGGCTTTGCCCAACGGGTTGTGCGGGTTGCTCAGCAGCAGCGCGCCGCCGCCGCCCTGCAAGGATTCGCTCAACGTCGCCAACGGTGTGGCATAGGTGCCGTCCGGCTGCGAATCGAAACTCAGCTCGACCTTGTTCAGCCCCCAATGACCTGGCGCGTGGCGCAGTGGCGGATAGTTTGGAACCTGCACGACGACATTCTGTTGTGCCTGTACCAGCGCCTTGAGCGCCATGTTGAAACCCGACTCGACCCCCGGCAGGAAGATCAGCTCTTGCGGTTCGACGCGCCAGGCGTACTTGTTCCAGAGATCGGCGACGATTGCTTCGCGCAGATCGTCCTGAGCCACGCTGTAGCCGACCATCGGGTGCTCCAGGCGTTTTTGCAGAGCCTGGACAATCACCGACGGCGCGGCGAAATCCATGTCGGCGACCCACATTGGCAGCACATCGGCCGGGTAGCGGCTCCATTTGGTGCTGCCGGTGTTGTGGCGGTCGAACACCTGATCAAAATCGAAAGTCATGCGCGGTCTCGTAAGCGGGGTTGAACATGCGCCAATGATAAGCGCCAACCTACTGTAGGAGCGAGCCTGCTCGCGAAGGTGGGTCAGATACGGTGGTGTCAACTGAGACACCATCGCGAGCAGGCTCGCTCCAACAAGGATCTTCGCAGCAAGCTGATTTTGTCCGACGGTCGGTTGTCATGGTGAATTCGACAGCATTGGCTAAAGTTCAAGTGTCGGCAGACAGACTGCCGCAACCGTGGTTGTTCAAAAAGACCCGGCCATGTACCGGGTTCCACCTGATCAGGAGTGCACGATGGATCTCAGCCGTCGTCAGTTCTTCAAGGTCGCCGGTATCGGCCTTGCAGGCTCTAGCCTGGGCGCGTTGGGCATGGCCCCGACGGCAGCCTTTGCCGAACAGGTGCGTCATTTCAAGCTCGCCCACACCCATGAAACCCGCAACACCTGCCCGTATTGCTCGGTCGGTTGCGGTTTGATCATGTACAGCCAGGGCGATGATGCGAAGAATGTCGCGCAAAATATCATTCACATTGAAGGTGACGCCGACCACCCGGTCAACCGCGGCACCCTTTGTCCCAAAGGCGCAGGCCTGCTGGATTTCATTCACAGCCCCGGTCGTCTGCAATACCCGCAAGTGCGCAAGCCCGGCAGCGCCGAATGGACGCGCATTTCCTGGGACGAAGCACTGGATCGCGTCGCCGACCTGATGAAGGCCGATCGCGACGCCAACTTCATCGAGAAAAACGCCCAGGGCCAAACGGTGAACCGCTGGCTCACCACCGGTTTCCTCGCGGCCTCGGCGGCATCCAACGAAGCGGGCTACGTCACCCACAAAGTCATTCGCAGTCTCGGCATTCTGGGGTTTGATAACCAGGCGCGTGTCTGACACGGCCCGACGGTGGCAAGTCTTGCCCCGACGTACGGCCGTGGTGCCATGACCAACCACT
The DNA here is from genome assembly GCF_001269805.1 of Pseudomonas sp. P1.8. NCBI lineage: Bacteria > Pseudomonadati > Pseudomonadota > Gammaproteobacteria > Pseudomonadales > Pseudomonadaceae > Pseudomonas > Pseudomonas sp. P1.8. Next base: position 171,902 of record NZ_LHVM01000014.1, read on the forward strand.
GGACCGATATCGCTAACGCGAATCTGGTTCTGGTGATGGGCGGCAACGCAGCAGAAGCGCATCCGTGCGGCTTCAAATGGGTGACCGAAGCCAAGGCGCACAACAATGCGCGGCTGATCGTGGTCGATCCGCGTTTTACCCGGACCGCTTCGGTGGCCGACTATTACGCGCCGATCCGCACCGGCACCGACATCGCCTTCATGGGCGGGCTGATCAATTACCTGCTGACCGAGGACAAGATCCAGCACGAGTACGTGCGCAACTACACCGATGTGTCGTTCATCGTCAAAGCCGGGTATGGCTTCGAGGACGGGATCTTCAGCGGCTATGACGCCGCCAAGCGCACGTACACCGACAAGTCCGGGTGGGGCTATGAGTTGGGCGAGGACGGCTTTGCCAAGGTCGACCCGACCCTGCAAGACCCGCACTGCGTCTATCAACTGATGAAGCAGCATTACAGCCGCTACAACATCCAGTTGGCGAGCCAGATCTGTGGCATGCCGGTCGATGCGATGCAGAAAATCTGGGAAGAGATCGCCACGTGCTCGCAACCGGGCAAGACCATGACGATCCTCTATGCCCTGGGCTGGACCCAGCACTCGATTGGCGCGCAGATCATTCGCAGCGCGGCGATGGTGCAACTGTTGTTGGGCAACGTCGGCATGCCGGGCGGAGGTGTGAATGCCTTGCGCGGGCACTCCAATATCCAGGGCCTGACCGACCTGGGCTTGCTGTCGAACTCACTGCCCGGCTACCTGACGCTGCCTACCGATACCGAGCAGGATTACAACGCCTACATCGTCAAGCGTACGCAAAAACCGTTGCGGCCGGGGCAGCTGTCCTACTGGCAGAACTACGGAAAATTCCATGTCAGCCTGATGAAAGCCTGGTACGGCGCCAATGCCACGGTGGAGAACAACTGGGCCTACGATTATTTGCCGAAGCTGGACATTCCCAACTACGACATCCTCAAGGTGTTCGACCTGATGGGCCAGGGCAAGGTCAACGGCTACATGTGCCAGGGCTTCAACCCCATCGCCGCGCTGCCCGACAAGAACCGGGTGATGGTGGCGCTGGCCAAGCTCAAATGGCTGGTGGTGATGGATCCGCTGGCCACTGAAACCTCGGAGTTCTGGCAAAAGGTCGGTCCGTACAACGACGTCAACAGTGCCGAGATCCAGACCGAAGTCATTCGCCTGCCCACCACCTGTTTTGCCGAAGAGGACGGTTCGCTGGTCAACAGCAGTCGCTGGTTGCAATGGCACTGGAAGGGCGCCGATGGCCCTGGCGAAGCGCGCACTGACATTCGGATCATGAGTGAGTTGTTCCTGCGTCTGCGCCAGCGCTACGAGAAAGAGGGCGGCAAATACCCCGATCCGATGCTGAAACTGTCGTGGCCGTACAAGATTGCTCACGAGCCTTCGCCTGAAGAACTGGCCAAGGAAATCAACGGCTATGCCACGACGGATTTCACCGACGTCACTGGCGCCGCCATCAAGGGCAACGCGCAACTGGCCGGGTTTGGTCAACTCAAGGACGACGGCAGCACGGCATCCGGGTGCTGGATTTTCTGCGGCAGCTGGACCGAGATGGGCAACCAGATGGCGCGCCGTGACAACAACGATCCGTTCGGCATGCATCAGCATCAAGGCTGGGCATGGGCCTGGCCGGCTAATCGACGGATTCTCTACAACCGAGCTTCGGCGGACCTGTCCGGCAAGCCGTGGGATCCGAAAAAACGCCTGGTGTGGTGGAACGGCAAGGCCTGGGGCGGTACCGATGTGCCGGACTACAAGGCTGACGTGGCGCCGGAAGCGGGGATGAATCCGTTCATCATGAACCCCGAAGGCGTGGCGAGGTTCTTCGCCGTCGACAAGATGAACGAAGGCCCGTTCCCCGAGCATTACGAGCCGTTCGAAACACCAATCGGCATCAACCCGCTGCATCCGCAAAACAAGAAAGCCACCAGCAACCCGGCAGCGCGAATCTTCGATTCGGTATGGGAGACCCTCGGCGTGGCCAAGGATTACCCATACGCCGCCACCAGTTACCGGCTGACCGAGCATTTCCACTTCTGGAGCAAGCACTGCAAGCTCAACGCGATTAGCCAACCGGAGCAATTCGTTGAAATTGGCGAGGTGCTGGCAAAGGAAAAAGGCATCGTCGCCGGTGACCGGGTGCGGGTCAGCAGCAAGCGTGGCTTCATTGAAGCGGTGGCGGTGGTGACCAAGCGGATTCGTCCGCTGCAGGTCAACAATCAGGTGGTGCACCAGATCGGTATCCCGTTGCACTGGGGCTTTACCGGCCTCACGCGACACGGCTACCTGACCAACACCCTGGTGCCGTTCCTCGGCGATGGCAACACACAGACCCCGGAATCCAAGTCATTCCTGGTTAACGTGGAGAAAGTCTAAATGGCCAGCCAAGACATCATCGCCCGCTCGGCCACCACCACACCCGCGCCCTCGGTGCGCGGCGTGGCCGAAGTCGCCAAGCTGATCGACACCACCAAATGCATCGGCTGCAAGGCCTGTCAGGTCGCCTGCTCGGAATGGAACGAGTTGCGCGACGAGGTCGGCCATAACCATGGCACCTACGACAATCCGCAAGACCTCACCTCGGAAACCTGGACGTTGATGCGCTTCACCGAGCACGAAACCGACGCCGGCAACCTGGAGTGGCTGATCCGCAAGGACGGCTGCATGCATTGTGCCGAACCCGGATGCCTGGCGGCGTGCCCCAGCCCGGGGGCGATCATCAAGCACGCCAACGGCATCGTCGATTTCGATCAGGATCATTGCATCGGTTGCGGTTACTGCATCACCGGTTGCCCGTTCAACATTCCGCGCATTTCGCAAAAAGATCACAAGGCTTACAAATGCACGTTGTGTTCGGACCGCGTGGCAGTGGGGCTGGAGCCTGCTTGTGTGAAAACCTGTCCGACCGGCGCCATCGTATTCGGCACCAAAGACGACATGAAGGAACACGCTGCCGAGCGCATCGTCGACCTCAAGAGTCGCGGCTTTGAAAATGCTGGCTTGTACGACCCCGAAGGCGTCGGTGGTACCCACGTTATGTATGTGTTGCACCACGCCGACACGCCACGGATTTATGCCGGGCTGCCTGATCATCCGGCGATCAGCCCCTTGGTGGGATTGTGGAAAGGCATCAGCAAACCCCTGGCGCTGCTGGCCATGGGCGCTGCGGTGCTGGCCGGGTTCTTCCACTACGTGCGCATCGGACCGAACCGGGTCGAAGAAGATGAGCACCCCAGTCCACTGGACACTTCGGTGCATGAGGTCGATCCGGCGGTACACACCTTTGATCCACGCGGGGAGGGCAGGCCATGAGTAACAAGACCATCCTGCGCTACACCAGCAACCAGCGCACCAATCACTGGCTGGTGGCGATTCTGTTTTTCATGGCCGGGTTGTCCGGGCTGGCGTTGTTTCATCCGGCGCTGTTCTGGCTGAGCAATCTGTTCGGTGGCGGGCCCTGGACGCGCATTCTGCACCCGTTCATGGGCGTGCTGATGTTCGTGTTTTTCCTCGGTCTGGTGTTCAGCTTCTGGCGCGCCAACTTCTTCATTGCCAATGATCGCCTGTGGCTCAGGCGCATAGACCGGGTGATGGCCAACGACGAGGAGGACGTGCCACCGGTGGGCAAGTACAACGCCGGGCAGAAGCTGCTGTTCTGGACTTTACTGCTGTGCATGCTGGTGTTGTTGTTCAGCGGTCTGGTGATCTGGCGCGCCTATTTCAGCGAGTACTTCGGCATCACCGCGATTCGCTGGGCCATGTTGCTGCATGCGTTGGCGGGGTTTGTGCTGATCCTGAGCATCATCGTGCATATCTACGCCGGTCTCTGGATCAAGGGTTCGGTCAGCGCCATGCTGCACGGCTGGGTCAGCCGCCCTTGGGCGAAGAAGCACCATGAACTCTGGTACCGCGAGGTGACCCGTGACGAGGCACCGAAACCACCGATCACGAAAAAGGGCTGACCGTTGCCAACCATCCTCGAACCCGGACAAATTGAAGCGGCGGCCAGTTCGCCGCCGTTTCTGCACCTGCCGCCGCACACACTTTTTGATCTGCGCGCCCAACGCCTCGAACACCTGGCCGAGGGGCATCCACTGGCCGATTATCTGCGCCTCATCGCCGGGGTGTGCCGGGTGCAACAGCACGTGCTGGACAACCCGCCGCCGAGTGAACCGCTGGATCAACAACGCATCGAGGTGTGCCAGCAGCACGGCTTGCCCCCATTCGCGGCCGACAGTCTGGTCCGCGAGGACGACTGGCAGCCGTATCTCGATGCACTGTTGGAAAACTACCCGGCACCGATGCAACCCGCTGTGGCCGACGCCCTGGCAGCGTTGGACCAAGCGAGCCCCGGTCAGCGACGCGCCTGGGCGGTAGCACTGGTCAGCGGCCAGTATTCGCTAGTACCGGCAGTGTTGGTGCCGTTTCTCGGTGCGGCCCTGCAAACCGCCTGGAGCCACTGGCTGTTGAGCACGCCCAACCTGCAACTCAAGCCCGGCGACAGCCTCAGCCAATGCCCGGCCTGCGGTTCACCGGCCATGGCCGGGGTGATCCGCAATCGGGGCAAACACAACGGTTTGCGCTATCTGGTCTGTTCCTTGTGTGCCTGCGAATGGCATGTGGTGCGGGTCAAATGCGTGTACTGCGAACAGAGCAAGGGCCTGGACTACCTCAGCCTTGAGGACGATCGCCACGCCGCCAATCAAGCGCCGTTGCGCGCCGAGATGTGCCCCAGCTGCAACACGTATCTGAAATTGCTGTACCTGGAAAACTACGCCCATGCCGAAGCGCTGTCAGCGGATCTGTCCAGCCTGATACTCGACATGCGCCTGGCCCAGGACGGCTATCAGCGCCTGGCACCCAATCTGTTGCTGGCACCGGGAGACGAATGATCACAGGGTCTACACTCTGGCGCGTCGGTCTTTCGATTTCAGGAGTGTCAGATGTCCGCCAGCGGTGCCAGCCATCCCCTGCGTTTGCCTTCCATTGACAGTCTGTTGCGTCACGCGGCGTGCCAGCCGTTGGCCGAGCGTTATGGGCGCGACGCGTTGCTCGCGGCCCTGCGTCAATTGCTCGACGAGCTACGCGAAGATGTTCAGCAGCGCGTGCTCGCACCGGCTGAAGTCACGCCCGAGGTGCTGGCGGGCAGAGTCGGCGAGCGACTGGCCGGCCAACATCGCAGCCATGTCAGGCGGGTGTTCAATCTCACCGGCACCGTCCTGCACACCAACCTCGGACGAGCGTTGTTGCCCGAGGAAGCGATAGATGCGGTGCAAATGGCTGCCCGCTATCCGCTCAACCTGGAATTCGACCTGCAAAGCGGCAAGCGCGGCGACCGCGACGATTTGATCGAAGGCCTGATCCGCGAGCTCACCGGCGCCGAAGCCGTGACCGTGGTCAACAACAATGCCGCCGCCGTGCTGCTGACCCTCAACAGCCTGGGGGCGCGCAAGGAAGGCATCATCTCCCGGGGCGAGCTGATCGAAATCGGCGGGGCGTTTCGCATCCCCGACATCATGGCCCGTGCCGGGGTAAAGCTGCACGAAGTCGGCACCACCAACCGCACCCATGCCCGCGACTATGAAGTGGCCATCGGCCCGCGCAGCGGCTTGATCATGCGTGTGCACGCCAGCAACTACAGCATTCAGGGGTTCACCACGAGCGTGCCGACTGCTGAACTGGCACAACTGGCCCATCAACATGGGTTGCCACTGCTCGAAGATCTCGGCAGCGGCAGCCTGTTGGACCTGACCCGTTGGGGTTTGCCTGCCGAGCCGACGGTGCGTCAGGCACTGCTCGATGGCGCGGACATTGTCACCTTCAGCGGCGATAAACTGCTCGGAGGGCCGCAGGCCGGGTTGATTGTCGGAAGCAAAGCGCTGATCGCCAAGATCAAGAAAAACCCGCTCAAACGCGCGCTGCGCGTCGACAAACTGACCCTTGCCGCCCTTGAAGCTGTATTGAACCTGTACCGCAACCCGGACCGTTTGGCCGAGCGGTTGCCGAGCCTGCGCCTGCTGACCCGTCCGCAAAAAGAAATTCTTGCCCAGGCTGAACGCCTGCGACCGGCGCTCGCCCAGGTATTGGGTGACGCTTGGGCGGTCAGTGCTTTACCGGCTCAAGGCATGATCGGCAGCGGCAGCCAACCGGTGGCACGACTGCCCAGTGCTGCGCTGTGTCTGCGCCCACTCACCTCAAAACGTTTACGAGGGCGCACCTTGTTGAGTCTTGAAGAGGCTTTTCGAGGTCTGCCGATTGCCGTGCTTGGGCGTATTGACGATGACGCCCTGTGGCTGGACCTGCGGCAACTGGATGACGAACCAGCGTGGCTGGCACAGCTCGACCAGCTGCACCTAGAGGGTCGGGCAGGGTGATTGTCGGCACCGCAGGGCACATTGACCATGGCAAGACCGCTTTGCTTCAGGCGCTCACTGGCCAGGCTGGCGACCGCCGCCGGGAGGAACGCGAACGCGGCATGACCATCGACCTGGGTTACCTCTACGCGGCGCTGGAGCCGGGCGCGGGCCTGACCGGTTTCATTGATGTACCCGGTCATGAACGCTTCACCCACAACATGTTGGCTGGCGCCCAGGGTATTGATCTGGTGTTGCTGGTGGTGGCCGCCGATGACGGGGTGATGCCACAGACCCGCGAACACCTGGCGATTGTCGAACTGCTGGGCATTCCCAGAGCAATCGTTGCGATCAGTAAATGCGATCGGGTCGATGGCGACAGAGTGAAGGTCGTCCGAGAGCAGGTTCGCACACTACTAGCGCCGGGGCCCTATGCCCAAGCGCCGCTGATTGCGTTGTCGAGCATCACCGGCGAAGGCATCGAAACCTTGCGCCAACAGCTGTTACAAGCCCAACGAGAAGTGCAACAGCGCGGCACCGAAGGCGGTTTTCGCTTGGCGATTGATCGGGCATTCAGCATTGCTGGCGCCGGTATCGTGGTCACGGGTACGGCGTTGTCCGGGCAGGTGGCGGTGGGCGATACGCTGATATTGGGACCGCAAGGCAGGCCGGTGCGCATTCGCGGATTGCATGCACAGAACCAGGCTGCGGTCACCGCGTTTGCCGGTCAACGCGTGGCCTTGAACCTGAGCGCCGAACGCCTGGCGCTGGAGCAGATTCATCGCGGTCACTGGTTGCTTGCAGAGTGGCTCTACGCGCCAACCCAGCGCCTGGATATCGACCTGCAGTTACTCGCGGGCGAAACGCGGGCTTTCGAGCACTTTCAACCGGTTCATGTTCACCTCGGCACGCAGGACGTGACCGGGCGAGTGGCTCTGCTTGAAGGTTCCAGCCTGGCACCCGGAGAGAGGATGTTTGCGCAGCTCTTACTCAATTCACCTGTACACAGCGTGAAGGGTGATCGGCTGATCCTGCGCGACCAAAGTGCTCAGCGCACCCTCGGCGGCGGCCGGGTGCTCGATCCGTTTGCGCCCACTCGGCAGCGGCGCAGCCCCGAACGCCTGGAACAACTACAGGCCTTGGCGAACAGCGAAAAACCCGAAGATACCTTGCCGGTGTTGTTGGCCTTGAGCGACACCGGACTGGACCCGCAGCGCGTGGAGCGTCAGTTCAATCGACTGCGCAGCACCTGGGTATTGCCCGGCGACATTCGTCTTATCGAAACCCGCCAAGGCCCGTTGCTGTATAGCGCCACGCGTTGGGAAGCTTTAAAAGCGCCACTCCTCGCGCACCTCGCTCGCTTCCATCAGACGGAACCGGACCAGATGGGCCCGGACCGCGACCGCTTCCGGCGTTTTACCGGTACGGCGCTGGACCGCCCGACCTTCATCAGTCTGCTCGACGAGTTGTTGGCCAGCGGCGTCATCGTCAGTAGCGGGCCATGGCTGCACCTGCCCAAGCATCAGGTGCGCTTGAGTGAAGCGGACGAAGCCTTGTGGCTACAGTTGCAGCCGTTGTTCGAACAGGCCGGTTTCGACCCGCCATGGGTGCGCAACCTGGGGCATGACGAATCGAAAGTGCGCACGCTGCTGCGCAAAATGGCGCGCCTGGGTCTGCTGCATCAAGTGGTACGTGACCTGTTTTACACCGACAGCATGATCCGCCGATTGGCGGCTATGCTTGTGCAACTGGCGGCCGTCGACCCGGTGATTCAAGTGGCGGCGTTTCGCGATGCAATCGGTTTGGGGCGCAAGCGCAGCATTCAGATTCTGGAATACTTCGACCGTATCGGCTTGACTCGACGCATGGGTGATCGTCGACAGATTCGTCTGGACAGTGCACTGGCTCAACACACCGAGCCCTGACTTCAAGGAAGGCAATCGCGCCCGGTGGCGCGGCCGGGCTTCAAACCCGGTTGGGGACGGCATCCGTTCCCGGGCAGGTTCGACTCCGGCTGCCTTCCGCCATTTTTCCGTCTGGCGCATCCCGCCCGGTGTGGTTCTTATCCATCTGAAACATAGGAGAAACATTCAACCCCTATGATCCCCCTCATCAAAAAGCGAGGGCAAACCAGAGATGAACCGGCCATCAAGAAGCATGCGTAAATTGCTCGACTCCGTCGCCTCCAATAATGAGGCCGCGGCGCTCGATGTGATGCGCGCAGCTGAGCAACTCAAGGACGAAGTGCTGCGTCAACGGTTGCTCAACCTGATTCACCAGTTGCATCAGGACGCCAATGACTTGCGAATGGCGCGGGATGAGATCCAGGGCGGAACGATCAAGCTGGCCTAGACGAGCGATTGAATAACAAAAAAAAGCCACTCGATCGAGTGGCCTTTTTGTTCAGGGGGGTTGCAAGGCCGGGCGTGATGACGCCTTCGCCAGCAAGCCGGCTCCTACGCAATCGAGGTCTGCTGCATACTTTGTAGGAGCTGGCTTGCCAGCGAAGGCGTCCAGCCTGACACACCGCATAACCCGGTTCGCCAGCAAGCCGGCTCCTACGCAACCGAGGTCTGCCCATACTTTGTAGGAGCTGGCTTGCCAGCGATGGCGTCCAGCCTGACACACCGCATTGACCGATTCGCCAGCAAGCCGGCTCCTACAGGTCAACAATACCGGGGCTAAAGACCACTGAACATGCCGATGATCACCGCGTTGACCAGGTCGATGAAAAAGCCGCATACCAACGGCACGATCAGGAAGGCCTGGTGGGCCGCACCGTACTTCTGCGTCACAGTCGTCATGTTGACGATGGCCGTTGCCGTGGAACCTAGGGTAATGCCCCCGAACCCGGAAGCAATAACGCTGGCTTCGTAATCGCGACCCATAAAGCGGAAGACCACAAAATAGGTGTAGAGGACCGTCAACAGAATCTGCAGGGTCAAGGCGCACAGAATGAACATCAACGCGCCGCTGAGTTGCCATAACTGAAGCCCCATCAGGGCCATGGTCAAGAACATGCCCAGGCAGATATCGGAGATCAGTGACAGGCCCAGGCTGGCGCCACTCCAGGATTTCAGCCGCTGATCACCCAGCACTGCCAGTACGATGTGGTGAATGACGATGCCCGCGAAGAGGCAACTGACAAATTTTGGCAAGGTAATGCCGGCATCGACCAACAGCAGGTTGAGTCCATAGCCGAGCATCAGCGTCAGGTTCAGCCACATCCAGGCCCAGAGTACGTCGTAGTAGTCCAGACCCTTGCTCGGTTGTTGCTCGAGAATGCCGACTTCCAGCGCCGCATCTCCGGAAGGCGTCAGACGATAACGGCGTATCAACTGGTTGGCGATTGGGCCACCGATCACGCAGGCGGCAATCAGGCCGACCGTATTGCTGGCGATCCCCAGTTCGTGGGCATTACTGATTCCCAGCTTTTCGACGAAAATCGGTGCCCAGGCCAGGGTAGTGCCGACCCCACCCGTGAGGGAAATCGAGCCCACCATCAAACCCGCCTTGGGATCGAACCCAAAGGCTTCGGCCACACCCATGCCCAGCGCGTTTTGCACAACGATGAACACGCTGGCGAGCAACAGTAGAATCAGCAGCGGACGCCCGCCCTTGATGAGTTGACGCATGTCCGATTTCAAGCCAATGCCGGCAAAGAAGTAGAGCAGTAACGTATCGCGAACCTGCAAATCGAATTCGATCTGAACATTCAGGCCGAAATACAGGAGGGTCGTTACCGCCGCACAGACAAACCCGCCCACGACCGATTCAGGAATACAGTACTGACGTAGAAAAGTGTTGTGCTGTACGAGGGTTTTACCCAGGAAAAGCAAGAGAATCGCAAGGGTAAAACTCACTAAGCCGTGAACTTGAAAGAGCTGGGAGGTCATCGAACGTCTGCCTGGAAATTCGGGGGGAACCATTATCAGGATATGACCGTTCAGAGTTCAGACCTGCGTCAATGAACGGTGATTGCACCATAGCAGGAATGCCCAAACCTTCCTGTTTGACCTAAAAATTCATTGCCTGTGGATGTTTGACCAAAGCGCAGTGTCATCAACTGCCACTGACTTTCCAGTGTTTGACATCGTCAGGGAATACCATCTGCTTCATTTCGTGGGCAATGCCGTAGGCCAGGGATTCGTGGGCGGCGATGACTTTCTCCTCGGCCGAGAGGCAATGGAAAATGTCGAGTTTGGTCGCTGCATCAGCGGTTTCGAGGGTGAAGATTTGCACGTAGCGCGCGAGGTCGTTGTCCAGGCTCGACAGGTATTCGCGCAGCCGTTGATGATCGACCGATTTCTGGCTGAAGTACCAGTTCATCGGGTGAATCAAGAAGCGCGAATGCGGCGAAGTGATGCGCAAGCCCGCCGCCAGAAACATGATGATGCCCATCGACTCTATGTTGCCGGTATTGATCGCGCATAACGGTACCGGCAATGATTTGAGAAAGGTATAAAGCGTGAACCCGAAGTTGGTGCTGCCACCGCTGGTGGACAGATTCAAGAGCAGCGACGTTGCGCCTTGATCAATGGCTTCAAGACAACAGTCCCTGAAGCGCTCGGTCGTTGCCTGATCGATCTGGCAGTGAAAATGCACGATGTGTTCGGTCATCGACTGACTTCCCGTGTTCGATGCATGGAGGGTTCTTCTTTGAGTCCTACAGTCCCGTAAAAGTTGTCTGTTTGCTCCTTAAACAAAGCGCACGGTGTGTGCGGTTTACCCATGTCCGCCAGTCGTGCAGAGCTGTTTTAGATGGAACTAAAGGGCGAAATCCACTCGTCGCACCCTTGATCAATTCGTTCAATCTTTGGATTTTCCACGTCCTGCGAATTATACGAGCCCGTGCTCGTGGCTAATTAGAGGTGAACAAAGCGTTGCGTTCTCTCCCCCAGTCCGTCTTCTGCGAAATCTGACAACCGTTCATCGCTGAACTACGCTGCGATACAAACCTTCGAGCTGAATTTTGTGAAGTAAGGAACTGACCGATGCGGAGCGGGGTGCTCGCTGTATTGTTGACTGTGTTCGGTCTGTTCTGGTCAGCGCTGTCATGGGCCGATGAATCACCGAAAGTAATCGATGCGCCTGCTGAACTGAAAATCGCCAACCGCAGCATCATGGTGTTCCATGCGACGATTCTTGGCGAAGCACCGGCCTCGCGGGTCAAACGGGCCAAAGGGGTTATCGGCGAAGCCCTGGATGAAGCGGATGACCTGCGTGTCACCGTCGATCCTGTGCTGAAAAGCTACATGGTGCTGTTGGGGAGCCGTCGTGCCTTTATCGTGTCGCCCAAGGATTTCGATGAAACCCAGTACGAATCGGCCCAACAGGCGGCCGAAGCGGCGGCGGAAAAACTTCGTCAGGTCGTCGGCGAAGTCCAGGAGGGCCGCAGCCTGCGGTTGATCCTTCGGTCGGTGGCGGCGGCATTGCTCGCCACGGGCGTCTACCTCGGGCTTCTGTTGTGCATGGTGTTTCTGCGCCGACGGTTGCTCAAGCGACTGCCCGAACTGATGCACAAGCACACGCAAGCGATCAAGGTCGGGCGGGTGCCGTTGTTCGACTCCAAGTTTCTTTTTCCGCTGGTCAGCCGTCTGCTTGAGTTTCTGCGCTGGGTCATCGTGGTGTTACTGACGTATGAATGGCTGGGGTTTGTGCTGTCGCGTTTCCCCTATACCCGTCCGTGGGGCGAAAGCCTCAACAACTATCTGCTGGAAGTCGGTGATTATTTACTCCAAGGCATCCTCGGCGCGATACCCGGCCTGGGCGTGGCATTGGCGATCTTTTTCATCGCCCGCGGCGCTACGGCGTTCATGCGCCGGATCTTGCGTCGCATGGCTATGCCCGGCACCTTCAGCTGGCTCAACCATGAAACCCTGCAGCCGACCCAACGCCTGACGTCGCTGGCGATCTGGCTTTTTGCCTTGGCCATGGCCTATCCCTATCTGCCGGGCGCGGGGACCGATGCATTCAAAGGCTTGTCGGTGCTGGTCGGCTTGATGATCTCGCTGGGTGCGTCGAGCGTGGTCGGGCAGGCCGCTGCCGGACTCATCCTCACGTACACCCGCACCTTGCGCCCCGGTGAGTTCGTGCGCATCGGCGACCACGAAGGGACGGTCACCGAATTGGGCATGTTCACCACCACCATTCGCACCGGTCTGGGCGAGGTCTTGACCCTGCCCAACTCGATGATCACCGGCACGGTCACCAAGAACTATTCACGGGTGGTGCAAGGCCCCGGTTATGTGGTCGACACCGTGGTCACCATCGGTTACGACACCCCTTGGCGGCAAGTGGAAGGGATGTTGCTGGAAGCCGCCAGGCGCACGCCCGGCATTCTCGAAACACCGCCGGCGCAAGTGTTTCAAACGGCATTGTCGGATTTCTACCCGGAATACCGCCTGGTGGCCCAGGCCATTCCAAGCCAGCCACGACCGCGCGCGGTGCTACTCAGCATGCTCCATGCCAACATCCAGGACGTGTTCAACGAGTACGGCGTACAGATCATGTCGCCGCACTACCTGGGCGATCCGCAACAGGAGAAGTGGGTGCCCCAGAACAAGTGGTATACGGCCCCCGCACAAGAACCCAAGGATCTTTGACCGTCATTGAAAGGGAATCCGCATCATGCTTGAGTTTATGCTCCGCGCTTGCGGACCGACCCGGAAATAGCGGTGTTCCTGGCCATTGGCTTCAAGAGCGGCCCGGAGTTTTTCGGCAGCTAACCCGCGGCACGCTTGAGCGGGTGCGGGTGCGGGTGCGGGTGCGGGTTGGCGTTGTCGCAGGTGCTGCGGTTGCCCAAGGTGAATTGCCCGGCGGCGCCGTGGGACATCAGAAGCTGATCACGGTTTTCGATGCGACTGTCGAGCACCCGCAAACTGCGTGCAGCCGATGGCGCCTGCGCGGTGGCGCAGTGAGTTAGAGCGCACAGGCCGGGCTGCGTAGGCAATAGTGGCCATTCAGTCAAAGTCTGACGTGCCTCAAGGGTTTCGGTGCCAGACTTTGATGTAGTCGACTCTGAACGTGGAAGGCAGGTCGGCGTCGTCCACTACGCCAAACCATTCCCAGAACGCCTCGCTGTCAAAGACAATCTGCATCGGGAAATGCCAGTGAGTGTTTTTCGACTCACGGACCAACACACCGTCGACGTACCAGCGCAGGGTGTCCGGCTGCCAGTCAAATCCGTACACATGGAAAGTGCTCGCCAATCGCCAGGGCGCGACCCAGGTGCTGCCATTGGCTACGTGCTCTTTGCTTTGCGGTGTGGCCCAGATGTGGCCGTTCATGTTGTACGTCCGGTCGATACCGGGTCTTTTGGTATTGCCGGTGATCTCGAAGATATCGATTTCAGTAGCGTTGTCCTCCAGGCCGGTCCATGCCAGCCAGAATGCGCTGGAGCCTGCCGATGCCATCGGTTTGGCGCGGGATTCGTAATAGCCGTAGAAGCCGCGCTCGTTGGTGCGCACCATCGCCGAGGAGTAGTCCTTGAACCCCAGGCGCACGTACTTTTCCGGCAAAGTCTGCTTGCGAAAAACGATGTTGAGATTGCCGTTGCCGACCGTTGCATTCTCGCGCATGAACAACGCCGGCTTGCGCCCCAGGGACTCGTTGCCAATGGCATTGTTGACATGCCAGCGATCCTCATCAAGACGGCTGCCATTGAAGTCATCGGACAGTTGCGGGTCGAGTACCCAGCGCCCGGCATTGGCCTGGTCCGACAATGGCAGGTCGGGATGTGTGCGTTGCGGCACGCTGCCCAGCGGGCCGACCCGGGTCCAGGTGTCGGCTTGTTTGGGAATGCTCACCGACCATTTGTTAGCCAGGTATTCGAACACGCCCTGACGCTCCTGTTGCGTCACCAAGGGGCGGTCATAGATCAACACTTCAGCGATGTCACCGCGAAAGATTTCAGTGGTGCCTACAACATTGCGTGCGACCGCGTATGGGCCGATGGGTACATCGCTGAGCTCGAGAAACGATAGCGTCGGCTCCAGCGCAGTGATTTGCTCCAGGCTGATGGCGAAATTCGGCGGCACGTTATCGTTATCGGCCAGTACCGGACGCGAACTGAACACCCGTTGCCAGGTATCGCCACCGGCCTGTTCGGGCAATCGGCGGTACACCACAAACACACTCACCGGCCCTTTGGCCGTGCGGATCGCTTTGCCCAGAAAGGCTGAAGTGCCATCGAAGCGCACCACGGCATTACCATACAAGGCGTTGTCGACACGCAGCGGCAGGGATTGGGCTGCCGGGTCATCCAGGCTGGGATCGTTGGCTTTGCCCGATTTGTCGCGCCAACGCAGCACCCGGTTCTGGCTGTTAAGCGTCATTTTTGTCGCGTCGGCGCCATCAAGCCAGAGCACCAGGCCTTCGGCGGTCGGGCGAGCAGTTGCCGCCCACGCCGAACCCGCCATTGCGAGCAGCAGAACACCCAGTAAACAGTCCCTGATCATGAGAATTTCCTTGCCGGCAATGGAGAGTCGAGCAGCCCGTCACCGGATGGCGACTTTGGCCATGGGCTGCGATGTGTGGCGATAGCCATACGGGTTGCTCGATTGCCAGCGCCAGCTGTCGAGGATCATCTGCGGCAGGTTGCGCCGGGCGCACCAGCCCAGTTCCCGCCGGGCCTTGCTCGCATCAGCCCAGCATTGGGCAATGTCGCCGGCACGGCGCGGGGCGATGTGGTAAGGCACGCTGATCCCGGTGACATCCTCGAAACTGCGAATGATCTGCAGGACGCTGTACCCGATCCCCGTGCCGAGGTTCCAGACATGAATGCCGGGATCGCCCTGCAAGAGGTGCAATGCCTTGAGATGCCCCTCGGCCAGGTCGACCACGTGGATATAGTCACGCACGCACGTGCCGTCGACGGTGGGGTAGTCGTTGCCGAATACCGTCAGCTCGGGAATGCGTCCGATCGCCACTTGGGTCACACAGGGCAGCAGATTGTTCGGCTTGCCGGTCGGATCCTCGCCAATCAATCCGCTTTCGTGAGCGCCTATCGGGTTGAAATAACGCAGCAACGCGATGCTCCAGCGCGGTTCTGACCGTGCGAGATCGCTCAACAACTGTTCGATCATGAGCTTGGAGCGGCCATAAGGACTGGCCGGTTCACCTGTGCCCAGGTCTTCGAAAATCGGAATCTGCGAAGGCTCGCCGTACACCGTTGCCGAGGAGCTGAACACCAGTTTGAACACGTTGTACCGCGCCATCACCTGGCACAGGTTGAGCGTGCCGACGACGTTGTTGGCGTAGTAATCCAGGGGTTGCTGCACGCTGTTGGCCACAGATTTGAGGCCGGCAAAATGCACCACGGCATCAATGTCGTAGCGGCTGAAAATTTCCTCCAGCAACGGCGTGTCGCGAATATCGCCTTCGATGAATTCGATCGACGTATGGGCCAGGTGCTCCAGGCGCTCGATAGACTCGTGACAGCTGTTGCAAAGGTTATCCAGCACCAGAACCTGATGGCCGGCGTCGATGAGGGTCAGGACGGTGTGGGAACCGATGTAACCGGCCCCACCCGTGATCAGCGTGGTTTTTTGCATGGCGGTCGTTCCTGTTTCAAGAAGTCAGGGTCAGCGAGCGGTGAAAACCAACTTGAATTCCTGGGGCCAGCGCGGATGCAGCACGCTGTAGGCCATCGCATAGGTGACGGCACCGATGGCGATGTTGCCCACCAGGTGCAGGTAGCCCTGCAAGGCCAGATGCGAAGACGCAAACAACACAGCGGTGGCCATGACCAGCGAGGCGATCACGCTGCGATAGCTGGATTCGAAAAACGCATCCCAGCCGTAACCGATCGCAGCGTTCAGGCCTCGGACCTGCAGGGGCGTGATGATCAGCATGCGCACCAGCAAGGCCAACGCTGCGCCCATGCCGCCGTAGACAGGGCCCATGGCGTACACCAGCGC
This sequence comes from Pseudomonas sp. P1.8, assembly GCF_001269805.1. Taxonomy (NCBI): domain Bacteria; kingdom Pseudomonadati; phylum Pseudomonadota; class Gammaproteobacteria; order Pseudomonadales; family Pseudomonadaceae; genus Pseudomonas; species Pseudomonas sp. P1.8. The sequence continues at coordinate 188,213 of NZ_LHVM01000014.1, forward strand.
GAGGGCGAGCAGGGTGGTGATCACTTCGGCCTTGAGGGTGACGCGGGTATGGTTGACCGCGACCAACGCCGTGGTCGCATACATGGCGAGGTTGCCGAGTGCGGCAGTGCCGGCCAGCACTTGCAGCAGGGGTACGGCAGCAGCCCACTTGGCGCCGAAAATCAGCAGGATGATGTCTTCGGCCGTCAACGCAATTCCGAGGAAAAACGGCGTCAGCAGAAACCCACTGATCGCCGTCGAATCACTGATCATGCCGATCAGTCGCGGTGGATCGCCAATGCGACGGGCGAACACCGGCAGCGCATAACTCATCAGGCCGTTGTAGATCGCTGTGCGCGGCAAGTCGATGATGCGCATGGCCAGATTGAACATGCCGACCGCATGGGCGCCGGCCGTCATGCCGAGTACCACGTTGACCCCGCGCTGCAGGGTTTGCGAGCTGAGCACGTTGATCGCCACTGGTGTCCCGGACTTGAGCAGTTCTCGCAGGATCGGGCCGTCAATGCAAAAGGCAATGCGGCGCCGGTCTGCGAGCATCAGTACGACCACGCAGACAAAATCCATGATCAACGCCTGCGCGATGACCGCCCACGGGCCATACCCCAGGAGCGCGACACCGATCCCGCCGACGCCCCCGGCAATTTTCCCCAGCAGCGTGCGCGAGGCCAGCCTCTTGAAGTTGCTGGTGCGCCGCATCTCCACGACATATACCCGGGCCATCATGGTGAAGAGGATCTTTACCGAGGCCACCGCCGTCATCCATTGCAACGCCGGTGACGGCGTATACAACACGGCGGCGAGGGAGATTACGACAATGGACGCCAGGCTGATCAGCACGGCGAACCAGAATGTCGTACTGATATGCTTCGCCTCCAGGCGCTCCATCCGTACCAGCGGATCCTCCAGCACCGACGAGTAGAGCATGCCAACGATCTCGACGATCGCGATGATCACCGTGCCGATCCCCAGTTCCGTGGGAGTCAGCAACCTGGCGAAGACGACAAACGTGATCATCGACAGGAAGATCAGACCGAATTTCTCGGTGAAGATCCAGATCAATGTCACCAGACGATGATTGGCCATGGCGGGCACCGGGTTCAGTGAGCAGTAGTCGATTCGGTGGAGGGTTTGCCCAGGCTGCGGATGCGGGCGTTGAGGTATCGCAAGGTTGGTTTGCCCTGGGCGAATACCAGCGCCTGCCAGGAGTACTCGAACATTCGCCGGTAAACGTTGATCACCTGCCCATATTCGGCGCTGCGCGAAAACGACCGGAGAAACTCGGCGAGGTTACCCAGCACAAAATCGATCCGTTGTTGTTTACTCAGCACATCGCTGTAGCGGGCGAGGTACAAATCGATGAACCGGATCTTGTGCGAGTAGTACTTCAGCGGCTGGGCGGTGATGTTGCCGCCGTTGACCGTGCGACTCATCAGCATTTCGGGGACCGTGTGGATTTCCCAGTGTTCGGCGATCCTGGCCCACATCATGCGGTCTTCGGAATAGCGCAGACTGGCGTCGAAACCGCCGAGCCGAGTGATCACGTCTCGCTTGATCAGCACAGCCGACACGCCGTTGACGACATTGGCATGGATGAAGTCGTAGAAGTGTCGACCGTTCTTGTATCGACCTTCCTGGTGACGTCTGCCGTCGCTGTACTCGACCAACACGTTGCAATCGACCAACCCCACCGGGTGTCCCTGGCGAAGCAGGTCTTCGTACAGTGCCAGTTGTTTTTCCAGTTTCTGCGGATGCCATCGGTCATCGGCATCGAGAAACGCCACAAAGGTTTCTTCCGTGTGTTTCAACCCTGTGTTGCGGGCGCTGGCCTGACCTTCGTTGGCCTGATGCAACAGCGTCAGGCGAAACGGTGCGGCAAAGTTGCTGACCCGTTGCGGCCCGTCATCGGTCGAGCCATCGTCGATCACGATGACGTGATCGGGCAAACGGGTTTGCTGGCTCAAGGATCCCAGCGTCTGTTCGATGCTGTCGGCGCCGTTGTACATCGGAATCAGCACGCACACTGTGCTGGTTGATGGGGGGGCTTGATTTACCATGGGGTTTTCTCCTTGTGATACGCCTGGGCCGGATTACGCGGGATTGCCCTGCCGGGGGAGCGGTTTTGCACGGCTGTGGGTGAGCGCTCGGGGCGCGGTGCGCGATGGTGTCGAAAGGACAGGGCCAGCGTGCAGAACACCAGAAACTCGGCGCTGCGATAGTTGGGGATCACATACGCCACGTAGTTGGTGACGATGAACAGGCCGACGATCACCAGCGCACAGGCGCGAACCTGTGCCGACTGGGCGGACGTGATCGCCCGGTACTGTTTGACCATGGCCTGGGCCAGCATCAGGATCAGCGCCGTCAGCTGGATCAGGCCACCGTTGAGCAGGGTTTCCAGATAACCGCTGTGGGCGTTGCCGATGTAGCCCCAGCGCTTGATGAAGATGTCGGCATCGGCGCTGGCCCAGAACGCCCCGAAACCGTAACCCTTGAGCAAGCGTTCATCGATGAATGGCGTCAGCAGTTCCCAGATCAGCGTGCGGTCGGTCAGCGAGGGATCACGCCCGAGCAGTTCGAGCAGCAACGTATAGTTGCCGTACAGGAACAGGCATATCAGCACGTAGACCACCGTGGCAGCGAAGAACGCCAGCAGCGAACGGTTGACCCGCAATCGCACCAGGGTCAGGAAATACCAGTAGCTCGCCGCGCCGCTGACGATCAAGGCAATCGCCGTAGCGGACTGCGCCAGCCCGATGGCGATCAGCGAGAACAGCGCATAGGCCATCGCCAATGGGTTGCGCTGGCGAATCATCGGCAACAGCAAGAGGATGCCGATCGCATTGAGCCGGGCACCGCCGTTTTTTTCGGGAAAAATGCCTTTGAAGGCGCCGTCGCGAATCCCGCCGGCAATGAACGCTATGTCGGGCCTGATCAGGGCGAATATCAGCCCCATCAATGCGGCGGCACCGATGATGCAACCGAGCATGAAGGCGATTTTCTCGACACTGTAGTTGTACGCAATGAACCCGGCGAAGAACACCACACTGAGCAACGCAATAAAGCGCTTGAAGCTCAGCATCGGGTCTGAAGACCAACCGATCGATGCCGCCACGCAGAACAGGAACACCAACAAAAAGAAATTGCCGCGATAAAAGGTTTTGCTGAGGAACACCTTGTGGCGAATAAACAGGAACAATGGCACCAGCAAGGTGATCAGACCGCAGACCTGATTGATCGCGTTGCCTTCCAGGTCTTTATCGACATCGCCGATGCTCGCTACATTGCCCAGGCCGAGGAAAAACGAAATCAACTGGAAGTAGAACAGCACACCGAACAGCGTGAAGGCGTCGCGCAGTGTCGAATACCTGACGTGCAACTGGCTCATGACGATTGACTCCCGAGTAACGCGGCGAGGTACGTCTGTACGGCGCGCCCGCTCATGTAGCGGGCGGCGGCGTCGATGCGGATCTGGCGATAGCGATCCCTGGGCAGGGTCAGTTCCGCCGTGATGACCAGGGCCAGTGCCTCGGGATCGTCGACGTCGACCAATGGGGCCACCGCACCGTCGCCGAGAATCTCTTGCGGGCCATAAGGGCAGTCGGTGGCCACTACCGGGGTGCCCGTGGACAGCGCTTCGACCAGGGCATTGGGGCTGCCCTCGAAGCGTGACGACAGGACAAAACAATCGGCGGCGGCCACTTGGGCCAAGGGGTCGCTGGCGTAACCCGGCAAGTCGAAGCGCTCGGCAACCCCGAGGCGGGCGGCTTGCTCCAGTAACGCGGACCTGAGGCTGCCTTCGCCAAAAATGATCAGTCGCGTAGAGCGGTCCGGTAAGCGGGCGAAGGCGTCGATCAGGGTGTCAAAACCCTTCTGGTCAGCCAGGCGCCCCAAGGCGACAATTACCGGGGCGGTTTTTTCCAGCAGCCATGGATGGGTCGGACAGCCCGGTGTCTTTTCGCGAAAGTCGTTGTCCAGCACCGGATTGTCGGCAATGGTGACGTCCTGGCGACGGGCAATTGTGGTCTCGACCAGGTCTTGAGCCACGCCTTGGGAAACGCAAATCACCGGGTTGGGAATGAGCCGGTACAACAGCGGCGCCAGCAGATAAGCCAAACGCACGCGCAACGACGGGTTGACGTGCTTGTCCCGGGAAAACGCATTGCGCTCACTGACGTGCAACCGCGCCAGGGTCCCGGACAACACAGCGGCGGCAATCGCCACCACGTTGACGTGGGTGAGGGCGGCCAACAGGGCGTCGAAGCGGTTTTGCCGAAGGTACTGCGCCAATGCCGGCACCGCATTGGCGCTGCGTGAACTGTTCAGTTCGACCTGTTTGACCCGTGGGTCGAGCAGCGCGATGTTGACACCGCCCCCCGTCAGCATCAGCAGCGTCACATCGTTACCGGCGTCGACCAGCGCACCGGCAAGCCGCGCCATCATCTTCTCGGCGCCACCGGCGTTGAGGTCGTGGAGGATGATCAGTAAACGTTTCATTGGTCCCACACCTGGTAATACGCCTGCGCGGCTTGCCGACTGGTGTACGGGCGGACGGCGTCGGCGCAGACTTTCGTGTGTTCCTTGAGCTTCAGGCTTTGCCGCATACCCAGCGCCAGTGCCGGCACATCATCGACCTTCACCAGTTGCCCCAGACGTCCGTTGTCCAGTAACTCCCTGGGCCCGCTGGGGCAATCTGCGGACAGCACCGGCGTGCCAAGCGCAAGCGCTTCGATCAACACTGTCGGCAAGCCTTCATGCAGTGAGCTCAGGATTAAAAGTCGCGCATGGCGGATCAGCGGGTACGGATTGCTCAAGTGGCCGACAAAGTGCACGCGGCGCTCGATGCCCAACCGCTGTGCCTGTGCGATCAGGGCTTCACGGCGAGGCCCATCACCGGCGATCACCAGGTAGGGCAGGTTGCCTTCGCGCAGTGCCAGGGCGTAGGCGTCGAGCAGGATATGAAATCCCTTGAGGTCCACCAGTCGGCCGACGCTGATCCAGTATTCACTCGGAATGTCTTGCGGCAAGGGCGCGCGGGAGGCGTTGTGCAGTTGCTCGGTCACCACGGCATTGGGGCAGTAGGTGATTCGCTTGCGCCCCCACGGCATCAGGTCGACAAGGGTTTGGCGCAATCCATGGGACACCGTCACCACTTTGCCGCTGCCACAGAGGTACAGCGCATAGAGCAAACGCAGGCTATGGACGCCGGTCTTTTGTTCCGAACAGTCCAGTGACGTATGCCGGGTATAAATGACCTGGCAGCGGCTGCCGAGGGTCGCAAACCAGGTGCAGAGGTTGGCTTGTTCCTTGGCACCAATCAGGTGCGTCACGCCCTCTCGACGAATGCTGCGGCGTAGCAGCACGATGGATTTGAACAGGCCGAACAGGCCGCTGCCGCCGCCGTCGAGGACGTTCGCCCCGTCGACATCGGGCGTTTCGCCGTTCATGACGAAAAAGCTCACGCGTCGCCCATCCTTGAGAAACTCGCTGGCCAGCCGTTGCTGGACGCGCTCGACACCGCCGCCGGTCTTGAAATCCTTGAGCGTGAAAAGAATGTGCATGGTCATGTCCCCGGCGCTCAGGGCGCAGTAATGTTGATCGCGACTTTGTGGCGAAGAATCATTGCCGCCAGCTGTATGAAATTGCTCGGGTAGTCGAGCAGGTAACGCTTGATGGTGTGTGGCTCGCGATACATGCGATAGAACGCCCGCAGGTGCAGGCGATTGATCATTTCGGGGTAGTAAAAGCCGTTGGCCATGGCTTCCTGGCGGATGAAACCGCCACAGGTAAAGGCCACTCCGGTGAAGCCTGAATCCAGTGCGCCGAGGACGAAGTTCTCTTGCAACCCGGCGCCCATGCCCACGATCAGGATGTTGGATCGGCCGAGGCAAATGTCCGCCTTGATCGCCGCCGCCTGCGTGGCATCGAAATAACCGTTGTGATAACCGGCAATCGCCAGTCGTGGATAACGCACCCGCAATTTGCGGATGAACATTTCCAGTTCGTTTTGCGTGGCCCCGACGATGTACACCCGCTTGCCTTGTTTTTCGGCATCGCTGAACACCGGGTCGGCGATGGACGTGAAGTCGAAACTGACCCGGTCGATGTTTCTCCCGGTCACTTTCGACATGAAGCTCGACATCAGCATGCCGTCGCAAAAATAGGCGAGCGCATCGGGCGGTTGCTGGATGAAGCTGCCGATCGAGGCGAAGTTGATGAATGAGAACGCCTTGTTGGATTCCAGCAAGGCTGGCGAGTACTGGCCCATCAACTCGAGCCGGATCATGGCGCGACTCCTTGCGCCATGGCTTGTTGGGGTTGGCGGCCCACGGACACGTAGGTGAAGCCGCGCTTGCCCAAACGCTGCGGATCGAACAGGTTGCGCCCGTCAAAAATCAGCGGTTGCTTGAGTTGCCGCGCAAGCAGTTCGAAGTCCGGCGCACGGAAGGCCTGCCATTCAGTGACAATGACCAGCGCGTCGGCGTTTTTCAGCGCCGCTTCCTTGGTACCGGCCAGTGCCAGGTCATCGCGAGCACCATACAGACGCTGGGCTTCCTCCATGGCTTTGGGGTCGAACGCCTGGATACTCGCCCCGGCGCGCCATAGCGCTTCCATCAATACGCGGCTGGGGGCCTCGCGCATGTCGTCGGTGTTGGGTTTGAAGCTCAAGCCCCACAGGGCGAAGGTCTTGCCCTGGAGCGAGCCGTTGAAGTGATCGAAAATCTTCTTGAACAGCGTGGTTTTCTGCTCGTTGTTGCGCGACTCGACGGCCTTGAGCACTCGCGCATCGAAGTCCAGGCTGTTGGCGGTATGAATCAACGCCTGCACGTCCTTGGGAAAGCATGAGCCGCCGTAACCGACACCGGGGTAGATGAATTGATACCCGATGCGCGGGTCCGACCCGATGCCGTGGCGAACCATCTCGATATCGGCGCCGACTTTTTCGGCAAGGTTGGCCATTTCGTTCATGAAGCTGATCTTGGTCGCCAGCATGCAGTTGGCGGCGTACTTGGTCAGCTCGGCGCTGCGAACGTCCATGACGATGATTTTTTCGCGATTGCGATTGAATGGCTCGTACAGTTCGCGCATCACGTCTTCGGCGCGCTGGCTGTTGGTGCCGATGATGATGCGGTCGGGGCGCATGCAGTCCTCGACCGCGCAGCCTTCCTTGAGAAACTCCGGGTTGGAAACCACATCGAAAGTCAGCTCGCTGCGATCGCTCTCGCTCAGCGCCTGAGCGATGCACTCGCGCACCAGGTCGCCAGTGCCCACCGGGACAGTGGATTTATCGACGATGGTTTGATGGCGCTGCATGTGCTGGCCGATGGTTCGCGCCACGCTCAATACGTATTGCAGATCGGCCGAGCCATCTTCGTCGGGCGGTGTACCCACGGCTATCAACTGCACATCGCCGTGATGCACGGCACTGACCAGGTCAGTACTGAACTGCAAACGCCCGCTTTTATGATTGTCTCGAACCAGATTCTCCAGACCCGGCTCATAAATGGGCAGAATGCCTTCCTTTAACGCCAGGACCTTGTTGGCGTCGACGTCGACGCAGAGGACGTTGTGACCCACCTCGGCCAGCGCTGCGCCTTGTACAAGTCCCACATAACCGATACCAAATACACTCACATTCATGGGAGAACCTCAGTGTGTCGTGGGGCCGGCACTGGGCCGGGCACAAGGTCAGTAGATGTTTTTCGAGAACAGCGTGAAGGGGGTCTTGAGCAGAATCTTGATGTCCAGCCACAGCGACCACTGGTTGATGTAGTTGAGGTCCTGGGCGACCCGCAGCTGCATCTTTTCCAGGGTTTCGGTTTCGCCGCGGTGCCCGGTGATCTGGGCCAGTCCGGTAATCCCGGGCTTGAGGCGATGACGGGCCATGTAGGCGTGGACTTTGCCGGTGTAATAGATGTTGTGGGTGACCGCGTGGGGGCGTGGACCGACCAGGGCCATCTGGCCAAACAGCACGTTGAACAACTGCGGCAGCTCATCGATGGAACTGCGGCGCAGGAAACGCCCCAGTGGTGTCACGCGGTCGTCGTCACGCGTGGCCTGGCGGACTTCGCCGCCGTTGTGGACACGCATCGAGCGGAACTTCCAGACCCTGATCACCTGACCGTCACAGCCGTGACGGTTTTGCTTGAACAGCACCGGTCCCGCAGAGGTCAGCTTCACCGCAAGGGCCACGCTCAGCAGCAATGGGCTCAACACCATAATGGCGACGGCGGCGAGGCTGCGTTCCAACAGGTCTTTGCAGAACAGGCTGCCCGGATGGGAGGTGATCAGGCTTTCGTTGAGATAGATCGCCGGCATGCGCTCAATCTCGGAAATCGAGTGATTGAGCAACACCATGCTGCCGAAATCGGGGATCCAGACCACATCGACATTCATGTCCAGCAGGTCGATGTACAACGCTTCGATGGTGGCGGCGTCGACCATCGGCAACACGATGTAGACGCGCCGTACTTCCATCCGGGTGATCAGTTCGCGGATGTCGTCGACGTGGCCCAGCAGCGGCAGAATGCTCGGTGCCGGGCCGGCATTTTGCCTGGCCGCAATAAAACCCAGTAGCAAGGCGCGGTTGGGGCGGGAGAGTTTTTTCGCCAGTTCATGCGCTGTCGGACACGTGCCGATGATCACCGAGCGGCGCTCGTTGCGCACCACTTGCGAATACAGTCGAGCGAAGTAATGCAAGGGCAGGAAACTGGCAGCCTGGACCAGGAACCCTGTCACGGCCCAGACGATAATCACCTGGCGCGAAAACAGCGCACTGGTTTGGGTGACGAAGGCGATGGTGATCAGCACACTCAGCAGGATCAACCAACCGGCAAGTAACCGACTGAGTCCGATCAACAGGCCATGACGCTTGTGATAGACATCCATCAGGCTGTAGATCGGCACGGAACCGAGCACCGTCAGGATCATCAGGACACGGTATTCGCTGGTGAGATTGCCGACGCGCAATTGCACCAGCAGGACCAGCAACAGATTGACCAGGGCCATTGCACTCAACCACTGGCCCCAGAACGTGACGCCACGGCGGTGCGCCATTTGTGCGGTATATAGCGGAGTCATCGGCTCAATCTCTGGGCATAGGTAGCCATTCGAAGCCGTCTCGGACGCCCGGCTTCGGTACACACGCTGGTAGTGAGGCAGGTAAGGCAGCGATGGCCGCTACCCGGATTTACCTGGGGGCGAAGTCATAGTCGTAGAACGATTTGGAGTGGCTATGGCCGTATTTGCGTGCCTTGCGCATGTCGACCTGGTTGAGCACCACGCCAAACACCGGCGCCTGGCTTTGCTGGAGCATCGCCAGGCTTTTTTGCACTTGGCCCACCGGTGTACTGTCGGCTTTGACCACATAGATCACGGCGTCCGAATGCTTGGCCAGCAACAGCGCATCGCTGACCATTTCGGCAGGAGGCGAATCGATGATGATGTGCCGGTAGCGGGCTTTCAGGACTTCCAGCATCCGTGCGACTCGCGGTGAACTCAGCAGATCCTGCGCCGGTGGCTGGCGTGGCGAATCGAGTGGATCGCCGGGGGAGGGCAGACGGGGTGAGTTGAACAAATCCATCGAGGGTGGCGACACGCTCCCGGCCGACAGCATGTCGAGATTGCCGACGGTACGGATGCAATCCTCCAGCCTTGCCGTACCGGCAATCACATTGGCGAACCCCGGGCTGTCCGGCGGAAAGTCAAAGTTCAGTGACAACGTGGGTTGGCGCAGGTCGGCATCGATCAGCAGCACTCGCTCCAATGGGGTCAGCGAGCAGGCGAGGTTGTTGGCAATGGTGCTTTTGCCCTCGCCGGGGACGGTTGAGGTAACCAGTACCACTTGCGACGGTGCTTCGGTGCTTTGCAGCATCAGCCAGGTGCGCAGATTGCGGATGGTCTCGGAGAATCGCGGGTTGTCGTTGTCCTCGAACAGTCGCGCCAGTTGCCGACGGCTTTTCTTCAGGACCAGCGGCACCACGCTGAGCAATGGCACGTTAAGCGTGCTTTCGATGGTCTCCTCGGTCCTGAAGGTATTGCTCAGGGTTTCGAACAGGAAGGCCAGCGCTACGCCGATCACGGCGGCCACAACCGCGACAATCGCCACAATCAGCGTCTTGCGCGGCTTGCTGGCCTCTATCGGTGCAATCGCCGGGTCGACGATGCGGGCCTTGGCCGAATCCATATCGGAGGTGGCGGCGGTTTCTTTCAAGCGGGTGACGAAGGTTTCGTACAACGCCCGGGTGCTGTCGACTTCACGCTGGTATTCGCGCAACTGGAACTCTTTACGAGAGATGTTCTGGATCTGCGCCTTGTTGGTGTTGAACGACTTCTGCAGCGCACCTTCGCTGGCCACCGCGAGCTGATACTGGCGTTCGATACCGGCCACTACCTGCTGCACTTGCAGACGCAAGCTGGTTTGCGCGGTACGCAGTTCCGATTGTGCGGAAATCAGCGATGGGTGTTTGGGTCCATACCGACCTTGCAGCTCCTCGACCTTGGCTTGTGCCTTGGCCGTATCCGCCTGAAATTGCTGGATCAACGGGTTGCTCAGCACCGCCGGTACGCTGGATAGTCGACTCATGTCGCCATTGCTCAAGGATTGCGCCTGGCGGTACTGGCTTTCGGCTTCCGCCCGGTTACGGCGCGCGTCGATCATGCGGTTACCGGTCATTTGCAACTCGTTGGCGCTGATGGTCGCCACACCATCGACATCGACCAGACCTTGTTCTTCGCGATAAGCCTGGAGTTTGTTCTCAGCCACACGCAGCTTGTCACGCAGTTCGACCAGGCGGGTGTTCATCCAACTGCTGGTGTTCTGCGATGACTTGAGGCTTGAGTCGAGCTGACTGTCCATGTAGCCCTGGGCCAGGGCATTGGCCGCCGCCGCGGCGAGGTCAGGGTCCGGCAACTCGACGGCGATTTCGATCAACTGGCTCTTGCCGACGAATTTGACGGTGGTGTGGAGCATCAGGTCCTGGGTGACCTGATTGAACACATCCTCTTCAGTGGGCGCCGGTTTTTCCGGGGTCAGGTAGCCGAGCCATGGCAGCCATTGTCCGCCATTGAGGTCGGCCAGCCACTTGCGCGGGGTAAACCACGATTGCGATTGTTGGCGAGGATCGGTCAATGGATTTGTGGTGAGGCCGAGTTTCCTGACCGCCCGTTCCGCCAGATCCCGCGATTGCAGGAGCGCCTGTTGCGTCTGCAAATAGTCCGCCGTGGTGCTGGCACCGGAATCGGACACCTGCTGGAAAGTCAGCACCGGCGGGGTTTTTTCCTTGATCAGCAACGTAGTGCTGCCAATGTACTGCGGCGTGATGAACGACAACGCTGCCACCGCAAGCGCACAGCACAGGATGACAAACCAACCGATGTTCCATTTGGCGCGCCAGATGATTCTCCAGAGTTTGAGCAGATCAATGGTGTCCGACTCTTCGCTGTGCTGCTGCTGATGATGCAGATGCGCCTGGAGGGGACGTTCGACGTAGGTGCTGGGGCTGTTGTCCATGATTAGAAAAAGCCTTGTGCAATGGAAATGGTGTCACCGGGAGAAATGACGGTGGTCTTGGAAACGTCGTCTTCGAGAGGAGGGCTGCCATCACCGCGCAGGATCGTCACGCGTTTCATCGAAGCTCGCTCGGTCAGGCCGCCACCCAGGGCGATGGCCTTTTCCAGGGTCAGCCCGGGCACGAAGGGGTAACTGCCGGGTTTCTGGATTTCACCGTTGATATAGAAGGGGCGGTATTCGATCTGGCTGATGCTGACTTTGGGGTCGACCAGATAACCTTGCTTGAGGCCGTCGACGATGGTCTTTTCCACCTGATTCGGGGTCTTTCCCTTGGCGACGATTTCACCCAGGAATGGGTAGGAAAACGTCCCGGCGTCGTTGAGTCGGACTTTCTTGACACTCAGTTCCGGCTCGCCGAAAACGGTAATGCGCAGCACATCGCCAGCCGAAAGTTTGTAATCGACAGCGGGGTCGGCTGCGTGAGTGGCCGAAGCCAGAAACAGCCATAACAACAGGCCAAGCAGGCGCGAGTTCATGGGCGAATCCTCTTACAGGCTGACGTTGAAGCTGAGTTGGAAGACGTTGCGCGTGAAGCTTTCGTTGTCGGCATCGGAGTCGTTATCGCGGTACCGATAACCCAGCTCGATATCCAGCCAGCGGCGCATCTTGTAGATCACAGCGAGGTTGTAGTCCTGAAGGTCGTCGGTGCGGCTTTGGCCTTCGTATTTGTACTGCCCGAAACCGGCCTCGGCCACGCTGGTGATCCGTTCAGTCCAGCCATGGCGCCAGCCCACCTGGGTGAAGGTCGACTTCACGGCATCGGCGCCATCGTCACCTTCGGCCAGTGCCTGACGGGCCAGGAAGGTAAAGGTCGAGTAGGTGCGTGGTTTCCATTTCAGATCGACTTGCCAGGTCGGGTTGTCCAGATTCTTCGACGTACTCTCATCGAAGTCTTTTTTCTCGTAACCGATCCGGACCTTGCCGGTCGTGCGCGCTGACAGATCCCATTCGGCGCCACCCAAAAGCGCGTCGGACTTACTGCTGCGCGGGCTGTTGGACTGCAGATAGTCGAAGCGGGTGTGATCGTATTCAAGCAAACCGCGGGTGTTGCTGCCGATTCGGTGATACCAGGTGGTGGTGAAACCCGTGGTATCGCGCTCCTTGTCGTCGTTGATGCCATCGGCATTGTCGTAACGCAGTCGTGCGTAATTGGCGCCGATGTCGATCTGGTTATCGGCGCTTTTGGCACCGTAGGTGTAAATGCCACCGGCACGCTGGCTTTCAATTTTGTCGTTGATACCGTCCACTGCCGTCGACGTCGTGCGTTCATATTTGCGTGCTTCGGCTTCAAGCTTCAGGCGGTGGCGGTCGGTAAACTCCATGACACTGTCAGCGCGCAGGCGCTGCGAGGTGTACGACGCATCGGACTCCGAGTGATAGATGTAGCGGCTCGGTTGCCAGAGAATCCGCGTGGCGCTATTGCGGTCCTCAGCCTTGAGTTCGAAAGAGGGCGCCAGTTTGGTCACCATCGAGGACTGAACATCGTGTTCAAGTTCCCTGATGTTGTCGTCGTGACTTTCCGATAAGCCAAACGTGGGCACGAACTGAAATCCATAGATATCAATCGACTGCGGATCGAGACTCCAGGCCATGCCGGGGTACAAAGAAGCCATGAGTAGCGCAAAAGGACAGTGCGACTTTAGGGACATATCGTGATTCCCGAAAATTGATAAGCCAGGCAGGATTTTCTTGAAGTCAGGATCGTTGGCGTTCGAGATAACTCAGGGGAACGCAAACATGTTGTTGTCGATTGAGAAACTGCAGCAGGAGCATCACTCGCTCCGCACCCAGCATTGACAGAAAGACGCCTTCCAGCGGCGACAACGGACCGTGGACGATTTGCAGTTTTTCACCGGGTTCGAGTACCTGGACTGAATCGGGGTCCAGGGATTCAAGGCAGCGCACGCGTAAATGCTCGATGACCTGATCGGCCACGATTGCCGGTACGTGATTGAATTCGACGATGCGACTGACGCCGCGCGTTGAGCGGATGGGCGCCCAGTGATCCTCGCGGCTCAATTGAATGAAGAGGTAACCGGGAAAGAGGAATTCCAGCACCCTTTGCGGTTTGCCGCGAACCAGTCGTTCACTGACGAGCTGAGGGCAAAACGTAACGTAGTTCTGTTGCAAAAGGTTGATTCTGGCCCGTTCATCCTGGCGGGGCTTGCACTGCAATAGATACCAGCTGGAAGTGTTGGGGGTAGGGGTGTGCATTCAGGAAAACTCCGTACTTAGCGCATTTTTAAGCATGCAAAGCCTGATGGCAGGGTTGAGCAGACAGCATGCTTGCTAGTAGGTAGTAGGCTTATTCAAGCCTTTAAAAGAACAATCCCAGATGCTCGAATGTTGTTATTGGCAGGGGTGGGTGTTTCAAAAATGAAATAGATGTGTTTCAAATTTGAATCAGTTCCGAGAAGTGCTTATCTCTCTCTGTTGATATGCCGTTCACTTTCGTTAAGGCAAAGCTACCGCACGGTGCGCACTTGGCGCCCTGGGAAGAAGTTGTTTCAGTTGTTGCCCGGATCTATCAATACCAGGATTAGATTGAACTCATTAGGTATTCACATGGGCGGTTATAGTTATCGACTACTCTAAGCCTCATGTCAAACACCAAGAGTCAAAAAGGATGCCTTTTATCGAATTGCGAGTTTTTGGTGGTGTAAGTGATTGATTTGGAAGGTCGTAATATTTTTGTCGGACTAATTAAACTTTCCGAAATGGCTGCAGTCACTTCAGGCTAGTTTGATTGGCAGGCAAAGGGTAAGGGCAGGGTATATATCGAAAGTATCATGACCGACACATATTACGTTTTTGCGTAATTTTGGTGCATAAGTTATGAAGAGGCAATTTGCGGCACCATAATGTTTCAGTGGCTATAAGGTTATTGCTCTTCAAATGCCTTTTTCGCTTCGTTTATGAGCGTCGATCTTTTATATCTGCTGATCGCTACCTTTGATCTGCTAACGCAACAGAGCGTGAATTTCGTGCTGCACTTGATCGCACACTCGAACAAGGAGCGATCAGCATGGCAACCATGAAAGCGGCTGTCTTCATCGAAAAAAACCGTATCGTACTTCAGGACAAGCCCATTCCCGAGGTGGGCCCACTCGACGCATTGATCCGAATCACCACCACTACCATTTGTGGCACGGATGTCCACATCCTGCGTGGTGAGTACCCGGTAGCGAAGGGGCTGACTGTTGGCCACGAACCCGTAGGCATCATCGAACGGCTTGGCTCGCAAGTGCGCGGCTTCAGCGAAGGGCAGCGGGTGATTGCCGGCGCGATAACCCCCAGCGGGCATAGCTACGCCTGTCTGTGTGGCTGCGGCTCGCAGGATGGTCCCGATACCCGGCACGGCTTCAGGGCCACCGGTGGCTGGAAGTTCGGCAACATCATCGATGGCTGTCAGGCGCAATACGTTCTGGTACCGGATGCGCAGGCCAATCTGTGCCCGATTCCGGACGGCCTCAGCGACGAACAGGTGCTGATGTGTCCGGACATCATGTCCACCGGTTTTTCCGGAGCTGAACGGGCGAACGTGGAAATCGGCGATACCGTCGCGGTATTCGCACTGGGGCCGATCGGTCTCTGTGCCGTGGCCGGTGCACGGCTCAAAGGCGCTACTACCATCATTGGCGTCGATGCGGTTGCCGAGCGAATGAACGTGGCCAAGGGTTTGGGCGCGACGCATGTGGTCAACTTCAAGGAGGGTGACGTGGTCGAGCAGATCATGGCAATGACCGATGGCCGCGGCGTCGATGTGTCCATTGAGGCCTTGGGCACCCAGGGTACCTTTGAGTCGGCGCTGCGGGTTTTACGCCCGGGTGGGCGACTGTCCAGTCTCGGCGTTTACTCCAGCGACCTGCGGATACCACTTGACGCTTTTGCCGCGGGTCTGGGCGACTACAGCATCCTCAGCACGCTTTGCCCGGGTGGCAAGGAACGCATGCGTCGATTGATGGCGGTGGTAGCGAGTGAGGGTGTGGACTTGTCACCGCTGGTGACTCACCGTTTCAAACTCGACGATATCGAGGCGGCCTATGACCTTTTCGCGCATCAGCGCGACGGGGTGATGAAAGTGGCGATTACGCCTTGATCCATTTCCTGCGCGAGTAACAGTCCATCGCAAGTGCAGGGTCATCCCTGTTGGGTGGACGCAGACGCAGCGCTGCATCGCGAAACGGGTCCTGCCCATCTACTGGAGTGACTTGAACTTATTTCGGTGTGACACCACCGGTTATGCAGAGAGTGCCGTTATCGGTACCGGTCAGCTTCAGGCTGGCATGCAGGTACTGACGAAGCCGTTTGCGGTAGACAGCCTCGGAGACCGTGCACGGGAGCTCTAGGCCAAGTAGTCTCTGCTTTATGCTTTTTGACGTCCCGACATGGAGGTTTTTTCAATAATGGCCAATAAACTGAATTGCAGAATCGCGGTAGTGACAGGGGCGGCTCAAGGGATTGGCGCCGCGATTGCACGACGCTTCGTACAGGAAGGCTGCTTTGTTTATGTCACCGATATAAACGATGAACTCGGCAGCACCGGTGCAGCTTCGTTAGGGGGCCGCGCCTGTTATCTGCGCCTGGATGTACGCTGTGAAGAAGATTGGCAGCGAGTGATGATGCAGGTCTTGAAGGAGCGTGGTAGCTGGAACGTTTTGGTCAATAACGCGGGCATTACCGGATTTGAGCAAGGCGCCGTACAGCATGATCCGGAACATGCGCGCCTGGAGGACTGGCGCGCTGTGCATCAGACCAATCTCGACGGTGTCTTCCTGGGTTGCAAATACGCCATTCGCGCCATGCGCCATTCAGGGGCCGGTTCAATAATCAACATCTCCTCTCGCTCGGGCCTGGTCGGCATTCCAGGTGCCGCCGCGTACGCGTCGTCCAAGGCAGCCGTTCGCAATCACACCAAGACGGTGGCACTTTACTGTGCCGAGCAAGGGCTGAAAGTAAGATGCAACTCGATTCATCCCGCCGCCATCCTCACTCCGATATGGGAGCCCATGTTGGGTGACGATGCAGGTCGTGAAGAGCGAATGTCCGCCCTGATTCGGGACACTCCGCTCAGACGATTCGGAATGCCCGAAGAAGTGGCAGCCGTGGCCTTGTTACTCGCCTCGGATGAAGCGACGTATATTACTGGCAGTGAGTTCAACATTGATGGTGGTCTGCTGGCAGGGTCCGCGGCGACGCCAGAGGTAGTGAATGAGTCCTTAAAATAACCTCGTTATTTCATTCAAGTTGCGATCCTGGACTTGAGTGCTGGGTCTATGGCGATACGCGACTGCTAAAAAAGCCACGCCTTCGTAGTCGCAGCGAATTGAAAAAGTCATACCTTCACGGAACCCAAAGACAGATCTGTCTCCTGCATCAACAAAATATCTCGCTCTGGTAAGGGCGGTTCGGGCGTGCTTCAGGCAGTCAGTTTGGCTAAGCGAGTGTTGTATCCAGCTCGTAGTGACACGCACAGACGAAGTCTCGCTATCATCGATAGGTGGTCGCTCAAGTTGCTTGGTGGGTTCATTACTGCTGCAAGCGGTCATCCCCACCAGGAATACAGAAAGAAAAAAACCAACACGAAGTCTCGAATGCTTAAGTGAGTTTCGCATCCCGGGGGCGTTCCTCTGACGATGTGCCGTGAATGAAATTGCAGTTACTAACGTAATAGCGGGTTTCTGTCCGTTTGCTACCTGTGATCAGCGAATGCGACCAATGGTCGTAGACATGGTCGTAGACATGGTCGTAGGTGGACCGTCATCCAGTTTATCGATAATTAGCCGAGTCTGAATTTGCAATTTTTGCTCAAGGTCGCATCATGCACTCAAGCCTGAGTCAGTAGCGTTTGACTTTCCGTCAACTTTGGAAACTAAGGTTTTCTATTTTGTGAATTTCTCCCAACCGCTCAAGCAACTCGGCGTAAGTGCCGTCAACTATTGCGCAAGATTGTGAAGTTCAGCGAGCCGGCTACGCAAAGCCAAATAACGCTAAAAAAAGGACGCCCAGGAAAGGGAAAAGTTTGAATCAGAGATGATATTTCTCTTGTTCACTGAATCTACCTCCAACCACCGCGTTGACGGGGTAAGGCGTTTGTCATGAGGCAGTTACTCCGGCTTCATCAGCCGGCAAGCGTCATTTAGTCCACTCGACGTCACCAGCGGTCATGTCCCCCATCGGAAAACATCGTTCGTCGCTTGCGATGGTGGCGAATAGCCGCTAAACAGAAAGGGTGATTGGAGAGAACATGAATATGATTTCAAGATTTGTTGTTGTCCCCGCGATCCCAATAGAAACGGGATGCATGCGCAGCGGAACGCGCTTCTACTGCGAAACGGCTCCGATAGGTTTCAACGTCTATGACAATGAAGAAAAGCTTCGCCTGAAGATGGCCTTTCAGACACGTGCTGAAGCTGATGAAGCTTGCCGAGCGTTGAATGAGGAACGGCTCAAAAGCATGCTTTCAGAGCGAGAGGCTATGCCTGCTCTGTAGCTGATCGACAAAAATCGATGTGTTGGTTTTGTAGTTCACCCCAGGTCAGAGATTGCCTACTGGCGCCATTTTTTTTACCACTGGTTGAGGGCATCCATCGTTCAACCTGGAACAGACGGCTTCAGCCTCTGTCCTGACTTTGAAGACTCCATGCTTGCTGGCCGATCCTCCTTCTACAAGATCAACGACCCTGTATCGCTTGCTGCCATCCTCTAGCGCAGTGGTTTCGATCACTCTGAATCTTGCGTGCATGGTTGCTTTCCGTGCATGACATTGGTGAACCACAACTACCGGCAAAACAAGACGCTTTCAAGAACAAGGTGGGACTTAACCAAGACAATTTATGACAGTGTCATGAGGTGGCTTCGAAGAAAGGGCGACTTGGCGGTCGTTTCGGTGTAAGCAATTTCTGCCCAAGCCGCTGTCATCGGCCAACAGGCTTGGCTCGCCAGCTTGAATCCCTCAGATACTTGCTGAGCCTCCCCAGAGGGCGATTCAGACATCAGAAACGCGTCACAAGCCATGAGATTGCTGTTTGAGCGTCAGCTACGCTTTGCGGATGAATTGACCGCCGAAGAATTGGTGATCCTTACCGGTTTATCCGCTGCGCTTGTCCTCACGCCGCTTGTATTGATTCGGCATTTCAAGGCAATAGAAAGGGCGATAGAGCCTTTCACTCTGTAAGGGAGGGTGGAAACCAAGGCGCCATTTCTCCTAGGCGTTGCCAATCTGTCCGCTATCCCAGGCCTCAGTGAGCTCGTCTATTCGATCCGCAATCTGAGGCGTTTTTGACAGGACAAGGCAACGCGTGTTGCCGACAAACTCTTCGATCAGATACAACGAGTCACCCACATCGAGCTCCAACTCCTGCAATGCCTCGTCAGGAATTCGAATCGCACCGTCACCGTCCCATTCTTCGATCATGATTTTCATAGGTGGCTTTCTCATGTTTAGTCTCCATTTGCTCTGATTCTGCGGCCGTTCAATACCCATGGACTCACGGTGGTCTATTTGAAAGATTCGGATAATCATCAAGCCTAAGCTCAGCACATATCGCTATCCAGGGTCGGGTGCCGGCCTCGGTTTCCCAAGGCCGGACGTCAACAAACAGCAACTATTTGCAGTTGCCTGCCTTTCGATATCCCGCAGCCTGGGCCTCAGATTCAGAGTTAAAAGTTATTTGGTTTTTCGCAGACACCTGACCATAGCCAGGGCACCCCATTGAGAGGTGGTAGACCTGGCTTTTCCGATTGCCAATGATCGAACCTGCTCCGCTCGCGCTCGCCAGGTTTGGCTGAGCTGGAGCGCGGGGAGGATCAATGGAAATGGCGCTGACCACCCCGTCACCAATTGCTTTATACCCTTGTGACCATTGACGCTCGCCCGTTACGAACGGATTGGAATGCCCCATGATGTTTGCGATGCGTCGATCGCGCTCTTTCTCCCAGGACGATACCGGGTACTGCTTGTCCCAAGCCATCAACAGCTGTTGCTGCTGACGCGACATGCTCAGTTTGTATCTGTCGAACATGTAAAAGGTGGTCCGTGCGACCAGACCTTTAACCTCGTCGCGAGGCTCCGCAGCACGTTGGTCGAAATCTACTCGCGTCTTGCATTGCCCATATTGCGGCGCAATCCCGGTGGCCATGCCGTAATTGAAATTACTGCGGTCGCCGTTCACCTCGCCAACAGATGGGTAGAGGTTGAACAGGTCTGCTTCCATTGCTCGAAACACCGGATCATCGTCCACACAGTGCTCGCGCCCACCGTTCTTCCAGCATTGACGCTGGTTGCCGAATGTCCAGGCCGGAACGATGTGCTCCCACTCAGTCCGTTCTGCCCGACTCTCCTGTTTTCTGGCCTTTAGGCCGCATGACTCAGCATCGATACGACCACCTGATTTACCAACCCATGTCCATTTACACCCGCAATACAACTCGCCCATCGGGCTGCTCGCCTGGTCGAGGTAGATTTTTTGTTTAGCTATGACTTTGGCTTCGGTAAAGGTTGAGGGAGGGCTTGCGAAGGCGGTGGTAATTACGGAGAGGGCAAGCGTTACTACGAACAGCAGTTTTTTCATTGGATAACATTAGTTATTAAGGGAAGGGCGCGAATTATAGGCATATTCTTGGAATTTTCAGATGAATACTGGCCGCGATTGATTTTGACTTTTGATCTTGTGCGAATCCAGCGAACTTCAAAGTAGGCAGATCACCTTCGTGAGGTTTCACAGTTCACCGATGGCACTGAGCATCGCTGCGACCTGTTGATCGCCGCGGACGGTATCAAGTCTTCAATTCGTGATCATGTCCTCAACGGTCTTGGCCAGCCCCTGGTGGCACCGCGTTTCAGTGGTACCTGCGCCTACCGCGGGATGATCGACAGCCAACAGCTGCGTACAGCCTACCGGGCTCGGGGTGTCGATGAGCACTTGGTCGACGTCCCGCAGATGTATCTGGGGCTCGACGCACACATTCTCACGTTCCCGGTCAAGCAAGGCCGGCTGATTAACGTCGTGGCCTTCATTTCCGATCGCAGTCGTCCTGATCCGACCTGGCCAAGCGATTCTCCATGGGTGCGCAATGCCAGCCAGGAAGAAATGCTCTCTGCCTTCAATCATTGGGGAGACGCTGCACGGGTGCTGCTCGAATGCATTCCGGCACCCACCCTTTGGGCTCTGCATGAACTCGATGAATTGCCGGGTTATGTCCATGGCCGCGCAGGGCTGATCGGCGATGCTGCGCATGCCATGTTGCCGCACCAGGGCGCTGGCGCAGGTCAGGGCTTGGAAGACGCCTGGCTTCTGGCGCGATTGCTCGCCGATCCTCAGGTCATGGACAGCCAGCCACAAGCGGTGCTCGAGGCTTACGACGCAATCCGTCGTCCCCGTGCCTGCCGTGTGCAGCCACATCCTGGGAAGCCGGGGAGCTTTATGAATTGCGTGATCCAGCTGTATCCGACGACGAACAACTACTGGGGAAAACCCTCGCAGAGCGTTTCGACTGGCTGTGGAATCACGATATGCAGTCCGACCTTCAAGAGGCTCGTGCCCAGTTGGGTTGGCGAGCCTCTGCCTAACGACTTGAACCAACATGCACGGAGGGAGCATCCAGCGGCTCTCTTCGTTCGTGAATGCATGGTGGTGCAAGATCAGCTAAACAATCGCCAGCGAAGGCAGATGCAGGCCGATGCTAGGTCAACTCCAATTGATTGCTCTTTTGAGACCCGTTAGGCAGAAACCAAGTTAGAGTGTTCATTAATGTCTGTTCATGAGGTCCCTACACTCGATTCGCGTGGTCGCGCCAAGCGTTTCCAGCGAACGAACCGGGCAAAAAAATCGTATCTCAATCGTTATGTGAAGAATGAATCGTCCGCTGTTTGTTTCTCTAGATGGGCCCAAGGGAGCCGGCAAAACCACACTGTTGGAAGCCGTGACGAAATTACTGAGGGCAGACAACAAAAAGGTGATCCGACTTTGCGAGAAAAAAAGCGATCCCTATAGGGGTGAAACAATGACCCTCGTTAACAAGCTCGTCAGAAATCCCACCCGGGATTTGGAGTTGAGGGTTTGTGAGCGCTTTGCTGATAGCCGTACCTGGATTTCCCGGAACGTGCTGACTAAACAGCCACCAGACAGCATCATCTTGATCGATCGCTGGTACCCGTCGGATGCCGCGTTCCGCCGGATAGTCCCGTTTGCAGAGATTCTACGGCTGAACATTGATCGAAACGTGCAAGTGCCAGACCTGCATGTCGGGGTTATCACGGCTCCTGAAATTTCATGGGCACGGGCAGCGGCACGACGGCGTGGGCTGAGCAGTACTGTGATCCATAAGCTGGAAGAACATGTCGCTTGTACCAACGCGTTCGAGCGAGCGATTGCAGATCACGGCTGGGTTTTATGCCGCAATGAAGGAACGATCGAAGACGCAACGATGCAGGTGATTTCTGAGATTTATAAAGCCCTTCGATGCCCCCTGGACGAGTCACGATAAAAGCTGACCTGCAAGCCGATTGTGACCGTCCGATATGTGAACAAGTGCCCGTCGGCACGGGCGCATGCTTGACGGTGTGGCCTGAATGACACGACGCAATGTTGTTGAGCACCTGCTGGCCTTTACCGAGGCGCTTGAGCCGTTTTGGCATGCCGGCTGCCAGGAAAGTTTGCTCCTGCCGGGTGAAGGCGTTGGCGCAGGTAAGGAATAACCGCTTAACTCCAAGGGTTGAAGAAATGTATTCGACTCGCCTTCCTGCCACGCATAGAAGGTCGCCATGGGCCTAGTACTGATCGATGAACAGTTGGTGTTTGACGAAGACAACTTCTTGTTGTTTCGAGCCGATTGTGCAGACGAGGAGCCTTTACGCGTGGGCGCAATCGCCAGTCGATGCCTGGCCATGCTCTTGAGATCCGGTGGCACGGTAGTGCGTAAGCGCGAACTGATGGAGGGGGCGTGGGGCCAGTTCGGCCTGGAAGTAACCGACAACAGTTTGGCTCAGGTGGTCCGACAATTACGCCTGGCGCTGGAAAAGCTGCAACCCGATAGAGAGTTCATTCAGACGTTGCCGCGCATAGGCTACAAGCTCGCGGACAGTGTACGGGTCGAGGAAGTATCCAGCGTATCGAAAGCCGTGCCCGTTGCGGGTGAAGCCATCATTGAGAGCGAACGCCCCATCCTTGCTCCAGTCATGCCTGATACGGAGAGCCAGGACGCCGAACCGCCTTCGATCATGGCAATGCCGGCAGCAATGGAAAGTGCTTGCGATTCTCTGCCTGTATCACCGGTAACCTCGCCCGTACGTTGGGGGCTTTGGGTGGCATTACTCCTGTGGGGTGCCCTTGCATTTTTGCTGGGAAGAATCGGGCTGCCCGCCTCGCCAGAGGTCATACCTCCAACGTTCGCTACGCCGGTAACAATAAGTGAGGTACAGGTCCATCTGTCCGCTCGAGACATACAACCCATGGCGCCGTCCTTCCTGCAACCCCTGGTGCTGCGCAGTCGTAAATTGGCGGAACTTGAGGGACTGTCACTGGACAATCTGCACCTTTATCTGTTGCCCGCCCGTCGTGGCGCCGATCAGATTCTCTGTGAGGGTGAACTTGAAAAAGTCGGTAGTCGCTGCATAGGTGTACAACAACATGACTAGATCTGGCGCAAACGCAGTCTGGTGCCTGGCCTTCCTTTTCGTCGGCCTGCTGGGCGTGGGGCTTGGGCGCCTGTCGGCAGAGCACGCTACCGGCCGGGATTTCTGGTGCGAAGGGGAAAGTGCGCATCAAACGCATTCTGAAGCGCGGCCGGGTTGGTTGACGATACGTTACAGATTGGATTTGCAGCGCACCGGCCTGAGCCATATGCGCATGGTGGCCAAATTGATTGATGCCAACACCGGCACAGAACTGGGAACCGCACGTCGCAATAGCGCCTTTGAGGTGCAACAACAAGGACATCGTTTGCAAGTCAATGTTGTGAGTGCTGCTCAGGGCGAAGCCGATAGCACGAGTCCTGAGCTTACGAGTACGTTGGGCCTGTTTATTTTTCGACCAAACAGTAACTTGAGTTACTGGATACGGCCACTGACTGAATCTCGTTATCTCATTGATGATGGTAATGACATGTTCATTTTGTGCAGCCGGCGATGACACGCTCGCAAAAGCCCCCCATGAACTTTGGCACGGCTCATGAGTGCTCAGCGCAGCAGCAAACTGATCAACCTGACGAAAAACCGAGTCAAGTCTGGCGGCAAACCGCGCGCGCGTGATTGAAACGGGCTGGATCAGCCTTGTGCAGATTTTCTCGACTATAACTAAACGACGCTCGTTCACCTCAAACAGAGGATTGCTGACATGCGCCCCGATTCATCGTTTCGTCTTTCAGGATGGCAGAGGCCGATACTCATTACCGCCCTCGTCGCCAGTGTGCTTGCGTTAGGTGCCTGCGCCTCGGTGGACGCCCAGACCAGCGCTTACGTCGGGGTCGAGCACCCTGCCCCGACGTTGCCCAGTGAAGTTCAGGTGCTACGGACAGAACCGACCAGACCCCATGTTCGACTGGGCGAAATCCTGATCAATGCCACGGTTGACCCGGCTCCACCCATCACCCAGGTCGAACAAAAGCTGCGTGAAGAAGGTGCCAAGCTTGGCGCAGACGCGGTCGTCGTCGTTTATGACGCAATCCAGCCCGTCGCCGCCTATGTCACAGGTCCCCTGTGGAGCCGAGACATCGAAACAATCCAGGGACGCAGGCTCAAAGGCATTGCCATCAAATACCAATGACGAGGTGTACCGCTATGAAAGCCATTCTGTCCTGGATGACAGTCACCCTGATGACTGTGCTGATCAGTGCCTGTTCCGCCGTGGGTTCAAGCGATGGTGGCGCCGGTGAAACCGAAATACGCTCAGGCAAGATCGAGCAGATTACGATGACGCAGATGCAAACCAACCACGACAGCGGCGTCGGCGCCGTGCTCGGTGGCCTCGGTGGCCTGGGCATCGGCAGCCTGATCGGTGGCGGCACCGGGCGTGATGTCGCCATGGTTGCCGGCGCGCTCGCCGGTGCAGTGGGCGGCAATTACGTCGAGAAGAAAAAGTATGATCAACCGGTCGACGCCCAGCAGGTCATCGTACGGGTCAACAGCGGCGTACTGGTCTCGGTGACCCAGCCGATCAATCCTTCTTTGAAGAAAGGCCAAAAAGTGTATATCGAGGGTTCGGGCAATGATGCGCGGGTTGTAGCGCAGGGCAGTTAAGTTGGTTTGACTCTGAAATTACTGTGTCTGCCTTCTGCTCGCGATGGTCTCAAGAGCGCTGCGTTTATTCTGTAAACGCGCGTTTTCGTTAACGACCATCGCCAGCAGGCTCGTTCCCACAAAACCTCCCGTCTGCTAAAAAACGTAAATCGGCAAAAAAGCAAAATTGCCATGTGCTCCCCTCGTTCTTTCATACGTCGCAGTGTTCACTGCCCGTCTCTGTCTGTCTGGAGTTTTATCGATGCCCTCGCCCAATTCCCTGCCCGCTGCATTGCTGGGGCTGGCCCTTGTCTGTCCGGCCATGACCCAGGCCCAAGGTCTGGAACTGGGACAAGTCCTGATTGGCGCTGAGGATCAGAGCGACGAAGACCAGAGGATCGAAGACGCCGAGGCCCGGCTTGCCGAAGTGCCCGGCGGCACCAACGTGGTCGACATGCGCCGGCCACTGCAAGGTCGCGTCGCCAGCAATCAGGATGTGTTGGCGTATCAGCCCGGGATTTACGCGCAGTCTGCCGGCAACGAAGGAACCAAGATTTCGATCCGCGGCTCGGGCATCAACCGGGCACCGGGCGCCCATGCCTCGGGGCTGTACGCCATGCTCGACGGTCTGCCGCTGACCGGCCCTGGCGGCACGCCCTATGAATTGCTGGAGCCACTGTGGCTGGACCATGTGGAAGTGCTGCGTGGCGCCAACGGTTTCGACAGAGGTGCCCTGGCCCTGGGCGGGGTCATCGACTACATCAGCCATACCGGCTACGACGCGCCGAAATTGCAGGTACGCTATGCGACGGGCAGCCACGGGTATCAGCAGCGTCAAGTCAGCTCCGGGCAGGTATTGGGAGCCTTCGATTACTACATGGCGCTGACTGATGCGAACTCGGATGGGTATCAGGATCACACGGCCAGCAAGAGCCAGGGCGTCATCGCCAATTTCGGCTATCGCTTCAACCCGAACCTGGAAACGCGCTTCTACCTGCGCCACCGTTCGACCGACAACGATCTCGCCGGACGCGTGACCAAACAGTCCATCGAACACGACCCACGGGCAGCCAACCCCGCCTACGTGACACGGGACGACAGCCGTGACCAGCCCGGCAGTACCTTTATCGGCAACAAGACCACCTACTACATCGATGACGATTCGAGCATCCAGACCGGTCTGGTCTATCACGACTATCCGATGGATTTGCGCGAAGGTCCCAACCGCCTGAAGGTGGCCTACACCGATGTCAGCGGCACCTTCGACTACAAGCGTCGCGACACGCTGTGGGGCCTGGCGAGCAACAGCACCGTGGGCCTGCGCGTCACCAAACACCTGCCCAATGACGGTGCCAGCGAGTTCGTGCGCATCCCTTCCGGCAACACCGCCGGTTATGCACCGGGCACGCTGATGCGCAACTTCACGTATCAAGGCTCGGACAGCGTCCTGCATGTCGGCAATGATCTGGAGATCGCCGACGACCTGTGGCTGACCACCGGCCTCGCCGCGATCTACACCCGTCGTGAAAGCGCCGTCACCTACCCGCAAGCAGGCGGCAAGACCAGCCTCAACGATTGGGACTACGCGCCGCGCGTGGGTCTGCGTTACCAGCTGACACCCGACCTGCAGCTGTTCGGCAACCTCAGTCGCTCGGTCGAGGCGCCTCACCCGTGGTCGCTGATCTACAGCTCCAACATTCGCTTTCCCGCCGGCAGCGGCCCGGCCACCGGCACCCAGCGCGTTCCGATCGAATTGCAAAACCAGACCGCGACCACCCTGGAGCTCGGCGGTCGTGGCGACAGCGCGATGGGCCAGTGGAGCCTGTCCTGGTACTACGCCCAGGTGCGCCACGAATTGCTCTCGGTACTGCCGGATGCCAATGCCACCACACCCTTTGAACTCAACGCCAGCCCCACCGTGCACCAGGGTGTGGAAGCCAGCCTGCAAAGCAACCTGTGGTCGCCGGACGGCGGCGGCCAGTTGAGCCTGCGCCAAAGCTACACCTTCAGCGACTTCCACTACCGCGACGACGACCGCTTCGGCGACAACCGCCTGCCGGGTCTGCCGATGCACTACTACCAGGGCGAACTGCGCTACGACTGGACGCAGGGTTTCTTCGCGGCGCTCAACACTCAGTGGGTGTCCAAGGTCGCGGTCGATTACGCCAACAGCTATTACGCCGACCCTTACGCGATCTTCGGCGCGACCCTGGGCTACAACGCGCCCAAGGACGACTGGCAGACCTGGCTGGACATCCGCAACCTGACGGACAAGCACTACGCCGCCACGGTCACGCCGGGTTACGACGACAAAGGGTTAGACGCGGCGCGGTCGACGCCTGGCGAGGGAATGGCGATGTACGTCGGGGTGTCGTGGAGCCTGCACTAAAGCCACGCAGCACAGCTGAAATGTCGCTGAACAAACGGAAAAAACAGGTTTCGATCATCGAA
The DNA here is from genome assembly GCF_001269805.1 of Pseudomonas sp. P1.8. Taxonomy (NCBI): domain Bacteria; kingdom Pseudomonadati; phylum Pseudomonadota; class Gammaproteobacteria; order Pseudomonadales; family Pseudomonadaceae; genus Pseudomonas; species Pseudomonas sp. P1.8. The sequence continues at coordinate 215,449 of NZ_LHVM01000014.1, forward strand.
ACTTGCGAAAAGCGACAGTCAGCTAAGCTTAGGCTCAGCTAATTGCCCACGATGCTCGCGGCGGCAGTGTTTGGATTTTCTGGAGAGCGTCTGCAACAGCTATTTCAGAGAATTCCAAAAATTAGCGCAGGACTGCCCTGATGACCGAGCCTCTCCTCAGCTTTGACGAACTCAAGCGTGCTGCCGTCAGCGGCGAAATCGACACCGTGCTGGTGTGCATGGTCGACATGCAGGGTCGACTGGTCGGCAAGCGATTCCAGGTCGAGTTTTTCATCGACAGCGGCCATGAAGAAACCCACTGCTGCAACTACCTGCTGGCCGATGACATCGACATGGAGCCGGTGCCCGGCTACGCGGCGGCGAGCTGGAGCAAGGGCTACGGCGATTTTGTGCTCAAGCCCGACATGCGCACCCTGCGCAAGGTGCCGTGGCTTGAGTGCACGGCGCTGGTGCTGTGCGACGTGCTCGACCATCACCATCGGCAAGACCTCCCCCACAGCCCGCGGGCGATCCTGAAAAAACAGGTCGAGCGCCTGCGCGAGCGTGGCTACACCGGCATGTTCGCCTCGGAACTGGAGTTCTACCTGTTCGACGAAAGCTACGAGGCCATCCACAAACGCAATTACCTCAAGCCGAAAACCGCCGGCCACTACATCGAGGATTACAACATCCTGCAGACCACCCGCGAGGAACCGGTGCTGCGGGCGATCCGTAAAAATCTGCAGGCCTCGGGCATTCCCGTGGAGAACTCCAAGGGTGAATGGGGCCCGGGCCAGGAAGAGATCAACATCCGTTACGCCGATGCCATGACCATGGCCGACCATCACGTCATCATCAAACACGCGTGCAAAGAGATCGCACAGCTACAGGGCAAGGCGATTACGTTCATGGCCAAATGGCGTTACGACGCGGCCGGCTCCAGCAGCCATATCCACAATTCACTGTGGGACAAGAACGCGAAAAAACCGCTGTTTTACGATGCCAAGGCTGAGTTCGGGATGTCCAAACTGATGCGTTCGTGGGTCGCCGGACAGCTCAAATACGCCAATGACATTACGTGTTTCCTTGCGCCCTACATCAACTCCTACAAGCGTTTTCAAGCAGGCACCTTTGCCCCGACCCGTGCGGTGTGGAGCCGCGACAATCGCACCGCCGGCTTTCGCTTGTGCGCCGAAGGCAGCAAATCCATCCGCATCGAATGCCGCATTGGCGGCGCCGATCTGAACCCGTATCTGGCCTTCGCCGCCCTGATCGCAGCGGGGCTGGCCGGCATCGACGAAAAGCTCAGCCTCGATGCGCCCTTCGAGGGTGATGCCTATGTCGACGAGCATTTGCCGGAAGTCTCCAAGACCCTGCGCGAAGCCACTACCGCGCTCCAGGGCTCGAGTATGTTGCGCGAGGCATTTGGGGACGAAGTGATCGACCATTACGTGCACACCGCCGAGTGGGAACAGAAGGAATACGACCGGCGAGTCACCGACTGGGAATTGCAGCGCGGTTTCGAGCGCTATTGAGAAGCTCATGACTTCAATCATTCAACTGATCTCACCGGTTGATGGCCGGGTCTACGCCGAACGTCAGTACGCCGAGGCGGCAGCCGTCGAACAGGCGCTGGACGCTGCCGCAAACGCACAGATCCAGTGGAAACGTCGACCGATAAGCGAACGCGCGGCGTTTTGCAGCGCCGCGGTGGATGCAATGCTGGCCATGAAAGATGAAATCGTCCCGGAACTGGCCTGGCAGATGGGCCGGCCGGTGCGCTTCGGCGCCGGCGAACTGCGCGGTTTCGAGGAACGGGCGCGGCATATGATCGCCATTGCGCCCCACGCCCTGGCCGCGCACGAACCGACGCCCATCGACGGGTTTCGACGCGTTGTCAAACGTGAACCGCTGGGCACCGTGCTGGTGGTCGCCCCGTGGAATTACCCTTACCTCACGGCGGTCAACACGATCATTCCGGCACTGATGGCCGGCAACGCCGTCATCCTCAAACATGCCTCGCAAACGCTGCTGGTCGGTGAGCGCTTCGCCGAAGCCTTGCGCCGCGCCCGGCTACCTGAAGGGCTGTTCCACAATTTGTTGCTCGATCATGCCCAGACCGCCGCGATCATTGGCTCCGGGCGTGTGCAGCAGGTGAACTTCACCGGTTCGGTCGATGCTGGCAAAGCCATGGAAAACGCCGCCACCGGACGTTTCCTCGGTATCGGCCTGGAGCTGGGCGGCAAGGACCCGGCCTATGTACGGGCGGATGCGAATCTTGAACATGCCGTGGAAAACCTGGTGGACGGCAGTTTCTTCAATTCCGGGCAGAGTTGCTGCGCCGTTGAACGCATCTACGTCGCTGAAAAAATCTATCCGCAATTTATCGAGCGCTTCGCCGAATTGACCCGCCAATACGTGCTGGGTAACCCACTGGACGAAGCCACTACACTCGGCCCGCTGGTGACACCGGGCGCGGCCTTCTTCGTCCGGGGTCAGATTGCCCAAGCATTGGCCCAAGGTGCACAGGCGCTGATCGATCCGCAGGCGTTTGCCGCCGACGTACCGGGCAGCGCCTACCTCGCGCCGCAGGTGTTGGTCGACGTCACCCATCAAATGTCGGTGATGCGCGATGAAAGCTTTGGTCCTGTGGTCGGCATCATGCCGGTGAGCGGCGACGACGAAGCCATCGACTTGATGAACGACAGCGAGTTCGGGCTCAGCGCGTCCCTGTGGACCCAGGACCTCGATGCTGCCGAACACTTGGGCAACCTGATCGACACCGGCACCGTATTCATGAACCGCTGCGATTACCTGGACCCGGCCCTGGCCTGGACCGGCGTTAAAAACAGCGGGCGCGGCGTCACGCTGTCGCGCCTTGGCTACGAGCACCTGACCCGCGCCAAATCCTTCCATTTGCGCCACGAGATCTGAGCCATGAGCCTGACTGGAAACTGGAATTACCCCACAAGCATTCGTTTCGGAGTCGGCCGCATCAGCGAGCTGGCCGAGGTCTGTCGCAGCCAGGGTATCCAGCGACCGCTATTGGTCACCGACAGTGGACTGGCGCGAGCGCCGATCACCACGGCCGCACTGAACGCGATGCGCGATGCGGGTCTGGGTGCCGAGCTATTCTGCGACCTCAAGCCCAATCCCGTCGAAGCCAACCTGGCCGGTGGGCTCGATGCCTGGCGTGCGGGAAAGCACGATGGCGTGGTGGCCTTTGGTGGCGGCAGCGGTCTGGACATGGGCAAGCTCATCGCCTTCATGAGTGGCCAGACTCGCCCCGTCTGGGACTTTGAAGACATCGGCGATTACTGGACCCGCGCCGATGAGAGCCGTATTGCCCCGGTCATTGCCGTGCCGACGACCGCCGGCACGGGCTCCGAAGTGGGCCGCGCCGCCGTGATCATCGACGAGCTGACGCACACCAAACGCATCATCTTCCATCCGAAAATGATGCCGCGCGTGGTCATCAGCGACCCGGCCCTGAGCGTCGGCATGCCAGCCAAAGTCACGGCCGGCACCGGCATGGATGCCTTGTCCCATTGCCTTGAAGCGTACTGTGCCCCCGGTTTTCACCCGCTGGCTGACGGGATTGCCGTGGAGGGCATGCGACTGGTAGCCCAGGCACTGGTGCGGGCGGTACACACTCCTTCCGATCTCGAAGCACGCGGGCAAATGCTCGCGGCGGCGGCGATGGGCGCCACCGCGTTCCAGAAAGGCCTGGGCGGCATGCACGCCCTGGCGCATCCGATTGGCGCGCTGTACGACACCCACCACGGCATGACCAACGCGACCCTGATGCCCTACGTTCTGAAATTCAACCGCCCGGCCATCGAGGAACGCATCACGCGCCTGGCCGCGTACTTGCGCCTGCCCTCCCCCGGGTTCGACAGTTTCCTGGCCTTCGTGCTCAAACTGCGCAAGGACATCGCTGTGCCGCACACGCTGTTCGAGCTCGGCGTGGATGACCAGCAAGCCGAGCTGATCGCCGACATGGCAATTGTCGACCCGTCTGCGGGGGGCAATCCATTGCCATTGACCAAGGCCGGCGTGGCGGAAATTTTCCAGGCGGCATTCCACGGCCGTCTGTAGGAGCAAGTTAGCGCCAGCAGACAAGTTTTTCGGTTGTAAACAGGAGCAGTACGACAAGGGGTTGAAGGCCAGCCCATCCGGCATTCCGGGTGGATGCGTATCAAAACCTGAAGGGGCACACGATATGAATCCAGCAAGTCAGCCCGGCACCGGTGCAGCGCCGGACGATGACACCAAGGTGCTGCACAGCATGGGCTATGCCCAGCAGCTCTCGCGAAGAATGGGGGTTTTCTCCAACTTTGCGATTTCCTTTTCGATCATCTGCATCCTCTCCGGCGGCATCAACTCGCTGGCCCAGGGCACCTCGGGTGCGGGCGGTGCCTCGATCGGCATCGGCTGGCCAATCGGCTGCCTGATCTCCGGGGTGTTCGCTTTGGCCATGGCGCAGATCTCGTCGGCCTACCCCACCGCTGGCGGCTTGTATCACTGGGGTTCGATCCTGGGTAACCGTTTCACCGGGTGGCTGACAGCCTGGTTCAATTTGCTGGGGTTGGTCACGGTGCTCGGCGCGATCAACGTCGGCACCTATTACTTTTTCTTCGGTGCTTTCGGGCCGGGACTGGGCATGGAGGACACCACCACGACACGGGTGATTTTCCTGGCGATCCTGACCGGTCTCCAGGCCTTGTGTAACCACCTGGGCATCGGCCTGACGGCCAAGCTCACGGACTTCTCCGGTTACCTGATTTTCGCCACGGCCCTCGCCCTGACCATCGTTTGCCTGATCTCGGCACCCAGTTATGAGTTCGCCCGCCTTGTGACGTTCGCCAACTATTCCGGCGAAGCCGGCGGCAGCGTCTGGCCACAGGTGTCCAACGGCTGGATTTTCATGCTGGGCCTGTTGTTGCCGATCTACACCATCACCGGCTACGACGCCTCTGCGCACACCTCCGAAGAAACCCGCAACGCCGCAATGTCGGTGCCACGGGGCATGGTGATGTCCGTGGTCTGGTCGCTGCTGTTCGGTTGGGTGATGCTCAGCTCGTTCGTGCTGATGTTGCCGAACATGGACGAGGCCGCCAGCAAAGGCTGGAGTGTGTTTTTCTGGGCCATGGACACTCAGGTCAACCCGACGTTGAAACTGGCGTTGTACGTGGCGATTTTCATCTCGCAAGTGCTCTGTGGATTGGCGACAGTCACCTCTGTTTCACGCATGATCTTCGCCTTCTCCCGCGACGGCGGCCTGCCGTTTTCCAAAGCGCTGTCCTCGGTCTCCCCGACCTTGCGCAGCCCGGTCGCCGCGATCTGGACCGGTGCCACCCTCGCCGTGCTGTTCGACTGGGGGTCATCGGTGATCTCGGTCGGTGAGACACCGGTCTACACCATCGTCGTCTCTTGCACGGTGATCTTCCTGTTTTTCTCCTTCATCATTCCCATCGTGTTGGGCCTGTTTGCCTACGGGACACCGAAGTGGCCGACCATGGGGCCGTGGAACATAGGACGCTTCTGGTACACCGTGTTCGCCCTGCTGTCGGTGCTCTCGATGGTGATCATTTTCATCATCGGTATCCAGCCGCCGAACGATTGGGCGCTGTACATCACCATTGGCTTTCTGGTGCTGACCGCCATCGTCTGGTTCGGCTTTGAAGCCCGACGCTTCCAGGGTCCACCGGTGGGTGACATGATCGTCAAGCGCCAGGCCGAAATCGCAGCGGCGGAAGCGGCGTTGAACAAACGCGTGGGTGGCTGACGCCACAGTGTTCGGTCAGTTGGCGACACAACGGGGGGAAGCAGGATGACTGGAATAACAGAGCGCAAAGGCTCGACCTGGGTCCTGCTTACCCTGCTTGCCGTCAGTCTGGTGCAGACCGCGGGCTGCTCAGGCAACAAGTCCACGCCTCGCTATGCGGCCCCTCGCATTGGCTCGGCGTGTTATGCAAAAGCGCTCCCCACTGTGGGTGAAGGCGGCCTGGCCTGGGGCGACACCTTGAGCATGGCGCGGCAAAAATCCCTGACCAATTGCGCACGTTATGCAGGTCGATCCGGTGGCACGCCGAGTACCTGTCAAGTGGTGCTGTCGGAATGCAAGCATTGATACCGCCGATTTTCGTTTGTGCGCCGCTTTTGCCGTTCTGTGCCACAGTTCGCCTTTCAGGGGCTCGCGCATCGGGCAAGGTACGCGACTGATACTCAAGGCCGCCTTCCTCAGCAACGGACCCGCCAGGACGGCGGGTCCGATTGGGCAGTTGCATTGTGTTTCAGCGCGCACTTCTTTCATGCCAGAAATAATGATAATTGCTGTGATTTAAATGGAGACAACCCAGCGAATGGTCTAGATTTTCATAGGCGCCTCCCCATCGACTCTGGCCTTGGCCTTGGCCTTGGCCTTTGCTTGCGCTGAGCGAATTTGCAGACGCACTGGTCTCTGGAGGTCTCTATGCATCAAGCAGGATTGGCTGAACCGGATAATCGAATCAGTGACAAGTATCTTGCCGCACAATTGGAAAGTTGCCTCCAGACAAATGATCCAGGTGTCTTGGTGACTGCGCTGGGCAACATTGCCCGGGTCAAGGGAATGAGCCAGCTCGCGCGCGATACAGGAATCAGTAGAGCCACTCTGTACCGAGCACTTTCCAAAGACGGTGACCCGAGCCTTTCGATCGTTCTGAAAGTGGCCGCGGCCTTGGGCATCAAAGTCAAGATCGTTGTGGTCACCGTACCCGTGAATTGAGCCCTTGGGGGTTGATTGCCTCGCCCCAACGTGGAAAACAGACTGGCGAATTCCAATGAAAGTTTATGGCCTGGTACGCCTTTGGAGCCCCCCTTGCCAGCTGTCTTTTCCCGTCATGTTTTGCGGTTGGCGTTATTGCTTTTTTGCAGTGGCGCTGCGTCATCTGTTATCGCCTGCCCGACAGGGCAATTCCAAGTCTGCGTGGTCGCCTGTTTTTGTGCGCCCGGTTCCGAAGAGGACGTTGGGACGATCTTCGATGAGATGAACCAACTGGCAGCCTCGGGATTGGAAAACTGGATCGTGCTGTCGCGCAACAACGCGGCAACGGGCGATGTTCAACCGATCCCGCTGAACATCCGGGCGCAACTCGAACCCTTCTATGACATCCAGGTGCTCGACTCGGCTCGCTACAAAATCGGTGATGAAACGGAGCTGAACGCCGCCAACACCCTGCTGCAAAATCCCGATATCAATGCCGTCACCCTTGTCGACCTCATCGTCTTTCGCAACCCTGATGATGCGGTGAACAACGTCGCGCTGTGGGCGCATGAGTTGAAGCACGTGGAGCAATACCAGCAATGGGGCGTTCGCGAGTTTGCCACTCGCTACACCCGTGACTATTCAGCCGTAGAGGCACCTGCCTACGAGATTCAAAACCAGGTGGACAAAGCCTTGAGACCCGCCGCTGTCGAACCGCAACCGCCCCGAAGCCCCTGACCCTCATTGCGGCCGGAGATCCACCGGACTGACCGGCGGGCCGAGGCCTGCGCCAACGCAGTGACTTCTCAGTGTTCTTCAAATACACCGAAGCGCAGGACATGAGCGAGGTAGTCCGGCTGGAAAATACCCTGATCGGGTTTGAACTGCGCGTGCGCGTTGTCCTGCTGCCTGTGCCTGATCTCGTTGGGGCCATCATCATGGATGGCATCAAAGGCACTCACACCGGTCAGCTCGGCGTTAAGGCTGCCTTTAAGTCGTTCTGCACTCATTCTTATTCTCCTTACGACTGAAGGTTGTACGGCCGGGCATCGCGTCGGCCGGTCGAACATGCGAAATGCGATTGCCGTGCATTTCGCAAGAAGGAGTGTTATCGAGGGGAAGGTTTCTCACTTTTCAATCGACGACAGCGCTTTTTCATTTCATGACAAAATGTTTCCATCGATCCGGGGCGCACCGATCAGAGCATTTTCTCCAGGCCGATCTTGTCACTGAGCCAGGCTTTGAAGCTGCGCCATTTTCCACCGGGTTCCTTGTGCAAGGTATGCAGTTGGTCGTCGTCCTCCGTGACCCAGACGATTTCGCCATGTTCCAGCCGGGCCTGGTAACTCATGGCGGGCGCCATGCCCTCAAGCGCCAACTTGCGCACATAGCCGGCCAGTTCAGGACTATCGACCAGTACTCCGACTTCGGTGTTCCAGAGGACTGAGCGCGGGTCGAAATTGAACGAGCCGATGAACACTTTTTTCTGGTCGAGGATCATGGCCTTGGTGTGCAAGCTGGAATCCGACCCCCCGCTGAAACCAAATGAAGAAGAACCGCCACTGGGGTCGTCAGGCTGACGCCGCAGCTCATAGAGCTTCACCCCATGTTCGAGCAGCTCCTTGCGATAAGGTGCATAGCCTCCATGCACCGCCGGCACATCGGTGGCTTCCAGCGAGTTGGTCAACAAGCGCACATCGACACCGGCATCGGCACGACCGAGCAAGTAACGCATGCCCGATTGTTGCGGCACGAAATACGCCGAAATCATGATCAGCTCCTTGTTGACGCTGTCGAGCTCAGGCCGCAGCTGCGTGGCCATCAACAGAGAACGCGCCGGTTCGTCGTCGGCCAGCACCTTGCTCGGTGCGTCCCACATTACCTTGCCGTAGGCCCAGATCATCTGCTTGCGCCAATTGGCGAGTTGCGGGCGGGAACGGTAGGTCATGAGGTGATCGTACAGAGCCTTGTTCTCGATACGTGTGGTCTGGAGCGATTGCTCCAGGCGGTGCCGGCTCTGGAGCAAATCATCGGCGGTAGGCTTGTTGATCAGGAAATCACTGATCGACTGGCTCAGGCCGCTGTTCCAGTATTGATCGAAGCTCACGCCCAACTGCTGGGCAACCGGGCCGATGCACAGCAGGTCCATGTCGGTGAAGTTGAGATCGGGTTTGGCGTCGAAATACTCATCCCCCAAATTGCGTCCGCCGACAATGGCGACACTGTTGTCGGCCAGCCACAGTTTGTTGTGCATGCGCCGGTGCTGCTGGGAAAGATCGAGCAGGCGCCCCATGGTTCGGGTCACCATGGTGCTGCGCCCCAGATGCAGGGGATTGAACACACGGATATGGATATTCGGGTGCACGGCCAATGTGGCGATGACCTCCTCCTGCCCGTCACTGGCCGTGTCATCGAGCAAGATGCGTATGCGCACGCCACGGTCAGCGGCCAGCAGAATTTCACGCACCAATGCCCGGGTGCTGAGGCCGTTATGCACGATGTAGTACTGCAGATCGACGCTTTTCTGCGCATTGCGGATCAGCTCGGCGCGCGCCCGAAACGCTTCACTGCTGTTGGGCAGCAGGCGAAAACCGGAGCGTCCTTCGTGTGGCGCGGCTTGCGCCTGGATGGAGCGCCCGAAAGCCGAATCGCTGGCGGGAATCGCCGCGCTGAAGTCATGAGGCAAACGCGTGGGGGTGGCGCAGCCAGCGAACAGCAGTGCGAACACCAGGACGGGGAGGAACCGGTAGATGGGCAAAGCCTCGTCCTCGCTGGATGTGTTCTGACCTCAGGAACCCGCCTATGATTACGACCCCACGGCAATCTGCACGGCTAATTTCAGTAAAGCCCGGTTCAGGCAGCGTGTCGAAGTTTCCGACCATTTCCCCCGGATTTGATCAGGACAGGTTTTCGAGCAACTCCAGCGCCTGATCGAAATCGAAGCTCTCCGCTTGCTGGACCACCCGGTGCAACTGCTCGACGAGCCGAGGGCCTGATGCCAGCCCCTGCAGTTGGTGCAGGGCGGTCAGCGCCAGCGTGTCGCTCTCGGCCAGCAGATGCCGGACGTGGGCCAATTGCGTCTGCCATTCGCTATTGAAGGGTGCGGTGACGGCGTCTATGGGTGCTGTCGGTTCGGTCAGCACCGACAATCCTGCCAGCACGATGGCCAGGCAGCGTTCGACCTCCACCAGCGAATCTGTCAGGTCCTGCCCTGCTCCACCGCTCAGGCACGCCTGTTCCAGGATGCCGGCGGCGTCCGCCAGATCAATAGCACCGATGTTGCCGGCCGTCCCGCGCAAGGTGTGGGCCAATCTGATTGCCATCTGCGGATCGCTGTCAGCCCGGGCCGCCAGGAACTCGGCGCTAAAAGACTGCTGGCTGGTGCGAAACTTGCGAAGCAGGCGCAGGTAGAGCTCGACCTTGCCCATACACGTGCTCAGGCCTGAACTCAATTCAATACCGGGAAGGTTGGCCGGCAGCACGTCTGTAGACTCTGTCGTGAGCGGTGAAATGACCACAACAGGAGCGCCGCGACCCGGTCCCGGATGTATCCACCTGGCCAACGTGGCGAACATGTCATCGACGTTCAAGGGTTTGGAGATGTGATCGTTCATGCCGCAGGCAAGCGCCCGCTCGCGGTCCCCCGCCATGGCGTCGGCCGTCATGGCGATCACCGGCAGCTTCGCCCAACGAGGCTGCTCGCGTATTTTGCGGGTTGCGGTATACCCGTCCATCACTGGCATCTGGCAGTCCATCAACACACCATCGAAGTGCGGGTCCCGCTCCAACTGGTCGAGCGCTTCCTTGCCATGATTGGCCAGCAACAGCTCGATGCCCGCGCTTTCCAGCAATTCACACGCCAGCTCACGGTTCAGCTCATTGTCTTCCACCAGCAACAATCGCGCGCCACGCAGGCTGGCCATGGCGCTGGCGCTCTGGTCGGTGCGCTTGTTGGCCCGGGTATCGACGTGAGGAATTTTGCCCAGTACTGTGCCCAGCGCCTCCAGCAACGTCGACGGCGTCACCGGTTTGGTCAGTACCACCGGAAATTGAAGGCCGTGCCGACTGGCTTCTTCGCGGACCTCTTCGCGACCGAACGCGGTGACCATGATCACCGACGGCGTTTTCATCAGTTTGGCAGCCTGCATCTGCCGCACCGTCTCCACGCCATCCATGCCGGGCATACGCCAATCCATCAGCACCAGGTCATAGGGCAGCGTCCTGGTTTCGGCTTCCACCAACATGGCCAATGCGGCTCGGCCACTTTGCGCGACGTCCACTTCGACGCCAAAACTGCGCGCCATGTCGGACAGAATCTCGCGCGCCGTGGCGTTGTCGTCGACAACCAGCACACGGCTGCCCACCAATTCGTCGGCGGTCAACATGCGGCGCAGATGGCCGTCGCGCTGCACGCCCACGCTTACCTCGAAATGAAAAGTGGAGCCTAGGCCCGGCTCGCTCTCCACCCAGATTGTCCCGCCCATCAGTTCCACCAGATGCTTGGAGATGGCCAGCCCCAACCCGGTGCCGCCGTATTTACGCGTGGTGGAACTGTCGGCCTGGCTGAACGGTTGAAACATGCGCGAGCATTGTTCGGCGCTCATGCCGATCCCGCTGTCGCGCATCCAGAAATGCAACTGCGCCTGCTCACCTTCGGCGCTTCGCAGTTCTGCACCGAGCACAATCTCGCCCTGCTCGGTGAACTTCGTCGCATTGTTGCCCAGGTTGATCAGCACCTGGCCCAGGCGCAACGGATCGCCGACTAACGCAGTCGGCAGTTCAGGCGCCGTGTTGAACAGTAATTCCAGGCCTTTGTCCTCGGCTTTCAGGCCAATCATGCTGGCGAAGCCGTCGAGCACGTCCTCGAGATGGAAAGGGATGTGTTCGAGGTTCATCTTGCCGGCCTCGATCCTGGAGAAATCGAGGATATCGTTGATGATGCCCAGCAGGCTTTCGGCCGAGCGATGGACCTTTTCGATGTAGTTGCGCTGGCGGTGGTCGAGTTCGGTGCGCAACGCCAGATGGCTCATGCCGATGATGGCGTTCATCGGTGTGCGGATTTCGTGGCTCATGGTGGCCAGGAAGTCGCTCTTGGCCCGGGTCGCCTCCTCCGCAGCCTCGCGCGCGCGCTGCACCTCGGCCTCGGCGGTCTTGCGATCGGTGATGTCAAAGTACCAATTGGCATCCATGCCCCGCTCGCCCAGTGTCATCGAGACAGCCGACACCAGTACGTCGAAGCGTTCACCACCGGCTCGCTGCATCGTGGTCTCGAAATTCAGCACCTGACCTTGAGAGGCCGCAGCGAGAAAGCGCTGGCGTGCCTGCGGATCGACCCAGAACTGCGCCGGATCCGTCCCCTCAAGTTCAGCCAGACGGGTTCCGAACAAACTGTTGAACTGCGGATTGCAGTAGCTCGGACGCCCATCGAAGTCTCTGATCACCATGGCCACCGGGCTGCTGTCGAGCACGGCGCGCAACTGCGACTCACTGGCCTTGAGCGCCGCTTGCAACTGACGGCGCTCACTGACATCGCGCACCGAAGCGCACACGCAGGTTTCACCCCCGTCCAGACTCGGCAGATGCGACAGGCTGATCTCTGCCGAAAAGTGGCTGCCGTCCTTGCGCACCCCTTGCAGGTCATCCAGATAGCTTCCCATCTGGCGAGTGTCGCCGTGGGCCACGAAGTCCTTGCGCAGCCCCACGTGGCGCTCTCGACTGGCGACCGGCACCAGACGTTCGATTTTCTCGCCAAGCAACTCACCGGCCGCGTAACCGAACAGTTGATCCAGTTGGCGATTGGTTCGCAGGATCTTTCCGTCGGCATCCACCACCAGCATGCCGTCCGGGGCCGCTTCGATGATCCCGCGATACCACGCCTCGGTCGCACGCAAGGCCGACTGCTGGGTTTCGAGCGCCTTGGCCTGTTCTTCCAGTTGCAGCGCCTGTTCCGCCATTTCATTGGCCTGGCGACGGGTTTCTGCCAACAGCGTCTTGACCGCCTGGTTACGCTCCAGGATCGCCATCGCGGCAGCCAGGCGTGGCGTGGCCTCGTGCAACAGCTGTAATTCGCGCTCGCCCAACGGCTCCAGCCCGGCCAGTTCGAGTACGCCCAACAGCCGCTCGCTGCGCACGATGGGTTGCAGCAGCAAACAACTGGCCGTCATCTCACCAAGCGGCGAATGCAAACGCCATTGATGCTCCGGCAGCGCCTGAAACTGACGGGGCTGGCGATCCACCGCGCACTGCCCCAACAGGCCATCGCCGAACAAGACTTTTGCCTGCGGTGGCCGCTCGGCATCGGTGGCATAACGGCCCATCAGTAACAGCGTTCCAGCATCCTCGTTCGCGCTGTAAAGCACCCCTTGGCAGATTCCGTGCAGGCTGGCCATGCATTGCAGAAACACCTGCGCCAACTCGGCGGGCGTTTCAGCCTGTTGCAGATCAACCTGCAACTGGGCGGTATGCGACTTGATCCAGCGCTGGTGCTCAAGCTGTTGCGACTCGCTCTGCAGTTTGGCGATGGCCCGTGCCAGGTCACCCGTTTCGTTATTCATGTCGGTGTGAGGGATCGGCTGGTCAAGCTGCCCGGCGGCCAACTGGTCCACGGCCACCCGCACCCGGTTGAGCGGATTGCGAATCGACTGGCTGACCAGCCAGGACAACAGCAGCGCCAGCGACAGGCCTCCGAACAACAATATGTAGGTCAGCAGGGTGCTGCGTTCGGCATAGTCGGCAATGTCCTTGGCCGTGTCGCGAATCGAGGCTTCCTTGATCTGGGCGATCGCGTACAAAAGGGTGTCGGCCTGCTGAGCCAGTTGCTGGAACTCACTGCTATTGAGCAGCACCAACGCCTGACTCTGCTGGCCCTGATCGATCAATTGAAAGGCGTGATCGCCATGGCGCTGCAACTGTTGCAGCAGCAGGTCGAACTCGGCGAGACGCGCCAGATTCTCCGCCCGCCGCAGGGTCACTTTGGCCTGGGCCAGCGAAAGCTGCAGCCGATTCTGGATGTCATGCAACTGCTGCAGGGATTCGACGCGGATCGATGCGCTGTCGGTGCCCACCGCACGCTGCAGTGCTTGCATCATATGGGGCAGTTGCACCCGCGCTTCATGCAAGTACTCCATGCCCACCAGTTCCTGGAGGTAGAGGTTCTGCATGTCCTGCTCCAGCGAATGCTGGGTCCGCAGGCTTTGTACACCGAGCACCAGCACCAACAGCAGTAGCGCGGCAAACCCCAGGATCAGTTTGTGCAGAAGCGCAAGGCGCTCAAGCAGGGTGCGCAATCCGGCCATGGCCTGTCCTCGTGATCCTGATAAAAATACGGGTGAAGGGAGTGGGAAGTACCGGGCTCAAAGCGACTGGCCGCTACGTTCCAGGGCGGCCTGTTTGGCTGCCATGTCCTGATTGGTGTCGGCGAAACGCTCGGCAACAGCCCGAAACTGTTCAACGCAGGCCAGGAAGGCGTCGCAGATGTCCGGGTCAAAGTGGCTGCCTCGCCCCTGCCGGATAATCTCGACGGCTTGCTCGTGGGGCATTCCGGATTTATAGACCCGCCGGCTGATCAGCGCGTCATAGACATCGGCCACCGCCATCAACCGGGCGCTGATGGGAATGTCGTCAGCCGCCAGCCCCTGCGGGTACCCGCTGCCGTCCCATTTCTCCTGGTGACTGTAGGCAATCTCTTTGGCCAGATTGAGGAAGTCGACGCGAATGCCCAGCGCATCCTCGGCATGCTGGATGGCGTCACGCCCCAGCGTTGTATGAGTTTTCATGATCTCGAACTCTTCCTCGGTGAAGCGTCCCGGCTTGAGGAGGATATGGTCGGGAATGCCGATCTTGCCGATGTCATGCAGCGGCGCCGACTTGAAGAGCAGCTCGATGGTCTCCTCGCTGAGGAAGTGACTGAAACGCGGATGTTCACGCAGATGCTCGGCCAGCACCTTGATGTAATGCTGGGTCCGGCGGATATGGTTGCCGGTTTCGTTATCACGCGTCTCGGCCAGTGAAGCCATGGCCTGGATGGCCACGTCCTGGATCGCAATCACTTCGCGAGTCCGGCGCTGCACTTCCTTTTCCAGATAGTCGTTTTGATCGCGCAGGAAGTCTTTAGCGGCCTTGAGCTTGAGCTGGGTATCGACCCGCGCCAGTACCAGCGCCGGCCTGATCGGTTTGGTGATGTAGTCGACCGCCCCCAGCTCCAGGCCATGGATCTCATCGTCGGTCCCGGCCATGGCGGTCAGGAAGATGATCGGAATGTCGCGGGTGCGCGGGTCGCGCTTGAGCCGCTGCGCCACTTCATGGCCGGACATCCCGGGCATCATGATGTCGAGCAGGATCAAGTCCGGGAGCGTATCGCCCTGCAATACCCGCAACGCCTTCTCACCGCTGTTGGCGGCCTTGACCCGGTATCGATCCTTGAGCAGATCGGTCATCAGCATCAGGTTATCGGGCGTGTCATCGACCACCAGGAGGGTCGGCGCAGTGTAATGACGCTGTTCGACGCTCATGGCGGGCGACTCCCTTGTCAGATATCGGCATTCCAAGGCAACAATTGCACCCCGGCGAAGCAAAGCTTAGCGGTCATACCAGCCTGTCGCCTGGCTGCGCGCATCATGATCCAGGCAATCGGTCGCCCGAGGATCAGTATTTGATGTCCCGGGCCTCGCGACGGGTATCCTGCTTGGTGCTGCGCTTTTCCTGGCGGCAATCGACGTTGGTCTTGTCGTTGCTCTTTCTGCAATCCTGCTTGGTTTGCCGTGCCGTGGAGCGCCCATCCTGGCGGGTATCGCGCGCGTCACGCCGCTGTTCACCCTGCTCGGTCGCGTAGACTGGTAGCGATATCCACTGCGCGCCAGCGACAACGATGAACGCTGCTGCCAGAGCCTTCAAACTGTGCGTGCGAATCATGATCGTTCTCCAATTCGAAATCTTCCGGTCGCGTCTCAGGCTCACCGGCGATGTTCAGGGAAATGTGCCTGACATTGTTCGCTCAAAACCCACAAAACTGCTTTGTGGCACATGAGATCTGACGATAGGGCTCCAAGGGCAGTCCCGCAAGGAGCGTTATGTGCAAAGTTCGCAAAATGCCCCCGGGCAGCGACTAAACTTTGGCGATGAACGCTTGCTGCAAGGAGATATCCATGAGCGCCTCGCTGCCCGAACTCGATGCTGCACTGCCCCGACTGGCCTGCAAGATCCGCGTACTGGACGCCCTGGCCTGGCCGGACGGGGTGGAGGAAGACTTCCTGGAGCATTGGCGTGGCGGTAAAGCCCGATTACCTCGCGTCGAACTGCCGCCGCGTGATCACAGTGCCGACATCGCCGCTCTGGAAACGTTTGCTGGCCGCTGCGATCAGCAGCATCCGGCCGGGCATCACCTGGCCGTGACAGCGCGCAGCTATGCCATGGCCGGGCGGATGCTCGGCGCCATAGGCACCCCTGCGTTCACTCAATATTCCTCAGCGTTGTACCGGCGTCCGGATTTCGATTACCCGCGCCTGAAACTGACCATGCTGGACGCGGCGCGTTTTTTCCTCGAGACCACCGATGCATTGCTCGGCGGCAGCCGAATTGCGCCGAGCGAAGCCGATATCCCGGCCCAGACCTTCGCCGACTGGATGCAACCGGAACTGGACAATTTTTTCGGTCCGGGTCGAATTTCAGTCATTCTCGACCCCTCCCTGGCAGCCAAGGCGATCGCCGGCTCAACGCGCATTCGCTTGCGCGCCAGCGCACTGTTCTCGGAACTGGACAAAAACCAGTTATTGCAACATGAGGCCTTCGTGCATGTGGCGACGGCACAAAACGGCGCACGCCAACCCAATCTGAAGAGTCTCGGTCTGGGAGCTCCCCGCACGACCCAGACTCAAGAGGGCATCGCCACCCTCGCCGAGCTCTTCACCGGCAGCATGGACATCAACCGCCTGCGGCGCCTGGCGCTGCGCGTACTGGGGGTTCAACAGGCGCTGAACGGGGCCGACTTCATTCAGGTGTTTGAAGGGTTTGTGGCGGCCGGTCAGTCACCAGAGGAGTCCTTTCGCTCAACCCAGCGGATATTCCGTGGCGCCGACCTGCGGGGTGGTTCGGCCTTTACCAAGGATGCCGCGTACCTCACCGGCCTGCTTGGCGTGCATACCCTGTTGCGCATCGCGATCCGCGATAATCGCCCGGAACTGGTCAACCATCTGTTTGCCGGACGCCTCAGCCTGGGAGACACCCTGCGCCTGGCGCCACTGTTCGACTCCGGCTGGCTCCAGGGCCCGGTTTATCTTCCGGCCTGGGCCAGCGATCTGCGTCGGCTCGCCGCGAACCTGGCCTTTTCTGCCTTCATTTCCCGGATCCCGCTGGATGTCCTCGATCTGGACGTGTTCATGGCATTCGCTGACGAACACGAGGCCGATGCCAGCGCCCTGTGATCAGGGCATCACGCGACGGTTTGCGCGGTATCCACCACCTCTGCCCGCCGCACATGCAGGTTTTTTGTGTGCACTGAATTAGCCCTGCCCGGCATGATCGACTACCATACCGCGCCGGTTTCCAAACGGGATTAATAGGGAATCCGAGATGCGCCTGTCGCATCGAACGGAACTGCCCCCGCAACTGTAGATGCCGAGCCTGCTTCTTTATTGCCACTGGATCGAATCCGGGAAGGCTGGAGCATGGCGATGACGCATCAGTCAGGAGACCTGCCGGCACAGAACATCACTAACCGGCGGGGTGTCCGGAAGGGACATCCTTGCCGCGTGTTTTTTGCCTGAACCCGGCCTTGCTCTGCTCCAGCGGCAGCGTTTGATTGTGTGTTTCCAGACCGTACTCCCCTGCTCCGTGTACGGTACAAATGGAGATTGCATCATGCTGCTGCACCGCGTTGTCGCCCTCATCACCGGTTGGGTCCTGTGCTCGCAGGCCTTTGCAACCTCGACTCACTATCCGTTGACGCTAAAGAACTGCGGCAGCACGCTGACCTTCCAGCACGCCCCGACGCGTACCGTGACCATCGGCCAGGCCGGCACCGAAATGCTCTATGCCCTGGGGCTCGGCGACAAGGTCACGGGGACTTCCCTGTGGTTCAACGAGGTGCTGGGCCAGTACAAGACGCAGAACGACAGGATCGAGCGCCTGGCCGATAACGAACCGAGCTTCGAAGCCGTCATCGGCAAGCGGCCGGAACTGGTCGCTGTGGAACTTGAGTGGATGGTCGGCCCGCAAGGCGCTGTGGGTACCCGCGAACAATTTCACGAACTGAACATTCCAACCTACCTCCTGCCGTCCGATTGCGAAGCCAAGGACAACCTGGTCGGTGCCGACGGCACACGCCTGCAGCCCTTTCGCATCGACAGTATCTACAAGAGCGTCAGCCAGCTGGCAGAGATTTTCGATGTGCCCGAGCGCGGCCATCAACTCAATGCCGAACTCAAGGCCGGCCTTGCCCGGTCCGTCGCGTCAGTACAAAAAAAGGATTTGCGGCACACCAGCGCACTGGTCTGGTTCTCCAGCGCGGATATGGGCCTCGATCCCTATGTGGCCGGCCACAAGGGCATTGCCGATTTCATGCTCAAGTCCCTGGGCGTGCGCAATGTGGTGCAGTCCGATGAAGAATGGCCAACCGTAGGCTGGGAAACCATAGCCAAGGCCAACCCGACGTTTTTAGTGATTGCACGCATGGATCGCCGCCGTTTTTCGGCTGACGACTATCAAAAGAAGCTGGCGTTTTTGCGCAGCGATCCCGTCACCCGCAACATGGACGCGGTGAAAAACGACCGCATCATCATCCTTGATGCCCTGGCCCTGCAGGCCAGTGTCAGGATGTTCGATGGCGTCGAGCAATTGGCCAACGCCATCAACGGCTACGACTTGTCGAAATGACGGCGATCACAATTCGGGTCCTGTTGGCATTCGCCACGCTATTGATAGCAGTGATCGCCGGTGTGGCCATCGGTGAAACGGCAATAGCCCCAGGCGTGGTGTTTGAGGTATTGGCCAACAAGCTGTGGGCGGCGGGATACGTGCTTGATCCGATCGATGAAGGCATTGTCTGGAATTATCGCCTGACCCGTGCACTGGTAGCGGCCGCCTGCGGCGCAGGGCTTGCGACCTGCGGAGTGATCTTGCAATCGCTGCTGCGCAACCCCCTGGCGGACCCCTATCTATTGGGCATTTGTGCGGGCGCCTCGACCGGAGCGGTGCTGGTGGCACTGCTCGGCGTGGGCGCCGGAATGGTTTCGTTATCCGCGGGCGCCTTCAGCGGAGCCGTGACCGCTTTCGCCCTGGTCATATTACTGGCTCGGGTCAGCGGGCGTTCCAGCGGTACTGGCCAGATCATTCTGGCGGGCATCGCCGGTTCGCAGTTGTTCAACGCGCTGACGGCCTTTCTGATCACCAAGTCAGCCAGTTCCGAACAGGCGCGCGGGATCATGTTCTGGCTGCTCGGCAATCTGAGCGGTGTGCGTTGGCCGTCGGTAGGGCTGGCGGTGCCGGTTGCCGTGGCAGGTCTGGTGGTGTGCCTGTGGCACCGTCGGGCTCTGGATGCCTTCACCTTTGGCGTTGACTCGGCCGCATCGCTCGGCATACCGGTGCGTCGGGTGCAATTTCTGCTGATCGGCTGCGCCGCATTGGTGACCGCCGTGATCGTCTCGATTGTCGGCTCCATCGGGTTTGTCGGCCTGGTCATTCCCCACGCTGCGCGCCTGCTGCTGGGGACCGGACATGCTCGTCTGTTGCCCGCCAGTGCCCTGGGAGGGGCCGTGTTCCTGATCGCGGCCGATGTGCTGTCGCGCACCCTGATCAAGGGCCAGGTCATTCCCGTCGGCGTGATCACCGCATTGGTTGGCGCGCCGGTTTTCGCCCTGATCCTGATTGGCCGGAGAAACGCCCGATGAGTGCCACCTGCGTACTGAGCTGTAGCGGTCTGAGTTTCAAGGTGCGCGACGCCGGGTTACTGAGCGATATCGGCCTGGATGTCCACCAGGGTGAAACCCTGGGCATCGTCGGGCCGAATGGCTCGGGCAAATCCACCCTGCTGAAACTGCTCGCCGGTGTACGCCAACCCACCGCCGGCGAAGTTCGGCTGGCTGGCCAACGCCTGGGCGAACTGTCGCGTCGAAGCATCGCGCAAAGCCTGGCGGTGGTTGAGCAGCAGGCCGACACCGACGACGCGATCAGCGTGTTCGACGCCGTCGCGCTGGGGCGCACGCCCTGGTTGTCAGCCTTGACACCCTGGTCGAACGAAGACGCTGCCATCGTCCTGCAAGCCTTGCACGACGTCGATGCCATGCACCTGCGCACGCGCATTTGGGGCAGTCTCTCGGGGGGTGAACGCCAGCGTGTGCACATCGCCCGGGCACTGGCTCAGCGCCCCCGGATCCTGCTGCTCGACGAACCGACCAATCACCTCGACATCCAGCATCAGTTGATCATTTTGAAGGTGGTTCAATCGTTGCCGGTGACCACGTTGGTCGCGCTGCATGACCTGAACCAGGCGCTGACGTGTGATCGTTTGGCGGTGCTTGAGCGAGGGCGCCTGGTAGCGCTGGGCAAACCGCTCGACGTCCTGACCCCGCAACGCTTGCTGGACACCTTTGGGGTACACGCGCACTACCTGACGGACCCTTTCGATGGCGCGCAGATCCTGCGTTTGCGTTCTACCTGACTTTTATGGATTGCCGGCCCGGTCCACCTGGCTTTGACTTGGGCTCGAAGGTTGCCCTCACCGAGGAAACAGCAGCGTAATGGCGAACCGCCCTCCCCAGCCTTGCGCACCATCCTCAGGGGTGTCGAGCCAGTAACGCGGCCCTGCTTGCACCGTCAAGGGCTGGCCACCGATTTTCAACAACTGCGTCACAGTCAAATTGACCGGGACCGACCATTCGCGAGTTTGCCAGTTATAGGTCGACTCGGTGTTCACGCCGAACGTGGTCAGGGTGCTGGTGGTGTAGGAAAGGAAGGGTTGCAGGAAAGTCTGGTTGACCTTGTCCTTGCCATCGGGCGGGCTGCCGTCCAGGCCCCAGACATGATTGGCCAGAATCCCGTGTGTCCAGCCGTTGGCCTGCTTCAGGGCGACCGCCGTCGGGCCGATCCCCCATTGCTCATTGCCGAGCAACTCGTCGCTGCCGGTCGGAATCAAAACCGCCGGGCCGGCACCGAGTATCCAGCCGCTCTCCGTCGGCTGTTTCGGCGAGAAGAAAAAGCTCTGGGTGATGTCACCCACACCGGATCTGTCCGCCGCGCCATCAGGTGCCAGGCCGTGCTGGTCGATCACCGGCAAAATGGTGCGGGAAATGAGGTTCCACTCATCATTGAGAGTGAAAGGCAGCACCGGCTGGATATTGGTGACGCTGTGCATGCCGTCACCGGTCGGGCCGATTTTCTGATCCCAGTTGTACTGCACCGGCAGGCTGTACATCGCGGCCACCGGGTTGAGTGCTTTCCTGGCCAGTTCCGCCGAGTCCTCGGCATGGGCAGCGGGCATGAACCAAAGCATTAGCGCCAAAGTTGCACCGATGCCCTTGGATTGCTTGTCATTCCCCATGCCTGGTCACCTTGAGGTCAAGAGCACACCGCCGCCCCACAGGCTGTAGCGTTAGAGCTTGCCTGGATAGGACTGTGAACGTGCAAAGCGTAGGCAAAAGTCAGGGAAGTGCAATTTTCTGCAGGAAACCCGAGCAGTCATCCTGCGATCAACTGGCACGTTCCAGGGTGGAAAACAGGCTGACAAACTCCAATGAAAGCTTATGGCGAGGCGCCAGATGGATCATGGGCACCGACACTGCATGGGATTCACGCATTTTCACCGTGCTGCTCAGGTAATCCGGTAACACCGGCAAGCCTTCTGCCACCAACTCGTCGATCAGCGTCTGATGCAGGCTGGCTCGCGCCACGAACTGGTTGACCACCACCCCTTCCACGATCAACGACTCGTTATGGTCGGCGCGCAACTCGGCCACTTGCGCGATGACACTGTAGAGCCCCTGACGAGAAAAGCTGTCGCAATCGAATGGAATCAACACGCGCTCGGCGGCGATCAATGCGCTGAACGTATAGAAATTCAAGGACGGCGGCGTATCGATATAAATGCGCTCGTAATCTTCGCTAAGTTCTACCAGCAAACGACGCAGCTTGTTGATCTTGAATTTTGACTCCAGCTTCGACTGCAGGTCAGCAAGCTCGCGACTGGCCGTGACCAGATGCAGATTGTCATAGCGGGTCTCGGTGATGGCCACCCGATTCCTTTTGCTGGCCGGGCCACTGGACAGGGTTTGCTTGAAGAAGTCGGCGATCCCCATGGGGATGTCATCCCCGGTCAGCCCCGTCAGGTAGTGGGTCGAGTTTGCCTGTGGATCGAGATCCACCAGCAGCGTCCTGTAGCCTTCGGCAGCACTGACAGCCGCCAGATTGCAGGCGATGCTGGATTTGCCAACCCCGCCTTTTTGATTGAACACAGCTCGACGCATGAGACAGGCAGCCTGAGAAAAATCCTACATGGATCATAGGATTGAAATATTTCAGTAATATTTCTGCGCGACAATTTTGTTTCACTTTTAAGACAGCGGATGCCGGATCTGACCGCTGCGCCACAGCAGTTAACAAGCGACTTGCCTATATGGCAAAACAAGGAGGTCAACGATGCACTGTTCACTGGCTGAGATACGGCATCAGATTCTGGATGCCGAGTCCGTGTTGAAACGACTCGATATCGAGATGGAAGGGATCGAGTTTGATCCGCTGATACCCTCAAGCGTTACGGCTGCCTATGCCAAAGTCGATCGGGTGATTGAGCATCTGTTGGCGCGGTTCAAGGCGAACCCTATCCTGGGGCCTTTAATCAAAGAGCTGAAATCCCAGTACTCAGAAGCGATCCAGACCAGGGTAGCGAACGCCCTCAGGAGCGAGCAATGGTGAACAGTAACATTTACTTACAATTTCTCTATTTGCCAAAAACCTGCTTTGCAACTATAGATGATAGGTTACGCTCCTCGACCGGGCCAAGAGATGCCTAGCCTAAAAATGCGCATCAAATTTCCCGGTATTCCCGCCCTCGGTGCCTATGTTGCACTGGCTTGCCTCTTTGCGGTCGCATGGTTCATCAACCCTGCCCACACGCACTCATCCTTTGCATTGATGAGTCCAGTGAAGGCGGTGGCCAATCAAGTGGCCAAACCCATTTATACCAGCCGTTTCGCCTCCTCCGGGCTCGTGGACTTCGTGCATTCCTCGGCGGTCACGGCCTTGCCTGACGGAAGCTTGATGACCGTGTGGTTTGCCGGTTCTCGCGAAGGCGCCGCCGATGTGCAGGTGCGTTCGGCCCGTTTCGACGTGAAAACCGGCGAATGGGGTGCCGAACAGGTGTTGGCGACTCGGGAGTCAACCCAGCAGGGAACCCAACGCTATATCCGCAAACTGGGCAATCCGGTGATAGCACTCGCGCCGGATAATCGCCTGTGGTTGTTCTACGTTTCCGTGTCCATGGGCGGCTGGGCCGGCAGCGCGGTGAACGTGATGGTCTCCGACGACTTCGGCGAGCATTGGTCCGCTCCGCGCCAACTGATCACCTCGCCCTTTCTGAACATCAGTACCCTGGTGCGCTCGGCGCCGGTGTTTCATGCCGACGGCTCCATCGGCTTACCGGTCTACCACGAGTTTCTGGGCAAGTTTGCCGAGTATCTCTACCTGAGTGCAGACGGTGATGTGATCGACAAATATCGCATCAGCCACGGCAAAAACTCGTTGCAACCCACGGTAGTTCCGCTGGATGGGCAGCGCGGTATTGCCTTGCTGCGTTATGCCGGCAACACCCATCACCGCGTTCTGGCAACCCGCACCGAAGATGCCGGGCAAACCTGGAGCGAGCCTTATCCGCTCAACCCATGGAACCCCAATTCCTCGCTGGCGGCTGTTGCAACCCCCGAACACGGATTGTTGGTGGCGCTCAATGATTTGCAGGAGGGGCGTTACAAGCTCAGCCTTTATGGTACCGACGCGAAAATGGACGATTGGCGCTCGTTAGGTGATCTGGACAAGTCGCCTGATCCCGAAGGGGACCCGGTTTCACCCAAAGCCTACAAGGAAATCATGGGCAATGAGTTCCGCGGTTCCAGTGGTGCGCTTCGCCAACCGCTGGAGGCGCAGTTCCTGAAAAATCTCGACACCCGTGGCTGCAAGGTCCGGGGGTGCGAGTTTGAATATGAATACCCCTACTTCATCCGCAGTCCAGACGGCATGTATCACCTGGTCTATTCCTGGAACAACACTTTCATCAAGCACGTCACCTTCAACGAGGCGTGGCTTTCCGAGCGTCTCAAATGATCAGCCTTTGGCAAGCCCACCTCAGCTTCGCAATGATCGCCTTCCTCCTGCTGCCGGCGTTTGGCCTGAAACGGGCCTGGCGCATCGCATTACTGTTCGCCTTGCTGGGCGCCAGTTTCATACCCGTGGACGGATTGTCGCTGGCCACGTACCTGCGCAGCCATATCGATGACCTGGCGATTACCTCAATGGTGTTGATGGCCTGGTTCTGCTTGCGTCGGTTGGGCTTTTTGCCAGCGGCCCGGCAAGGGAAAACCTGCGTACTGATCCTGTTCGCCATCATGGCCCT
The DNA here is from genome assembly GCF_001269805.1 of Pseudomonas sp. P1.8. NCBI lineage: Bacteria > Pseudomonadati > Pseudomonadota > Gammaproteobacteria > Pseudomonadales > Pseudomonadaceae > Pseudomonas > Pseudomonas sp. P1.8. Next base: position 239,769 of record NZ_LHVM01000014.1, read on the forward strand.
GGTGCTGTACCCGGCAACCATGGGCCTGAGTGACCTGGACCCTTATCGGTTCGGCTACAGCCCGCGCCCGATGCTGATTTTCTTCGCCCTGCTCACCCTGGGCCTGTTTTACCTGCGCAACGGTCTTGCGGTCGTGATGCTGGCCACCGCGACGCTGGCCTTTATCGTCGGGATAAAACCTTCGCAGAACTATTGGGATTATCTGATCGATCCGTTGCTGGGTCTGTATTGCTGCGCCTCCCTGCTGATGCTTGCCACGCGCTGGGCATATGGTTTGCTGAGTAAAAAGCGCACTTCAGTGCCGAATCGACCCGCTTGATTCAACGACATTTTTAACAGGGGAACATTGATGGGTTGGCTGCATTCGAGACGGTTGCATTATTGGCTGGGCGCAACCGCGTGCCTGTTTGCGTTGTTCGCGTTGCTGCGGGTGGTGTTCTTCTTCGGCTTTTCCGGCTTCGACGTCAAAGCCCTGATCGGCGACGATGCCGTCCTTGAGACCCTGGGCATCGGCTTTCGTTTCGATCTGCGCCTGGCCATCCTGGTGACGCTACCGCTGGCGATACTGGCCTGGATTCCTCGCTGGAACCTGATCACCAGCCGCTTGCTGCGCCGAGTCGCGCGCCTGTATATCGTCATCGCCCTGAGCGCCCTGCTGCTGATCTACATCATCGATTTCGGGCACTACGCGTACCTGGGCATGAGGATCAACGCCACCGTCCTGCGTTTCCTCGAAGATGCGCAGATTTCCCGCGACATGGTCTGGCAAACCTACCCGGTTATCTGGATCTCCCTGGGTTGGCTGGCAACCGTCGCGTTGGTGACCTGGATTCTGGTACGCCTGGAACGCGTGACACTGGACCGTCGCAGCAGACCGATTCACCCGCTCTCCGCCACATGGGGGAGCGCATTGATGGTGATCCTGGTGTTGCTGGGCATTTTGGGTCGTGTCGAGAACATGAACCTGGAAAACCCTGTGCCGTTGCGCTGGAGCGATGCCTTTTTCTCGGGCAATAACCAGGTGGCTGCACTGGGGCTGAACCCGGTCATTTTCCTTTACGACACGCTTAAAGTCGGCCAGTCGCGCTATGACGAAGCGCAGGTGCGCGAGCATTACCCGGTCATGGCCAACTATCTGGGCGTCGACCAGCCCGACCCGAATACCCTCAATTTCGTCCGCCACCAAGCACCACAGCCCTACAAAGTACCGGGATCACGACCGCCGAACGTGATGTTCGTCATGCTTGAATCCCTGGGCACCAGCGCCGTCGGGGCCTACGGCAACCCGATCAATCCGACGCCCAATATCGATCGCCTGGCCACGCAGAGCTGGTTCTTCGAGCACTTCTATGTGCCGGTAACAGGTACTGCAAAAACCGTATGGGCGAGTATTACCGGAGTTCCTGACGTCACGCGTCAGGAGACTGCGACACGTAACCCATTGATCACCCGGCAGCACTCACTGGTCAATGCCTTCACCGGTTACGAGAAGATCTACACCATCGGCGGCAACTCCGGCTGGGCCAACATGAATGCGTTGATTCGCCAAAGCATCGACGGCATTCATCTCTATGAAGAGCGCGACTGGAAATCCCCTGTGGTGGATGTCTGGGGCATTTCGGATCTGGACCTGTTCAAGGAAACCGACCGGATCCTGCAAGCGCTGCCCAAGGACAAGCCCTTCTTTGCGTACGTACAGACGGCCGGTAACCATCGTCCGTTCACGATTCCCAAGACCAACGACGGGTTTGAGGTCAAGCACCCTACCCTCGAGGAAGTCCAGGCCGCAGGATCGCGCAGCGTCGAGCAATACAATGCCGTGCGCCTGCTGGACTTCAACATCGGCCGCCTGATGGAGATCGCCAAGGCCGGCGGCTATTACGACAACACGATTTTCGTGCTGTTTGGCGACCACAACACCCGCATCGCGCAGATCCCTTTCCTGGCGCCGGCTTATGAGCAGCTGGGCCTGGAAAGCAACGCAGTACCGATGATCATCCACGCCCCGGGCTTGCTCGGCACACGCAAGGTCGAGGAAGCGGTTGGCCTGGTGGACTTGCTGCCCACCGTGGCGGGCATGGCCGGGCTTGAGTTCCGCAACAGCGGCATGGGCCGTGACATCCAGCAGCCCGCACCCGAAGGTGAACGCGTGGTGCCGCTGGTATTGCGTGAAGGAACCTTCCCGTTGATCGCCGGTGTGACTCAACATTACATGGTGCAGATGGAACACGACGGCAGCTCGCCAACGCTCCACGACCTGGCTTCGAAAACGCCGCTGGACAACGTGGCAGCGCAAAATCCGGAAGAGTTCAAACGCCTGTCGGAATTGACCCGCGCCATGCATGAAACCTCACGGCTGATGCTGTACCAGAACGTGCGTCAGTAACTTCCCGCGACACCGCGCCCAGGGTTCTCCCAGGCGCGGCCCTCCTTGCCCTCCCCAAAAAAACTTGAAGGCCATCGCCTGCACCGAGGATTTCAATCCTCGGCGTCAGCCTGCGCCCCGCGCTTGAACACTCTCGAACCGGACCATCCGGACATTTGCCGACAGCACGCGTTTGTTAAAGCTTCCCATTTGAGTTCGATTCGTATTCCCAGCCAGAATACATATGCGTATGATAGCGATTCTCAAATAACACAAATTAAATGTGAGTTCGCATGTCCGCCACCGCCCTTCCGTGTTCACAAATCGCCGTTACCCCGCGCTCGCCTTTGGTCATGCGCCCTCTGGCTCTGGCAGTACACATGCTTGCAGCCGGTGTCGCTTTTTCTGCGCCCACTGTGCAGGCAGCGGAACAGACCGAGAACGGAAGCTCGGTGGTTCTCAACCCTATCGCGATCACCGAGACGGCCACCGCCGGGCAAGTCGGCGTTACCGAGGGCACCAACTCTTACACGACGGACGCCGCGCGCACGGCCACCCCGTTGAGCATGTCGCTGCGCGAAACACCGCAGTCAGTCAGCGTCGTCACCCAGCAGCGCATTCAAGACCAGGATCTGAAAACCATCCTCGACGTGGTCAACAATGCCACGGGCGTGTCGGTCAACCGCTACGAGACCAGCCGGGCACAGTTCAACGCCCGTGGCTTTGAGCTCAACTCTTTGATGATCGACGGTGTACCTACCATCTATGAACAGCCCTGGAGCTCGGGGGAGATTTTCAGCAGCCTGGCCATGTACGACCGCGTTGAAGTGGTCCGTGGCGCCAACGGCTTGATGACCGGTGCCGGCGATCCTTCCGCGTCCCTCAACATGGTGCGCAAGCGCGCCTACAGCACAGACCTTAAGGGTTCGCTCGAACTGAGCGCCGGTACCTGGGACACCTACGGCGTCGAAGCCGATGTGTCCACGGCGCTGAACTCCGAAGGCACCGTTCGTGCGCGACTGGTCGGGGAGACCAACGAGGGCGATACCTGGATCGACATGAACTCGAACAAGCGCCAGACCCTCTACGGCACCATGGACATCGACCTGACGCCCGACACCACATTGTGGTTCGGCTTGAGCCATCAGGAAAGCAACGCCGACTCGCCAATGTGGGGTGGCCTGCCCGTCTGGTACGCAGACGGCAGCCGCACCAACTGGAGCCGCTCGAAGACAACCTCCGCCAAGTGGAGCAAGTGGGACACCACCTACGACACCTACTTCGTCAATCTCGACCACACCTTCGCCAACAACTGGCAGGTCAACCTCAGCTACAACCGTGGCGAGCGCACTGGCGACTCGTCCTTGCTGTACCTCTCTGGCAATCCCGGCCAGAACGGCAGCTCCGGGATGTTTTCGTTCCCGGCGACCTACAAGACCGAGACCACCCAGGACGACTACGGTATCCGCTTCAACGGCCCGTTCTCGCTGTTGGGCCGTGAGCACGAAGTGGCCTTCGGTTACGTGGACAGCAAGCAGAAATTCGATGCCGATGCACTCAACGCGCAAACCGGCTTTGACGGTGTGGCCGACTTCGATGCCTACAAGGGTAATTTCCCGGAACCGATCTGGGGCCCGCGGACCGACTACGGCTATAGCGAAACCCGGCAGAAAGGGCTGTATGCGGCGACCCGCCTGAACGTCACCGATGATTTGAAAGTGATACTGGGTGCACGTGAGAGCTGGTACGAAAAGACCGCCGATGACGTCTTCTCGCAAGTGAGCAAGACCGATGTCGATCACGAACTGACCCCTTATGCAGGCGTCGTCTATGACCTCAACGACAACCTCTCGGCCTATGCCAGCTACACCGAAATCTTCCTGCCGCAGTCGGTACGCGACAGCAACGGGCAGGAACTGGACCCTATCGTTGGCCAGAGCAGTGAAATCGGCCTCAAGGGTGAATACTTCGATGGCCGCTTGAACGCCTCCGCTGCGATTTTCCAGATCAAGCAGGATAACCTGGGGCAGAATACTGGCGAGCTGATCGACCCTGAAAACCCGGTCGGCGGCTTCGCGTACGAGGCAAGCGAAGGTGCGACCAGTAAAGGTTTTGAGTTGGAAGTCTCGGGCGAACTCGCGACCGACTGGAATGCAACCGTGGGTTACACCCAGTTCACCGCCGACGATGCCAACGGCGACGACGTCAACACCCTGTACCCGACGAAGTTGTTGCGTACCTTCACCACTTACCGTCTGCCAGGTGTTTTCAACAAGTTGACGATCGGCGGCGGGGTCAACTGGCAAGACTCGATTTACACCTATGCCATCAATCCGGCCGGGAATTCAGAGAAGATCCAGCAGGATGCCTATGCGCTGGTCAACCTGATGGCGCGCTACGAGATTACCGAAAACCTCTCGGCTCAGGTCAACGCGGATAACGTCACCGACGAGAAGTACTTCGACATCTTCGATGCTTACGGCGCCCTCACCTACGGTGCACCGCGCAGCATTACGGCGTCGGCGAAGTATCGTTTCTAAGCCCCCACAAGCGCAAACGATGCAAAAACACGACACCGGCCTTGCGCCGGTGTTGTGCTTTGTGCTGATCGGAGTTTTTGCGCGTCAGTGAGAATCAGGCAACTTTGGATGTTATACTATATCAATTAAGTGCCCGATTAATCGGGGTTGATCTGCTCTCCTGCCAGCGACTTCTGAATGACTACCCACCAACGCCCTTCAACCAAAGCAAAATCAAGCCAGCGACTGTTGTCCATCGATGCCCTTCGGGGTCTGGTCATTCTTTTCATGTTGCTGGACCACGTGCGGGAGACGTTTTTCCTGCATCGCCAGGTTTCTGATCCAATGAACATCGATGCCACCGAGCCAACGTTGTTTTTCAGCCGGACCCTGGCCCATCTGTGCGCCCCGGTCTTCGTGCTGCTCACAGGCCTGTCCGCTTACCTGTTCGCAGAAAAGCACCAGGGTAAAAACGATGTGGCAGCCTTCCTGTTCAAACGCGGCCTGGTGCTGGTGCTACTGGAACTCACCCTGGTGAACTTTGCCTGGACGTTCCAGCTCCCTCCCACTGTGATCTATCTGCAGGTGATCTGGGCAATCGGTATCAGCATGATCGCGCTCGCCGTGCTGGTAAGGCTGCCTCGTTCGATTCTGTTTGCGATCGCGGTGATCATTATTGCCGGACACAACCTTCTCGACGCGTTGCACGTTGCGCAGGGTTCGCCGATGCATGGGGTTTGGGCGATTCTGCATGATCGCGGCTGGATCGAACTCTCGGACAGTGTCCGCCTGAGAACGTCGTATCCGGTATTGCCGTGGATCGGTGTAATCGCCTTGGGCTACTGCATTGGCCCTTGGTTCACCGACTCCGCCTCCCCTGAACAACGCCAGCGAAAACTATGGCTGGCAGGTGTTGGCGCCCTGCTCGGTTTCTTCGCACTGCGTTTGCTCAATGGTTATGGCGAAGCGCACTGGATGAGTTACGACAACACCACACTCACGCTGATGAGCTTTTTCAACATCACCAAATACCCGCCTTCGCTGCTGTTCCTCGCCCTGACCCTGGGAATGGGCCTGTTGCTGCTCCTGAGTTTCGAGCGCAGTCGCCAGCGACAGTGGATCAGCGTTCTGGCCGTGTTCGGTGCCGCGCCGATGTTCTTTTACATCCTGCACTTGTATGTACTTAAAGTGCTGTACCTGGCCTGCGTAGCGACATTCGGTTTGAATCAGGGCAGCTACTGCGGCTTTGATGGAATCCGGGGAGTCTGGTTGATGGCTGTAATACTCGCCTTGGCGCTTTATTGGCCGGTGCGCTGGTTTGCTGCACTGAAGGCGCGCCGTCGCGACATCACCTGGCTCAAGTACTTCTAAAGAGCGCAGAAAGCAAAAGCGACCTTTCTGATACAGGCCTGTGTCGCCTGCACAAAAAGGTCGCCAATGATCAAACGCTGAGCAAACCCGCAAGGCTTACCCGCAGAACGGCCTTAGCAGGCGCCAGCGACTGCGCCCTGAGCAGTAACAGAGGTGCCCTGTTGTTTCGCCCGCTGCGTCAATGCCAGCATCGTCAGGAAACCGAACACAATCAGTACCGGATAGGCCATCAACAGTTCCGAAAGGGAATACTTCCATGCCAGAGGACGCCCCACACCCAGCATGGCGGCATACATCCAGGACACTGCCGACAAAGAACCGCAGGCCAATGCCAGCATCCGTGCGCTGAATCCGAGATCGAGCAAAGAGCCTGCCTTTTGCAGTGCAGGCAATACCAGGCGATGCAGCAACACGCCGTTGTAGCTCAGTAGCGCGACAATAATCACCTTGGCTTGAAGCTTGGGATTGGCAAAGTAATCGATGCCTTTTTCCAGGTAATCAATACCAATGATAGCGATGCCCGTTACCCACAGCGTGATCAGTGCAACGATGACAGATTTCTGAAGACTCTCCATGTGTGCATTATCATGTTCAGTCAACAACTTCCGTTTCAACAGGTCTCGCACCATCGCGATATCACTGGTCAATACCAAACCGATGGCAACACAACACGCCAGCAAATGAGCGTAAACAACGCCCAGGCGTACGAACTCCATCAATTCTTTATTTTCGAGCAGGCTCATAATTGTATTTATCGCCACGGTATTTTCTCCACCTTATTGCACAGTACAGATCGATAGCTAACAGGTTTTTTATTAATTAATACCTGCACGACCTTACTTATATAAGATAAGCCAAATCATGGATTTGACACGGTTAGTACCGTTGATTTGCCTGCAAAATCAACGATAGACGGGTCACTGCCTCCTGAATTTCAGATAAAAAACGCCCATCTGCAACTCAATGCCTATGCGGTTCAATTTCCACTTTTAGTCGCAACTGCTGGGGCAAGCCATGGATGACCTGCTGCTGAATCAGAGGCCACAATCGCAGCTTTGTTCATTTTCTGATCAGGCGACCGACAAACGGTGGAAAGATTCAATCTATCTGCAACGAAACTAACGATCCAACTTTTCCGCAAACCCTTATGACCACTGGGCTGCTTGCTTACATGAACTTCAACATTGACTTCATTGGATCCATTAGTTGATGTTCGGCAGACAGGATTCGAAATAGCGAGCAGCGCCCATTTCGCTTCGACCCTATTAAATAATCATACTATTCATCTTGAGGGTTGGTTGTTCTATCCTTGCATCGAACCCACAACGCCGGACATCGAGATGCCTGACCCGCAAACCACCCTCCTCCAAACCTGGCACCACAACGCCCACGCCTGGATCGAAGCGATCCGCAGCGGCGCCATCGCCAGCCGCCAGCAAGTCACCGACCAGGCCATTGTGTTTGCAGTGCTGGGCTGTCAACCCGAGCGTGTACTTGACCTGGGGTGCGGCGAAGGTTGGCTGTTGCGTGCGCTGGCTGAACGGGGTTTTACAGTCGTCGGTGTGGACGGTGACGCGACACTGGTCGAGGCGGCGCGCATGGCGGGTTCTTCTGCGGTGCACCTGGCAAGCTATGAAGCCCTGGTCGAGACGACAGTGGATATCGGTCGCGACTACGACCTGATCTGTGCCAACTTTGCCCTGCTGCATCAGGACATCATTGCGCTACTCGCCGCGATGAATGCCCTCCTTGTTCCCGGCGGCACGTTGCTGATCCAGACATTGCATCCGTGGACCGTTGCAGCGGGCGACTATCAGGACGGTTGGCGGGAAGAAACCTTCGCCGGGTTCGCGGGCCAGTGGCAACCGATGCCCTGGTACTTTCGCAGTTTGTCGAGTTGGCTCAATGCGCTGGACATGGCCGGATTTCAGCTGACCGCTTTGCAGGAGCCGCAGCATCCGCAAAGCCCGATGCCGCAGTCATTGTTGCTAAAGGCCGAACGACGGGGTTGAGTGCTGCAGACAAGCCGCCTGCAGTCACATCTACGACAGCCGGCGCCCCCCCTCCCACCGTCCATCGGAAAAGCCCCTCAACCTGTTATTTCTGACAGTAGCCAGCCCACGCCCTGCACGCCTTAAATACCTCCACTCGCGCCCCTCTTCCTTCGCGACAGGAGTTCCCGCCATGCTCGTTCAACCGTCGAAAACCCCCGCCCCTCTGGCCCTGCGTGATCCGAACATCCCCGGTCGCACCGAACCGCAATGGCCTTCCGGCGAATGGGGCATCAACCGCGCCGCCGCCCAGGACAACTACCCCGGCAAGGGTTTGAAGGTGGAAATTCTGGAGTGGTCCACCCAAGGCCTGGGCGACAAGGTCGAATTGTTGCTCAACGGCACGACTGTGGTCGACCAACACACCCTGACGGACGCTACGGAAATCGGCCAACCTGTCATCCTGTGGGTCGCGTCGCATCGTTGGCAAACCGGCTCTCACACGTTGAGCTACCGGGTGACCCGGCTCAATCAACAGGCCGAAACCCTAACCCCGCCCGTCAAGCTCTACGTCAAATTCGAACTGCCCGGCGGCCAGGACCTCGACCCGGGGTACGGCCATTCCGAGTTGTTCATGTACATCCCGCAGGAGATCGTCGACGGCGGCGTGGACAAGGAAACCGCTGAGCAGGGCGTGCCCATTGTCATTCGCGCCGAATCCGGCAACGGCAGCCCTTACCCCGACGCCGCCGTGGGGGATGTGATCAAAGTGAGTTGGGGCGGGAAGTACCAGTATTCCGACCCGCTGACGGCACTACAGATCAGCGACCCGGCCAACAACCCGATTTTGATTACCATCACCAAAGACACCATCGAGGCGGCAGGCGACTCCGACAGTGCGGGCCTGGCCGTGAGCTTCATCGTGCACGACCTGGTGAACAACGAGGCAGAGGACTGGTGCAAGGAAACCCGCATCGTTGTTGCCACCGATATCAGCCTGCTGCCCGCCGCGATCGTCGAGGAGACGCAGAACAACGTACTTGATCTTGAGAAACTGGGTGACGCCGACGTCACGGTTCAGGTGTGGGGCACTTCACCGCCTTTTGAGTCGAACGATGAAATCGTTGTGAAGTTGCGTGGCACCACCCTCGAAGGCGAGGCTGTCGAAGTCACCACCGACCCGCAAACCGTCAACAACCTGCCGCACGTTTACGAGTTCGAAGTCGACAATGCGCAGGTGCGCAAACTGGCGAAAACCCAGGCCATCTTCTCTTATCAAGTGACCCGCGCCGGCAGCCCCGACCCTCTGCGCTCCAAAGGGCGGTTTGTCCAGGTCGTGGGCGAGGCCACCCGCCTGGCCGCGCCGATTGCCGACGATGCACAGCACGGCAGCCTCGACCCCGATCTGACCAACATCCGCATCCGCATTCCGTTTGATCCGCTGATTGTGCTCGGTTCGGCGATCGAACTCATCTGGTTCGGCACCCGTCCCGATAACAGCAGCTATCAACCGGCCCTGGAGTGGTTCTTTCCGAACAAAGAGGAGGCCGAAGACCCGGCGGGTTTTACCATCCTCGTCGAGGGCAAACACCTCAAGACCCTCAAAGGGGGCAAGCTGGACCTTTCGTACAACCTGCTGATTGACGAGGACGGCGAGATCGTCCGCCGTGGTTCACGGCCCGCCGCCCAGCTGCTCGTCGGCGAGCCGCAATTCGAGCTGGTCAAACCCATTGTCCTCGGCGAAAAGGACGGTGCCCTGGAGCCTGCCGACCTGGCCAACGGCACCAGCCAACTGACCGCCCCGCGTCCCACCGCAACGCCGACCAAATCCGGCGACAAGGTAACCTACACCTGGGTCGGCGAGGTCAGCGGCAAGACCGAAGACACGATTGACATCAATGCGCTGAACGCCGACAAGAATGTGCCCTTCAACCTGAGCGCCGCCTTTGTCGCCCAGCACATCGAAGCCAACCGCGGCAAGAACATCACCGCCAGCTATCGCATCTGGCGCAAGGAGAGCGATACAACCAGTTATTCAAATCCGTTGGAATTTTTGGTCGGTCAGGCGTTCAAGCTGGAAACCCCGCCCGGCATCAAACAAGCCGAAGCCGATGGGAAAACCTTGCAGCCCCTCAAGGCCAAGGACGCACTGACCGCCGTCATTCCTCAGGCGGGTCTGCTGCCCAGCGACCTGCTGAGCGTGACCTGGAAGGGCGCGGCGGGCACCGCGGCGGGCGGTTCGCACACCACTCAAGCCAAGCCGGTCAGCGAAACCGGCTTTGAAGTCGCCCTGCCGGTCAGCGTGCTCGCCTTCAACCTGAGCAAAACAGTCACCCTCACCTTCACCATCACCCGCAACGGCAAGGCCCACCCGTCCCCGGCCCGGTTGCTGAACGTCGGCACCTTGCCGCTGACCTCGCTGAACTCGCCGAAAATCACCGACGCCGATGCCAATGATGTGCTGGATCTCTCAACGCTGGGCAGCAAAAACGTCATCATCCACGCGCTGGACTGGCCGTTGATGGCGATCGGTCAGCACGTGTGGATGAGCCTGGCCGGGTTCAAGGCCGGCGGTGGCGCCCATGATCTCGTCATCTGGGCAGGTGGCGCCAGTTACGTCAACGGCACGTGGTTCGAACAAGGGTTCTGGGAAAAATGGGTAATCAACAGCTACTTTAAGGAACTGGCCCATGACAGCAAACTGACGCTGAGCTTCAAGGCCGCGCTGGATAAAAGCAACAAAGTGGAAAATGCGCTGACGTTTAAGGATCAGGTGTACACGATCAAGGCTGTCGCGATTGTGACCCCGACCATTACCGAGGTGAAAGACCCCAAAGGCAAACCGGTGCCTCACGGCAGTACCACGGTGGAAACCAGCGTGACTCTGAGCGGCATGGCGAGCAAAGGGCTTGAGGTGGAGATCTTCGATGGCACCACTACCAAGGGCAAGGCGCCCGTTGACCCGGTGACGGGAATATGGAGCCGGACGGTAACCGGGCTCACTCCAGTCGGGCACAGTTTTACCGCCAAGGCGTTATACGGCGCGGGCGCCTCGTCAGCTGCACGAACCTTGACGGTAGTGCCGGTTGTTACCCCGACCATTACCGAGGTGAAAGATCTCAAAGGCAAACCGGTGCCTCACGGCAGTACGACGGTGGAAACCAGCGTGACCCTGAGCGGCTTGGCGAGCAAAGGGCTGGAGGTGGAGATCTTCGATGACACCACTACCAAGGGCAAGGCACCCGTTGACCCGGTGACGGGAATATGGAGCCGGACGGTAACCGGGCTCACTCCAGTCGGGCACAGTTTTACCGCCAAGGCGTTATATGGAAGTGACGTCTCTTCGGCGGAGTGGCGTATTACAGTATTGGCGATGTATGACCGTATCTCGACTTTTACCAACTTTGACTGGGATGGCTGGTACGACGAGAACAACTATACGAGGATTGCCAAGGTCGGTGATGAATACTTTGTAGAGAGTTATACGGATAGTGACGCTGAGCAAGTAAGTGTAAGAAAAGAAATTTCTTCATCCGCCAACGCCACCTACGAAATTAGCGTAGATATTTTTTGGACAACAACAAGACCAGAACTGACAGAACTTACACTATTTGTAGAAGGCCACCGGATTTTCAATGAAAAACTACCAGAACAAGGAGGTAGCTGGAAAAAGATATCAGCAACGACTCAAAATATTGAGAGCTCCACCCCAAGCATACAAGTATACTTAGTAGCCTATTATGGAACCGCAAGAGTAGACAATATTCACATAAAGCAAATCGCATGAATAATTATTAAAATCAACGCTGGAAAATTCCGTGAAAGGTGTCTAAAAGTTGTACAACGTGAACACCTGCTTCAACCTCAAAACGCTCGCGGCACACCGCTTCGGGCGTTTTACAATACGTACACTATGTCGTGAATATCGCCGTTCCTTCTGCTTAGCTCAAGCGCAACACCGCCGTTCTCAAGCAAAACCGCAGTTACAGCAAAGCCAGTCATTTACTCAGCATCAGTAAGTCCGCTCCGCGCGCTGGGTTCAAAGTTACGCAAAGGCGCGCCGGGGCCAATACTGGCGACGGGAAGATTGGGCTGATGCTCTTGAGCATAGTAATTAGAACTCCAATAAATCCCAAAACGACCCAGGTTCTCAGACTCTCCTCAGACAACACATTAGTACTCGCCGAGTTCCGATAACTACACAAAAAAACGCCTCGCAAATCACGAGGCGTTTTTTTACCTGTCCCCCCCAAACATTCAAAACGCCCAGCGCACCCCCAGATTCAACCCGTACGGTTTCTCGATATGCTCGCCCTTGCTGTAGTCGACATCGGCATGCACTTGAAGGTCCTTGGTCACCGCCAGTGCAATGCCCGCCCCCAGCACCCCACGCGAGCCGGACAAGTCGTTGTTGAACTGGTTGTCATGGTTGACCGTGACGCGGTTATTGTTGATGAATTCCTGTTGCAACGCGGCACGCACGTAAGGTTGCGCTTTCATGCCGTTGTCCATGTCGAAGGTTCGGCCGGCGGTGGCGCCGGCCTCGCCGAGCACCGAGCGGGCACGATCGCCGTCGGCGTTCATGCCGTTGTCCAGGTCGTAGTCTTGCCCTTTGATCACCGCGGTCGACAACTTGGCGTAAGGCTCGACGAAGTAACCCTGGTCCAGTGCGATGTGGCGCCCGAACTCGGCGGAGGCGCTGATACCGGAGCTGCGGTAATCGCCTTTGGCGCGGGTGCCGTCACTCATGCTGACCTTGGCGTCATTGTGATAACGATTGAACTTGAGCGTGGCGTCAAAGTAGTAACCGCTCGCGGCATCCAGCCAGCTCACGTAGGGCCCCAGGTAGTAGCTGTTGATGGTCCCGGAGGTGCCCTGCTCGACGTTCAGGTCGGAGTCGCTGTAACCGGTCATCACCCCCGCCAGCCATTGGCTGTCACCCAGACGGGCATCCGCACCGAGGGACAAGCCTTGCTGGGTTTGCTTATAGGCCAGACCGGACCCGGAAGACACGTTGTATTTGTTGCCGTAGCCGCGCATCCAGAAGCCGGTCTTGCCGCCATTGAAACGCAGTTCGCCCATGCGGCTGCGCAGCGAGGCATCTTCGGCGTACGCGATGGTGATCGGAGCGTAGAACAAGGCCAGCACCGAGGCGGCGCCGGGGCTGATGGTTTTGGTGGTCGGGTCGAGAAACCATTCGGTCTCGCCATTTTCAAAGCTGCGCCGGGTCAGTTCGTAAGACCAGGTCCCCAGGTCGACCGCGCCGCCTTGCAGCGCAAAATTCGCATCGCCGGCGGCGGTGTGCACCAGGGTCAACGCCTGGGGCGATACCGCGTCCAGTCCGGATGCCGTAACGGCCAGACCGAAGTTCCCCGTCGCCACACCAGTGACATTGAGGAAGTCGTGGTCACCATTGGCAAAATCGCCCTTCATGGCAAAGACACCGGTGCCGGCCAGCGTCCCGACGTTCAACTGATAGTAGGTCGCCGGAGCACCGGCAGCGCCAAAGTTCACACGACCGTCATTCATCGCCAGCGTACCGACGCTGTCGTTGCCGGCAAGCGTCCAGCTCGAACCGCTGTTGATCGTCACTCCGTTGGCCTTGTCGAGGCGGCCGGTGAGGGTCGAGCCGTTTTGCAGGGTGACGCTGGTGGTCGAGGCATCGTCGACCTTCACCACATCACCCACCATGTGGCCCGCATCGAACGTCAGGTTCGCGGTACTGCCGCCGGTGGCATTGACGTTACCTTTAAGGGTGCTGTTGGCGACGGTCATGTTGGCGGTGGAGGCGCCTTGCACCAGCAGAAGCTGGTTGTCTTTGCCTTGCAGTGTGGAGTTGTTCAGCACGTCGATCTTCGCGCTGATGCCGGTATCTACCACGATCGCCGCCCCGTTACGGCCTTCCACCGTGGCGTTGTCCAGCGTCAGTGAATTGTTGCCCAAAGCAGAAGGGTCGCGAGCCATGCGTACCCCCGCCCGGTCACCGCTGATGCGAGTATCCGCCGTTGCGCGCACGTCACCACCCAGAATACTCAAGCCAACGCTGTTCACGCCTGTTCCGGTAATTTCGGTATTGATGAGCGTAAGGGTACTCATGCCTGTGACTTGAGCGCCAGCCTCTCCCCCCCGGTAAAAACCACCGGTGGCGGTTACCGTGGAGCCTTGGGTTGATGAGCTCAACCGGTTGACCGCCAAGGCGAGGGTGTCACTGGTGACGTTCGCCTGGTTGAGCGTCCCTCGACTGTTGGTAATGGTGATCCCTTCGATACCGTCTCTTGCGGTAATGGTTGCGCCGTTGATATTCAGCGTCGACCCGCTGGTCGCGGTAATTTCCCGGGTACTTGCACCCGTGACGTTGAGCACACCCTCGTTACGCACCAGATAGTCGATGGCTGGCGTCGTTGCATCAATGTCCAGCGTGGTGTTATCGACAATGGTCGCTGCCAGTACGGCAGGACTCAGAATAAAAAATGCCGGTATCGCTACCAGCATCTGGAATGGGCCTGCGAAGGCAGGTTTTTGCGACGTGTTAATGCCGATATTCATAAAATGGCTCCGATTGTTCAAGGCCTCACGTCTTCCATGAAAAAGACCTAAAGACCAAAAGAGGCGCAAACAATACCCAGTAAATGCAGGATCGAATGTAGGAGTAATCCTTTATTAACCATGAGCAATTCCAGGGTTCATCAGGATTACTCCCGCACAAAAAAATCGCTCAATAGAACACGGTGAAAAGCGGAAGGCGCTTTACGCGCCCTCCACCTGGGCTATCAAATGGCTTTAACGTCGAGTGATCTTGCAAGTACCTCCATCACCCGGGTCGACCATATAAACTCTCACCAGATGGCGTACGGACGGCACTGGAAAACCATCAATAACAGCCGTGTATTGAATGTCTCCCCAGCCATTTTTGGTGAGCTGAATAGGGGCATAAGGGATTTTCACGATAAACCCGGCGCCGGCTTCTTGAGCGGTGGGTTTATAGGGAACATCAAGATCCGTTCCGGTTATCTTGACCGTACCTGCAGAGTCGGAATAACCCTGATATTTGAACATCAGGTCCTGGCCTGCAAGTTGAGGTTCGCCCCCCGGGACAAACACTTCGACAACGGTGCCTTTCCCAAGATCCTGACGCAATGAGCCGCAATTCATCCAGTCAGGAAAGTCCGGATCAAGGTTCTGAAATGTAGCCTGTGGGACAACACCGGGAACAATCTGGACATCTACTAACTGGTCAGGCGAGATATCTTTGTTACCGTTCACATCCGGGTGTGAGATTTCGTAGTAGACCGGCGTTTGCTTGCCGTTTTGCCCGGCGGCGATAACTGTCCACTCAACGGTCCAGGTAATTGTGGCTGGAACCGTAGCCGGTACTTTATACACACCGCCATCGGCTTCCAGTACGGGAACGCCCTTCCAGACAAGTTGAACCACGTCTTTTTCTTTGGCCCCAGTGTAAATGACGACCGATACTTCAACAGTCTGATCCTTGTCAGCATCTGTCAACACGTTTGGACCATTACCGCCCTGCCCCTGAACCGTCACCAGATCAAGATCAGGGTTAACAGGGTCCGGCTTACCAGGATCAATCCCGCCACCCGGTTTCCTCATGTCTACATCCACATCCACAGACAACGGCGTTAATGGAAACCGAAGGGTACCGCGCTGCACTTGATACTCAACCTTGACGGTTTTTGCCCCAGGGTCATTATTGAAAACATCCCGAAACGGCACATCAACATAAACGGGAAACCCGACAATCGATTTGGGTGCTTGTGGAATATTGTCCCACGTCACCAGCAACTGATCATTGCTCAGAAAGTTTGTGTACTCAGCCTTGATCCCTACACCTACTGGCGTCTGTGCATCCGCCAGATCGATCAGGCCGTCGACGTACAACGGAATATCCGGATCCACTAGTCCTTCCGGCGGGTCGGTCAGCATGACGGGCAGTTGTTTGAACAGCGAGATGGCACTCATGTATCCTTTACGATTGGTGATGTAGTAAAAGATTGCATGCTGCCCTTCCTTCTCACCCACCACAAGGGCAGTCAACTTGTCGGAAGTTATCGGAACAGTCGTATCGCTTCGAGTAATTGCATCAAATTTTCTGGCCGTTGGTAAGCTCTCGCCAAACCAGAGCTCGATGACATCGCCGATTTTTTTGCCTGCATATTCAGGTACGGTTACCAGCACAAAACCATTGTCGTCCAGGTACTTCTTGGTAATACCGTCACGGTCCACGTCCGGCGGGACTATCGCCTCGCCATTAGTTTCCGGGTGGTGCGTATCAACATTAATATCCAGTGGCGTCACATCAGTGGGGTTGCCCCCTTGTGCCAGGTAGTAACCTAATTTGTTCGTTCCGGGTTGACTGCTTAAATTCTCCGGCAGATCCAGATCAATGAGAAGGATAAGGGGATCCATCGGTGTGGTGTAGATATAGGCTTGCCCTACCCGAGTTCCATTCCATGTCAGTTGAATTATTCCCGAAACAATATTCGGATCGCCCGCCTCGGGAGGCCTTGGCACTTGAACTTTTAGCGCCACCCCTTGATACATGCGATGCAGTTGATTAGGCAAGTCATCAGGGGTATCCGGCAGCAACGGATTATCTGCATGCAGATTAGGTGGTCCAGCAACAACTTTCGGGCTTGCGAGGCGAATTTTTCGATAGTCCGCCCGAGCGAGTTGAGCAGACGTCATTTTTTCCAAACTGGTCATTTCGTATCTCCTGATACAATATATGGGCTTTACCTGCCCCAGGCATTGCAACTTTCACAACCATATTTAAAACATCACACTACAGGCACAACGCCTCGACAGGCGCAGCAAGCAGCGCGCTCAAACAATAGCCATCTAATCTTTCGCACCTAACACACTGCACTCAGCAATCATCGCTCCAACAACAACCCGGATATCCGATGTTGCAAGCGATTATTTATTGCAGGGCTCCAGGCAAGTTTCATTCGTGGGTGAACACACTTCACCACTGGGCATAGTTCTGTTGATAATGACAAAATCTTTTTTTGAAACACCCGCCCCGCCATTGAATTTTTTCAAATCGTAATAGCAAAGTGCGGAACCATTGTTCGCCATCGGCGCAATCAACTTTTCATAATCGGCGACATGAACTTCAAAACCATTTCTCGCCTGGTCCAGCGTCAACGTGGTGGGGAATGCATCAACGACGCCGGGAATGGGCGATGTGCCGTTCATGCCTGCGCACCCCTGCCAATGCAGGGTCACGAGATCTTTTTCAGCGAAGTCCGGATTGCCCTCCACTTTTACCCAGACCCCCTTCCAGAGCCTTGGACATGCGCAACAATTGAGCACGCCGAATTTGTCCGCATGGGAAAACGATGGCTCTTTAAGGTCTTCGATCACCACAATCGATACCCGTACCGGGGTGATTTGCGCTTGCTGCTGATTGACACCGTTGCTGGTGGTGTAATAGACCGGCAACGCTAGGTTATCCCGGTCCTGATCTATTGCAGACCAGGGGATTTGGACCGGCACTCTTTTCCCTGCCGAGTCCGTGTCCTGAACGATGTATTGCACAACCGGCGCGCTGATTGCACCCCAGTACACGTCTATCGTCTGTCCACCTTTCGGATCGTCATACAAGGTCAAATAAGCATCGGCATCTTCACCAAAGTCTTCGGATAGCAAGGTGTTCAAGGTCAGGGATTTGGCGCCATAAATTTCAAGCAAGGCGAGCGTAGTGTTCAGCAGCGCTGGCGCATTGGCATGATCCTGCCCGGCCACGGTCAAATCCATCGGCACACGTGCTTCAAGCGATGGTGGCGTGTCCACACCGCCGCGCTGCACCTTGTAACTGATGCGCGCAGTCATTGGGCCCAGGCCATTGGCCCGAAGTTTCGACCAAGGCACCGGCGCCTTGAGCGGGAACTGTGCGGGGTCGACATCCAGCGGATCCAGAAGCGTTCCATCCCAATCGATCAGCACCCGATCAGTCGCGTCGGGATTGTCATAGGCATCGATTTCAACCGTAACCTCACCTTGGTTGACCGCACCTTCACGAGCATGCTGACGGTCAATCAAGCCCCTGACTGACAATGGCACGCGGGGAGGCTTGAGATTGCCCGGCGCAGGCAACAGATCGACGGTCACGGGCAAAAAGGTCGAGCGCGGTCCGCGATTGCCGGCCCAGTCCCGCAGCCGGTAATAGATATAACGGGCCCCGTGGCCGCGAGCGCGTATATCTACTTCGTACATCGTGATGATCAGTTGATCATTGTCGATATCTTGCTGACTGAAGGCCTGCTCGCGAATTTCAGCTTCCGACTCCGGTGGATTCGATTCGTCCGTCCAGTAATAAATCGCCCGGTCCCGAACCTGCACGTCTATGTAAAGCGATACCTTGAAGCGCACCTGGCCATGTTGCTTCAAATAGTCGTCCGTGATGTTGCCCACAAGATCCAGCATCTGTACCGCCGACGGTTGCTGGCCGTCGTCGGGCGCAACCCGGTCTACCGTGATTTTTTTGATCTCGGATTCAGCGGGGTTGCCCCCGATGATGAGTTTGTACGACAAGCCATAGACCCCGTGCTCCAACTTATCCCGTGGTACCGATACGATCTTGTCCCCTGGATCAATGGGAATGGGAAAGCGAGATCTGTTGACCTCAACAAAGTCTTGCCCTACCGGCCTCCAGCCAACGGCAACGATGTCTGCCACAAAATTCGGATCGGTGGAAAAGCTCCAGGCCGGTACCGTGACCTGCAGATCACTGTTCAACACACTGCGCGGCAGCCGTCCATCCGCGCTCTCATTGCCGTCTTCATCTTTGAGAATCGCCGGGACGATTGGCGGCGGCAGAGCCAAATCTTGCCCGTCGGGGCCAAGGGCATGTCGTTCGGGGTCTTTCGGATATGTCGCGGACGGCATGGCGGATACTCCAAGGCAATAAAAATAGTGCTATGCGCCTGGGCCGTGAGTCACGTGCAACGCTGCCTTCACGGTCATCACATCGGCGCATCTGATGGGCTTAATTAAATGCCTGTCTGAAAAACCTGCCTACTGTCAGAAATAACAGGTATCGCTACCGTTCATCGCACAGATGGCGTTGAACAAGTCGACATTGATCGACACTTGCTGCGTCACTTGCCATCAGGTCTGTTCAACCTGCACCTGAAAACAACGGCGTGACGCAGCTGTGGCGTGTGCGTAAGCCGAGCGTCGATGGCATCATCACCAGCTATGAAGGTTTCGATGCCGAAGGCGAACTGGTCATCCAGTTGTTCGGCGTGCGCAAGCCAGGCATCCCTGAGCGTGACGACTGGCGTGCCCTGGCTGAAATCGCCACTCCCCTGATCGGCTAAGGAATAGTCCCGATGCGTATGAAAACACTGCTGGCCTGTGCCAGCGTGCTCGTCAGCCAGATGGCCGTCGCCGACGCCCTGCCCCAGCGCTGGATCAGTGCCGGCGGCGCGTTCAGCGAATGGGTGGTCGCCCTCGGTGGCGAAAGCAAACTGGTGGGTGTCGACAGCACCAGCCAGTACCCGCAATCGCTGCACAGCCTGCCCGGCGTCGGCTATCAGCGTGCGCTGGCGGCCGAAGGCATTCTGGCGTTGAAACCGGACATTCTGGTGGGCAGCGTCGAAATGGGGCCACCGCCGGTGCTGGAGCAACTCAAGGCGGCCGGCGTGCGTATTGAGTTGCTGTCGGCCAAGCCTGACGTGCCGGCGCTGCAACACAACCTGACCGAACTCGGGGAACTGCTGGGTAAAGAGGCCGAGGCGCAAGCGTTGATGGGCGGTTACCTCAAGCGCCTGCAAACCCAGGCCGACTGGGTCAGGCAGGCGCAGCAACAAGCGCCGGCACCGCGGGTGCTGATGCTGCTCAGCCATTCCGGCGGCAACCTGCAAGTGGCCGGCAAAGACACGCTGGCCGCGTGGATGATCCAACAAGCCGGCGGCAACAGCCTGGGCGAGCACAACGGCTACAAGCCGGTTTCCAACGAAGCCATGCTGGCGCTTGATCCGCAGGTGATCATCTTTGCCGGTGGTCGTCTGGAAGGTGAAGCGGCGCGCAAGGCCCTCCTGGAGCAGAACCCGATCCTGGCGCAAACCCGGGCCGGGCGTGACGGCCGGGTGCTGGTGATCGATCCGACATTGCTGGTGGGCGGCCTCGGTCCTCGCGTGCCGGATGCGTTGAACCGTCTCGCCAGCGCGTTCTACCCGGACGTCAACGTACAGACCGCCGAGATCAGCCAATGACGGCGATTTTTCGGCCGCGTCCGACCTTGATCTGTTTGCTGCTGTTGCTGATGCTGGTGTTCTGGTTGTCCCTGGCCCTCGGGCCGGTCAGCCTGCCGCTGGGCGATACGCTACTGGCCGGAATGCGTCTGCTCGGCTTGCCGCTTGAAGGCGGCGACACGCAACAGGCGGAGCTGATCCTCGGTCAGATTCGCCTGCCGCGCAGTCTGCTCGGCATTGCCGTCGGATCGGTACTGGCGCTGTCAGGCGTGGCGATGCAAGGGTTGTTTCGCAATCCCCTGGCGGATCCGGGCCTGGTCGGCGTCTCCGGGGGAGCCGCGCTGGGTGCCGCTTTCGCCATCGTCGGCGGCAGCATGCTCGGTGGAATGCCACCCGCCATGGAGCCCTATCTGCTGTCGGTGAGTGCCTTCGTCGGTGGCTTGATCGTGACGGCGGTGGTGTATCGCTTCGGCCGCCGCAACGGGCAAACCGACGTCGCGACCATGCTGTTGGCGGGCGTGGCGATGACGGCCATGGCCGGTGCCGGCGTCGGTCTGTTCACTTATCTGGCGGACGATGCCACCTTGCGGACCCTGACGTTCTGGAACCTGGGCAGCCTTAACGGCGCCAGTTACCCGCGCCTGTGGCCGTTGTTGATCGTCACCGTCGGCTTGGCGTTGTGGTTGCCACGGCGCGCAGCGGCACTCAATGCGATGCTGCTGGGCGAGTCGGAAGCCCGTCACCTGGGCTTCGACATCGAGCGGATCAAGATGGAACTGGTGCTGTGCACGGCCCTGGGCGTGGGTGCCGCCGTCGCGGCAGCCGGGTTGATCGGCTTTATCGGCCTGGTGGTGCCGCACTTGATGCGCCTGCTGGTCGGGCCGGATCACCGGGTCTTGTTGCCGGCGTCGTTGCTTGCCGGTGCCAGTCTGTTGCTGCTTGCCGATCTGGCGGCGCGCCTGCTGTTGGCGCCAGCCGAATTGCCGATCGGCATCGTCACGGCACTCATTGGTGCGCCGTTCTTTCTTTACTTGCTGGTACGAGGGCGTTCCTGATGCTGCGGGCAAACGACTTGCTGGTACGCCGGGGCAGCCGCACGGTACTGGCGAATATCGATATTCAATTGCGCCCCGGTGAAGTGCTCGGGGTGTTGGGGCCCAATGGCGCCGGCAAAAGCACCCTGCTCGCCGCGTTGTGCGGGGAGCTGGCGGCCAGCGAAGGCAAGGTCAGCCTGGACGAACGCCCACTCGCTGACTGGCCGGGTCAGGAGCGGGCGAAACGGCTGGCAGTCCTGCCGCAAAGTTCCAGCCTGAACTTTGCGTTTTCGGTCAATGAAGTGGTCGGCATGGGGCGCCTGCCCTACGCCAGTGGCCGCGTGCGCGATGCCGCAATCGTCGCCGAGGCGCTGCGTGCCGCCGATGCCCTGCACCTGGCCGGGCGCAGCTATCTGGCCCTGTCCGGTGGCGAACGCCAGCGTGTGCATCTGGCGCGGGTGCTCGCTCAGCTTTGGCCCGGCGCCGAGGGGCAAACCCTGCTGCTCGACGAGCCGACTTCAATGCTCGATCCGCTGCACCAGCACACCATTTTGCAAGCGGTGCGCGACTTCGCCGAACGCGGTGCAGCGGTGCTGGTGATTTTGCATGACCTGAATCTGGCCGCCCGTTATTGCGATCATCTGCTGCTGTTGCAACAAGGTCTGCCCCACGCTTACGGAACACCGGCAGAGGTGCTGACCGCCGAGGCACTCGCGGCGGTGTATGGATTGGAAGTGCTGATTCACCAGCATCCGGAACGCGGCCACCCGTTGATCATTGCGCGTTGATACCCGTCCCCTCCTCTGCGGATCGAGGGGGCCATTGGCTAATAAGGAAATCCCATGCGCTTTCTGTTGCTCTGTGCATTCAGCCTGCTGGCTGCCTGCCAAACCCATCACCTCGCGCCACTGCCGGCATCGATCGCCCCGCAAGGACGTGATCACACCGACCTCGGCGTCATCCGCGAACTTGCCACCGGGCGCACGCTGACCCCGCAAGAACTGGTCGAACGACTGGCCGTCGCACCTCGCGTGCTGGTCGGTGAACAGCACGACAATCCGGATCACCACGCCCTGCAATTGTGGCTGCTGCGCGAACTGGCTGCCCAGCGCCCGCAAGGCAGCTTGCTGATGGAAATGCTCAACCCCGATCAGCAGGCCAAAATCGATGCGGCACAAGCCGCCACCCGTGCCGGTGAGCCACCGACCGACCCGTTCACGGCGCTGGGCTGGCAGGCTAATTGGGACTGGAGCGTCTATGGCGCGCTGGTCACCTACGCGCTGCGTCAGCCGTATCCGCTGATGTCGGCCAACCTCGACCGTGCGCAGATCATGCAGATCTACAAACAGCGACCGGTACTGCAAGGTGAAGCGTCCACCACGCAACAGGTGCAGGCGACATTGCTCGATGACATTCGCCAATCCCATTGCGGCTTGTTGCCCGAAGCGCAGATGCCGGCGATGCTCGCCGTGCAGCAACAGCGCGACCGGCGCATGGCTGAACGCTTGATGGCCGCACCAACGCCTGCGCTGTTGCTGGCCGGGGCTTTCCATGTGCGCAAGGATCTGGGCGTGCCGCTGCACCTGAAGGATTTGGGTGCAGGCGAAGGTAACGCGGTGCTGGTGCTGGCCGAAGTGGGCAAGACCGTGACGGCTCAAAGCGCGGATTACGTGTGGTACACCGCTGCGCAACCCGAGCAGGATCACTGCGCAAAGCTGCGTCGTTAAGCCCCTGTAGGAGCTGCCGCAGGCTGCGATCTTTTGATCTTTTCGCACCCGACATCAAAAGATCGCAGCCTTCGGAAGCTCCTGCAATTGATTATCAAGTCCCTTTCCGGCGCGACACTATGTCACGCCTCACCACCGGTCCAATGGTCGAATCCGATCCTCCAGCACCGGCACAGTTTGCTACCATCCTCGCGATTTTTTCTTCTGTACAGTCATCACGCTGTCATTTCAGCCTGTTCAACAGGATGCTTTTTCATGAGTACTTTGTATTCCCGCCGAACTGTCCTGCAAGGCATGGGCCTTTTGAGCCTTGGTCTGCTCGCCGGTTGCGACGACAGCAGCAAGCTGTCGTTCAAGTACGGCAAGGACCTCAGCGACAAGATCATGGGGCGTAATTTCAAACTCAAGGACGCCCAGGGCGAAACGCGGATGCTGGGCAGCTATCGTGGCCTGATGCCGATGATTTTCTTCGGGTTCACCCAATGCCCGGCGGTGTGCCCGACCACGCTGGCCCGTGCGGCACAAGCGAAGAAGCTGATGGGACGCGATGGCGAAAGGTTGCAGGTGATCTTCATCACCCTCGACCCTGAGCGTGACACGCCAGAGATGCTCGACACCTATGTGAAGGCCTTCGACCCGAGTTTCGAAGCGCTCTACGGCACACTGGAAGAAACCGCTGCCACCGCCAAGGAGTTCGGCGTGTTCTTCGAAAAAGTCCCGAGCGGCGATACCTATACCCTGTCCCACACCGCGACCAGTTTTGTCTTCGACTCCCGAGGCAATCTGCGCCTGGGCCTGTCCGCGTCCCTGACTGCACAAGAGTGCGCAGACGATCTGCTCACCGTGATGGAGGTTTGCTGAGATGAATTCCCCGTTGGCTACAAGCCGTTTTGCGCAACGTTGCAAGCAACTGGCGCTGGGCGTCGCCCTGATCGGTGTGGCGTTTCAAGTGTCGGCACAAACACGCGTTGATGATGCCTGGGTGCGGGCCACCGTGGCTGGCCAGCCTTCGAGTGGTGCATTCATGACGCTGACCGCGAGCAGCGACAGCAAACTGCTAAGCGTGCAATCGCCTGTCGCCAAGGTGGTGCAGATTCATCAATCGAGCATGAAAGACGATGTGATGAAGATGCAGCAGGTCGACTCTGTCGCGCTGCCGGCGGGCAAGGCGGTGAGCTTTGATCCCCACGGCTACCACATCATGCTGATGGACCTGACGGGCCAGATCAAGGAAGGCGATCACGTACCGCTGACCCTGACCCTCGAAGACGCCAAGGGTGAGAAAGAGACCATTGAGGTCCAGGCCGTCGCCAAGCCGATCGGCACCATGGATCACAGCAAGATGATGCATGATCACAGCAAGATGAACTGATCCGGGCGTCAACGTAATTCCCGGCCGGCACCAGGGATTTCGCGGCCGCCTCCCCCCTGTAGGAGCCGGCTTGCCGGGGAAGGCGGCCTCAAGCATTACGCCAATCTCAAGACCCTCTTCGCTGGCAAGCCAGCTCCTACGAAGAGCCCGAAAGGCATGATCCCCTGTAGGAGCCGGCTTGCCGGCGAAGGCGCCTCAAGCATCCCGGTTCAAACAAGCTTGAGTTCGACGTTGATGTTATTGCGCGTGGCTTTCGAATACGGGCAATACTGGTGCCCGGTGTCGACGATTTTCTGTGCGGTTTCGCGGTCCAGTCCGGGCAAGCTGACATTGAGCCGTGCCTGGAGCAGGTAACCCCCTTCATTGGTGCCCAGGTCGACTTCGGCATCAACGGCTACATCCTTGGGCAGCGCCACTTTCATTTCCCTGGCCGCGACCTGCATGGCGCCGATAAAACAGGCAGACCAACCGGCGGCAAACAATTGCTCCGGATTGGTGCCTGCGCCTCCGGCGCCCGGGGATGAAAGTTTGACATCAAGAATTCCGTCAGAGCTGCGGGCTGCGCCGTCACGACCGCCCGTGGTGTGGGTCTGCGCGGTGTAGAGCACTTTGTCGATCTGGTTCATGATGACCTCCTGATTGAATGCTGATAAGACCTTTTCAAGCCGGTTTACCGGGGTGGGCACTCAATATAGTCGTCATGGAACCTCACCGTGCTCGAACCGACAAAGTGATGCTGATATCACTTGCGCGCCACTTTGTACCTGACGCAATCCTCATAAAAAATCTTGCGCACCGCTTGCGGTTTCAGCCGTGAAGGGCTGTCATACGTTTGCTCGGTGATCCCCATGGCCATCATGCGCATCCATGTTTTTGCGAACTTGTAGGTCTGGATTTTCTGCCGTGCCGCATATAGCGAAATGCCTGAAAGCTTGAGTTCCTGTGCTCTGGCGGCAGTTCCACCGCCCCAACTGCACATGTAATGGTCATTGGGTTTCAATTCCTTGCCCTGTACTGAAACTGTAATAGTCGCAAAAACCAGTGAACACAACATTATCCCTTTCTTGCGCATATCGACCTGTTTAACCACTTGAAAATAAAGTAATTTTGAAGAGGACTTTCAAAGTTAGGGGCCAGCATCGTGCCTTTTTTTGAAAATTAACGGAAAAGCTAAAAGGATGAGCTCAATTTCTTGCGAGTTTTCAAACCTTTGCTATAGCTAAGTCTCTATCTCGCCAACTAGTGAGGCAACGAAATGTCAGTCGCAAAAAAAATGAGTGTGGGGCAACTGACAATGTTGACCGCCGTCAACATGTTGGGCTCAGGCATTGTGCTACTACCGACGAAACTCGCGGAGGTCGGTGCAATTTCGATTCTTTCCTGGCTGGTGACAGCCACCGGCTCACTCGCTCTGGCTTACGCCTTTGCGCGATGCGGGATGCTGAGCCGCAAGACCGGTGGCATGGGTGGTTATGCGGAGTACACCTTCGGTAAAGCGGGCAACTACATCACCAACTACACCTACGGTCTGTCGCTGTTGATTGCCAACGTCGCGATCAGTATTACCGCCGTGGGTTATATCCAGGTGTTGTTCGGGATAAAACTTGATTCTCTGCAAGTAGGCCTGGCAACCATCGCGCTGTTGTGGATCACCACCTTCGCCAACTTTGGCGGTGCCAGCATTACCGGCCGAATCGGTGCGGTAACGGTTTGGGGTGTGATTGCGCCAGTAGTACTGGTCTCCACCATTGGCTGGTTCTGGTTCGACAGCAGCGTTTACGCCGCCGGCTGGAACCCACATGACAAGGGCTGGTTCGAAGCGGCGGGGGCTTCGGTGGCAATCACGTTGTGGGCTTTCCTTGGTCTGGAATCGGCTTGCGCCAACACCGATGCGGTAGAAAACCCTGAGCGTAACGTGCCGATCGCGGTGCTGGGTGGCACCTTGGGGGCAGCGGTGATCTACATCGTTTCCACCAACGTCATCTTCGGCATCGTCGGCAACGCTGAACTGGTCGAGTCCACCGCGCCTTTCGGTCTGGTGTTCGCCCACATGTTCAATCCCATGGTCGGGAATATCGTGATGGCGGCGATGGTGCTCGCCTGTATCGGTTCGCTGCTGGGTTGGCAGTTCACCATCGCCCAGGTGTACAAAAGCTCCGCCGACACCGGTTACTTCCTGGCGATCTTCGCCAAGGGCAACAAGGCCGGTACGCCGATCATCGGCATGCTGGTCCTGCTGGCGGCACAGACTGCACTGGCTCTGCTCACCATCAGTCCTGACCTGAGCAAACAGTTCGACACCCTGGTCAACCTCGCGGTGGTCACCAACCTGGTGCCGTACATCCTCTCCATGGCCGCTTTGATGACCATGCAGAAAGTCTCCAACGTACCGGAAAGCAAGGCTCTGGCGACCAACGTCATCGCCTTGATCGCAGCGGCTTACAGTTACCTGGCACTGTACAGTTCCGGCGAGCAGGCAATGATGCTCGGCGGTGTGGCAACCATCTTCGGTTACACCCTGTTCGGCTTCGTCAACAACCGTCTGATCCGCCTTGAAGCACTCAACAACAGCGTACCGACGCAAACCGTCAGCGCGCAGCACCTCACGACTGAACCCGTGCCGGTGAACAACTTGAATACAGCCACTATGGGAGCTCAACAATGACGGAATATAAACACTCGCTCGGGATGCTCGCGCTACTGGTCAGCAGCCCGGCGGACAAACGCACCGTATTCGGTCGCGCCCTGGATCAACTGATCCACGACGTGGAGAGCCGTGGCGTCAGCGTACTGGCTTCGGAAAGCCTGACCGACGCCGCGTCGATCCTGCGCTCGGACCCTGCCATCCAATGTGTGATCATCCGATGGGAAATGGACACCAGCGAAGACCACGCCGACTGCACCAAGTTGCTCGTCAAGCTGCGCGAGCGCAACACACGCGTACCGGTGTTCCTGGTCAGCGACCGTACCACCGCGTCGACCATTCCGCTGTTGGTCATGCAGCACGCCGACGACTTCATCTGGCTGCCGGAAGACACCTCGCGCTTCCTCAGCGGGCGCATCCTGGCGGCCATCGAGCGCTATCGTCAGGCCGCACTGCCGCCGATGTTCGGCGCGCTGGTGAAGTTTGCCCGCAACTATGAATACTCGTGGCACACCCCCGGCCATGCCGGCGGTACAGCGTTCCTGAAGAGCACCGCAGGCCGTGCGTTCTACGAGTTCTTCGGTGAGAACCTGCTGCGTTCCGACCTGTCGATCTCGGTGGGTGAACTGGGCTCGCTGCTCGATCACAGTGGCCCGATCGGTCAAGGCGAGCGCTATGCCGCCAAGGTCTTCGGGGCCCACCGCACCTACTACGTGACCAACGGCTCGTCGATGTCCAACCGCGTCATCCTCATGGCCAGCGTCACGCGCAACCAGATCGCCCTGTGCGACCGAAATTGCCACAAGTCCGCTGAGCATGCGATGACCCTGTCCGGCGCGATTCCGACCTACCTGGTGCCGACCCGCAACCGCTACGGCATCATCGGCCCGATCCTGCCGCAAACCCTGAGCGCCGAAGGCGTGAAAGCGGCCATCGCCAGCAACCCGCTGGTCAAGAAAGGCATCGACCCGACGCCTGTGCACGCGATTGTCACCAACTCCACCTACGACGGCCTGACCTACAACGTCACCCGCGTTGAAGAACTGTTGGGCGAGAGCGTCGACCGCCTGCACTTCGACGAAGCCTGGTATGGCTATGCGCGTTTCAACCCGCTGTACAGCGGCCGCCATGCCATGCACGGCGACCCGGCCGATCACGACAAGTCCGGGCCGACCGTGTTCGCGACCCAGTCGACCCACAAGTTGCTGGCCGCCCTGTCCCAGGCTTCGATGATCCACGTGCGCGACGGCCGCAATCCGATCGAGCATGCACGCTTCAACGAGTCGTACATGATGCACGCCTCGACCTCGCCGAACTACGCGATCATGGCGTCCTGCGACGTCAGCTCGGCGATGATGGAAGCACCGAGCGGGCAGATCCTGACCACCGAATCGATCGAAGAAGCGATCAGCTTCCGTCAGGTTCTGTCGCGCATGCACAACGAGATGCAGAGCAAGAACGACTGGTTCTTCACCTGCTGGCAGCCGCCGACCGTGCAAGTGGGCGCAGCGACCGTGCCGTTCCATGAGGTCGATCCGGCTACGCTTAAAACCGATCCGAACTGTTGGGTCCTGCACCCCAATGCGGTATGGCATGGCTTCGGCGACATCGAAGAAGGCTACTGCATGCTCGACCCGATCAAGGTCTCGGTGCTCAGCCCGGGCATGGGCGACGATGGCAACCTGCTTGCCACCGGTATTCCTGCCTGCGTGATCACCGCGTACCTGGGACGTCAGGGCATCGTCGTCGAGAAAACCACCGACTTCACCATCCTGTTCCTGTTCTCCATCGGCATCACCAAAGGCAAGTGGGGCACGCTGCTCAACGCCCTGCTCGACTTCAAGCGTGACTATGACGACAACGCCGAACTCGAGCTGTGCCTGCCGGACCTGTACAACGCCAATTCGCAACGTTACGCCGGTATGGGCCTCAAGGATCTGGCCGACGAAATCTTCGCCGCCATGAAGAAACACAAGACCACCGCCAACATGTCCCAGGCTTTCGGCACCCTGCCCCAGGCCGAGTTCAGCCCGGTGGAGGCTTACGAAAAACTGGTGCGCAACGAGATCGAACTGGTCACCCTCGACCAGGCGGCGGGCCGTCTTGCCGCCACCGGGATCGTGCCGTATCCGCCAGGCATTCCGTTGCTGATGCCAGGTGAAAACGCGGGGCCGATCGATGGCGCGCTGCTGGCGTATCTCAAGGCACTGGAAGCCTTCGACCTATCCTTCCCCGGCTTCACCCATGACACCCACGGGATCGAAGTCGAGGACGGGGTTTATCGGATGCTGGTATTGAAGTGAGTTAAACGAGACCTGTAGGAGCAAGCTTGCTCGCGAAAGCGATCTTTCAGCCAACATTGATGTTGTCTGACACGACGCCTTCGCGAGCAAGCTCGCTCCTACAGTGGATCGCACGTCCCCTCCATAAAGCCTATGGGCAAATTCAATCACCGCGCTCTATGATTGAACCCCATGACCACCCAAGTATCGATCCGCCAACCCTGCCCACCCGGCGCCTGCGACTGCGGGCGTGACCCGTTGCTGGAAACACCGGGGGCCGACCTGCGCATCCTGTTTCTGACCCGCGCCGAAGAAAAACGCCTGATCGAACGCCTGGAGAACCTCCAGAGTCTGAGCGATCTTGCGCACGTGCAACGGCGCATGTTCGAGCAGTTGGGCATTCGCCTGGACATCGCTCCCGGATTCAACGAAGTGCGCACCATGCGCGGCATCGGTATCCGCATCGACGACCTGCCGGGGTTATGCCGAAAAACCCGCGCTGCCATCCCCGCCGCCATTCGCCGAGCCATGGAAAAACGGCCGGAGATTGCCTACGACCTGCTAAACGCCAACGACCTGCTGCGCGATGCCTGAAGGGCAAAAGAAGAAATCTGTTCCCGTCCAAAACTGCGTAATGCAAAATGAATGCAATAACGCGAAAAAACTACCACTCATCGGCAATATCGACTGGCGATTCTCTGGTTAAAACCTACGCTCTCTGCGGGGGACAACACATTTGTTGCGTTGTCGGTAACTGGTCCGCGGGGAACAGACACCATGCTCAAAAAAACCAGCGCTGTGCCCGCCGCCATTCTGTTCGCCCTGTACGGCCAACATGCCTGGGCGGGCGGCATCATGTTGTACGAAATCGGCACAGATAACGCCGGCCTGGCCAACGCCGGAGCCGCTGCCCGCGCGCAAGGCCCCTCCACCATCGCCAGCAACCCGGCGGGCATGAGCTACCTGCCTGGCACGCAAATCACCGCGGGCTTGCAGGTGCTGTACGGCGACCTGTCGTTCGATAGCGATTCCGCCACCAACGTCAACGGCAGCAACAGTGGCAATGCTTTGGACCCGATACCCGGTGGCAGCTTTTTCATCAGCCATGAACTGGACGATCACTGGAGCGTCGGTTTCGGCCAGTACGGTGACTTCGGGCTGGCGGTCAATTACGACAACGATTGGTCCGGCCGTTACTTCGCGCAGAATTCCAGCCTGCTCGGTTTGTCCCTGGTGCCCAGCGTGGCTTACCGCTTCAACGAACAATGGTCGGTCGGCGTGGGCGTCAAGGCCATGTACGGCATGCTCCAGGCGCAGACCGCTATCGATCGCTCGCCCTTCGGTTTCACCGATCGCGGCGACGGCCAGTACAAGTACAAGGATGGCGCCTGGGGTTTGGGCGCCAACGTCGGAGTGATCTACGCACCGCAACCCGGCACCCGAATCGGTCTGGCCTACACCAGCCAGGTCGACCTGGATTTCGAAGACAGGCTCGACGTCAAGGGCGATGGCCGATTGCTGGAGCGCGTGAACAGCACCAATACCGAACTTGACACAAAGGTGCCGCAGACTGTCACCCTCAGCCTGTTCCACCAGCTGGATCGGCAATGGGCGCTGCTGGCCTCGGCCAACTGGCAGGACTGGTCGGCATTCGGCGACATCGGCGTTCAAGTCGACACTACGGCGTTTGGTTCGCAATCGAGATCGGTCGATGCCGGGTTCAAGGACACCTGGCATCTGTCCCTTGGCGCGCAGTACCAGGCCACCGAACAACTGTTGTGGAACGTCGGTATGGCTTACGACAGCAGCGCGGTTTCGGACAGCGACCGCAGCGTGATCGTGCCGATGAATGAATCCTGGCGCATTGCCACCGGGGCCACCTATGCTCTGAACCAGGACACTGACGTCAACGTCAGCTGGGCCATGGTCTGGCTTGGCGACATGGCGGTGCAACAAACCAAGGCGACATCGGGCAACCAGCTTTCCGGCCAGTTTGACAATGCATGGATTCAAGCTTTGACAGGAAACATGACCTGGCGATTCTGACGCACTAAAAAAACTAAAAAACTAAAAAACTAAAAAAGACGATTTCAACCAAGGAGTAAACACCACTATGATCCTGTCCCGAAAACTGCTGGTCGGCGCCACAATGGCCGGGCTATTGCTTGGCGGTTGCACCTCGAAAGTCACTGAAACCGAGCAATACTCGGGCTATCTGTCCAACTACAACAACCTGCAGAAAGTCGAAACGCCGAGCGGTGGCACAGCGATGCGCTGGGTCAGCCCGTCGTGGAATCCGAATGCCTACGACACGGTGGTGTTCAACAAACTGGAGCTTTATCCAGCGCCCAAGCCGGATGAGCGGGTCAACCAGCAGACGCTGACCGACCTGCAGAACTACATGACCACCAAGGCCAAAGGCACGCTGGGCCAGAAATACCGCGTGGTCTCCAACACCTCCGCCGCACCGGCGGGTTCCAAGCCCCTGCTCATGCGTGCGGCGATCACTGGGGTGAATGCCGAAAACGAAGGCATGAAGTGGTACGAAGTGGTACCGATCGCCGCCGTGGTCGGGGCAACTCAGGCCGCCACCGGCCACCGCGATCAGGACAGCACCTTGTTCATCGAAGCCGAGTTTATTGACGCCAGGACCAACCAGACGGTCGCCAAGGTCGTGCGTAAAGTGTTTGGTTCGACGCTGGAGAACGAAAGCCAGAAAATCACCGCGCAGGACTTCAAAGCGGCTATCGACAAGCTGGGCGTCGACTTCCAGGCGTTCATCAAGTAACCACACTGTAGGAGCTGCCTTCGGCAGCTCCTACAGGTATCAACCGTTTTTCATGCCGATGCGCCGGCGCATCTCGGCGGTGATCGACTGGCGCGTCTTGCGCAGGTCCGCCCAAGGTGCATCCCCCACCTCTGCCAGCCGTTCATGCACGTTGTGCACGTTCCATTGATTACCACCCTTGAGTTCCTCCACTTCCTCCCGAAAGATCGGCACCGACACTGGCAGCCCCTCGCGGGTGCGCGCGGCGTACGCGCAAATGGTGGTCGCGCCCAACCCGTTGCGCAGGTAATCGATGAAAATGCGCCCTACCCGATTCTTGGGGCCGGACACCGCCGAAAATCGTTCCGGCAGCAACTTGGCCATGTGACGGACAATCGCGTGGCTGAACGCCTTGACCTCGTCCCATCCCAACTTGCGGGTCAGTGGCACCACGATGTGAATGCCCTTGCCGCCACTGGTTTTCAAAAAGGCCTTGAGCCCCAATTCATCGAGCACCGACAGCGTCAACTGAGTCGCTTCAACCATGCGTTTCCATG
Source organism: Pseudomonas sp. P1.8 (assembly GCF_001269805.1). Classification (NCBI taxonomy): domain Bacteria; kingdom Pseudomonadati; phylum Pseudomonadota; class Gammaproteobacteria; order Pseudomonadales; family Pseudomonadaceae; genus Pseudomonas; species Pseudomonas sp. P1.8. The sequence goes on from NZ_LHVM01000014.1 coordinate 272,619, forward strand.
GCAATGCGGGGTCCGGGTCGAGGTCGAGGACAAAGCGGTCCGGCTTGTCGAGGTTGTCCGCGGTCGCATTCCAGGTGTGCAATTCCACAGTGCTCATCTGCACCGCACCGATCAGCGCTTCGGCGCTGTTGATGATCATGATCGGCTGGCCAGTGAGGTCTTTGTCCAGGGTGGTAATACCGGGAATCGCGAGGCGCTCGGCGTTTTTCTGAAAAAACAGTTCGCCGGCGATGCCGTCCGGTGCCCGGACCAGCGCCACCGGGCGGTCCTTGAGCTCGGGCAGAATCCATTCGGCGACACTGGCGTAATACTGCGCCAGTTGAACTTTGGTGGTGCCGCTGCTGGCGTCGATCACCCGGTCTGGATGAGTGATGCGCACCTTGCCTTCATCGAGTCCGATTTGTGACGGTGCGGGTTCGACTTTACGGGCAGCGGCAGCTGGTTTCGCGGCGCCGATTTTTTTCGCGGAGGACGTTTTCACGGTTTTTGGACGCTCCTCGGTGACATCTTTGGCGGGTTTGTCATCGCGCAAACCATGGAATACCGCATGGCGCACCGAACCGTCCCTGGTCATTTCGGCGAAGGCCACTTCGGCCAGTAGTGTGGGCTTTAGCCAGTGCACATCCTTGGCCTCGAACCCACTCGGCGGGTTGACCACTGTCGGTTTTTTCGTCTGTAGCGGCTTGAGTTGTCGATGAATGCTTTGCAGGGTCGTCTCGTTGAAACCGGTGCCAACCTTCCCCGCATAGCGCAACTCACCGCTGTCGCGGTCGTGCAGCCCCAACAGCAGCGCCCCAAAGGCATTGCGCGAACCTTTTGGATCAGTGAATCCGACGATGACGAACTCTTGTCGATGCTTGCACTTGAGCTTGATCCAGTCGCTGCTGCGCCGGGACACGTAAGCCGATCCCAGCCGCTTGCCGATCAGGCCTTCCATGCGCATCTGACAGGCACTATTGAGCAAGGCCTGTGGCTCTTCGGCAAAAGACTCGGAGAAGCGCAGCAACGGATCGTCACAGGGCTTGAGGACCGTCGCCAACGCTGCCCGGCGTTCTTCGACGGGCACTTCGCGCAGGTCCACGCCATTGAGGTAAGGCAGGTCAAACAGGTAGTAGACGATGTTGCCGCTGCGGCCGGAATCGAAGGCGTTTTGCAGGGCCTGGAAGTCGGGCACGCCGTGCTCGTCCGCCACCACCATCTCGCCGTCGAGCCAAGCCGATTCGAGGCCCAGCGCGGCCAACGCCTCGGCTTGTCTGGGCAGCTTGTGGGTCCAGTCGTGGCCATTGCGCGTGATGAGTTTGACCTGGTCATGCTCAATGCGAGCCATGATCCGGTAGCCGTCGAACTTGATCTCATAGCTCCATGAACCGTCCGGGACTTTTTCAACGAGCGTCGCCAGTTCAGGCTTGATCTGAGCCGGCAGTCTGGCCTTGTGCGCCCCGGACAGCTGTGGCGATTTTTCCTTGGTAACGCTCGCCTTTGGTTTCTTGATCGACTTGGGTTTGCCCGCCGCTTTCGGTTGTTTGCTGATGAGGGTGCGATCACTGAGCACGCTGTCGGGCTCGGCAACCAGCACGTCATAGTCACTGTGCGGCTTGGCGGCAGCGTCCTGATGCTTGATCAGAAACCACTGTTCTTTCTTGCCCGGCATGTGCGTGCGCACCAGGTTCCACAGGCCGCCGAGTTTCTCCCCCTGCAGTTCGAATTTGAGCCGTCCTTTGGCATAGGCTTCGGCGGGATCGTCCTGGGGAATCCAGACACCACGGTCCCAGACGATCACATCGCCCGCGCCGTAATGGCCTTCGGGAATGCTGCCCTCGAAAGTCGCGTACTCCAGGGGATGATCTTCGACATGCACGGCCAGGCGCTTGACCTTGGGATCCAGCGACGGCCCCTTGGGCACCGCCCAGCTCTTCAAAGCGCCATCGAGTTCCAGGCGAAAGTCGTAATGCAGGTGCGATGCGTCATGCTTCTGGATGCAGAACTGCAACGCATGGGCCGATTTCTTGCCTTTGCGCTTGACGGCGGCGGGCTCGGACGTCGCCGAGAAGTCGCGCATGCGGTTGTAGTCATCGAGGTTTAGGGTCATGGCTCACCTGCTGCTGGCGCCAAGACGTTGAATCAGAACGTCTCTCTAAAACAGCAGAGCAAACCCCGGGAAGAATAATTCCATCGACATTGAAAGCGCCCGGACGGACGGGCCGACACCCTCTACCATTCGTCGAAAAAACCACTCCACCTGTCATTTGTGACAGTAGTCAATTTCGCCGCCGTCATGCCCAATCGTCTCCATGAACCTGGCGTCCGAAGCCGCCAAATCTTGCCGAACAAGGAGCTCACCATGACCGCTTTTCGCCCTTACCTGTATTTTTCCTTCGATGATGCCCAGAGCACGCTCGCACTGGGTGCCCTGACAATCGCGGGCATGACCAGACCGATCGTCGACGGTGATGGCGGCATCAGCAAGGCAGTGGTCGAAGACAGCGAGAAGGGGGTGATATGCGCCATCAATCCGTGGCTTGGCATGCAGGAAGACGACACCGTCACCGTCTTTCTGGACGCTGTAACAGTATTCGACCACACCGTGTTGGCAGACGAAGTCGATAAGCGACTTTTCTTCTTTGTGGAGGCCGAGCGGTTCGTGCCTGGCTGGATCGAGGAGTGCTATTACCTGTTGCACCGCAAGGGTGAAACGGCACCTGACGACCCATCGGTGAAACTGCGTTTGCGGGTCAAATTCGATCTGCCGGGCGGTCCCGACAAAGAACCGCACTTGCCGTGGCACTCGGAACTGGGGATCGTACAGCTGCCCGATGAGGTGATAGAGCAGGGAGTCGATGCCGAGTGGGCGGCCAAAGGCGTGCCCATGACGATCGCGCGCTACCCCGCCATCGCCCTGCGCGATACGGTCCAGGTAAAATGGGGCAGTGTGTTTCTCAAACCTTTTGCGCTTGAGCAGGAGCACGTCGACGGCACAGTGCCCATCGTGGTTCGCGCCGAGCAGGCTGACATTCTGGCCGCTGGCGACAGCAATGGGCTGCCGGTGCATTACGAGCTGTATGACGAGGTCTGGAACCTCTCGGAAAAATGGTCCGAGAGAACCACCGTAGGCGTCGATGCCGGCGCCTGGCGCCTGGACGCTCCGATTATCAAGCAGTCGGTCAACGGTGTGATCGATCTCAAAGAGTTGAACCAACAGGACGTCATCGTTCAGATCAAGGTGGAGGCGGCGGACTTCCAGCTCGACGATACCGTCACCATGACCTGGATCGGCACGCCGCAAACCGGCAAACCCTTGATTAACACCCAGTCGAAGGACGTCAAGAATGTGCCCAGCATCATGGAGTTTGAAATTCCGTACGCGCAAGTCCGCGCTCTGGCCATGGGGTCGGCCGATGCCTCTTATGTGCTGACCAAGAAAGACGGCAGTCCGCCCCTCTCATCCAAACGTGAATTCGCCGATGTCATCGGCGATGTGTATGCGCATCCTGCGCCGACGATTCGCGAGGTGCTGGGCGATATCCTCGAACCCGACAACCTGTACGCCACCGTGGATCTCACCTACCCGGGCATGCGCAGCGGTGACCTTGTCGAACTGATCTGGGAAGGTACCCGGTCCAACGGCACGCCCTATCTTCATACCGAGCCTTACACCGTCAGCGAAAATGACGCCAAGGACAAACGCATCACCATTTACGTACTCGGCGAGCACATCATCGTGCTCACCAATGGCCGTCTCGACCTCTGGTACCGGGTGTCCAATGACGATGCGGCGTACTACGGGGTGAGCGAGTCCGAACACCTGCTGGTCAAGGTCCAGGCAATAGCGGCGACGCTGCCGGCGCCCAAGGTGCCAGAGGCAGGACCAGACGATGTGCTGGACCCTTCAAAGGTGTTCGATCACGTCACGGTGCGGGTCGAGTATCTGGGAACGGTCAAAGACGACATCCTGAGGTACTACTGGACCGCCATCAGTTCGTCCATCAGCACCAGCGACTGGCTTCCCATCACGAGTGTCAGCGCAGGCAAACCGGTCCCTTTCCGGGTCGATGCCCGTTTTGTCACCCCGAGCATCGGGCAGTACGTCAAGGTGAGATATACCCTCAAACACGCCAGTACCGGCTTGTACAGCTACTCGCAGACGTTGAATTTGCTGATTGGTGAACTGGTCGGTGAATTGCCACCACCTAAGGTGATCCAGGCCACGGGGGCAGATCTGGACCCCATCAAGGCAATCAATGGCGTGGATGTAGTGGTTGAATACGCGAAGATGAATCCGGAGCTGGATACTGTTGCCTTGAAATGGCGCGGAACCCCAGGCGCTGGCACATCGGATGATCTGGAACTGCCGGCGCATGAAAGCGGTAGTGTGTCGTTCCCTCTACCCGCCTCTGTCGTGGGAGCCAACATCGGCAAACTGGTCATGGTTACCTACGACGTCAAGCGTTACAACTTCTGGACGGAGTCCGACTCTCTGCCCCTGAATGTACTGACGTTCCAGGACCCGGAAAACGAACTGCCACGCCCTGACGTGCCCGAGGCGGTCAATCAGGTGCTCGACCTGATGGAGTTCGCCGGTAATGCTCAGGTCATTGTCGACAAGTGGCCGTTCATTGCCCTGGGGCAACGCCTGTGGTTACGACTGGAAGGAAAGACCACTGCCGGGGCCTCTCACACCATCGTGTTGCTCGACGGTGCACTGATCAACCAGACGCAGGTCGAGAACGGGCTCAAGGAAAGCCTGTTGCGCACCGAACTGCTCAAACTGGGCCATGCCTCGCCGGCCACGGTGCGCTGCAAAGTGACCTTTGACGGCGCCAGCGAAGAGTCCATGGCGGTCGAATTCCCGTTATTGCCGCTGACCGTCAGAACCCGCTATGACTATCTGACGCCGGTCATCACCAAGGTCGAGGGCATTCGCGGGGACGTGCCTGACGGGGGCATGACCCGCGATGACGAAGTCACGGTCACGGGCACCGCGACACGGGGCGAAACCATCGAACTGTTCGACGCAGATTCCGCATCGATGGGCACGGCCCCCGTCGGCGACAACGGCGTCTGGAGCCGTCTGATCGGCAAACTCACGGAGAAGCTCTACCGCATCACGGCCAAGGCCAAATACGACGCCGACCCGGTGTCGAGCAATGAATGGAGTTTCACCGTCGATTTTGCGATGACCCCCGTCATCCGTTCGGTAACCGACTCCAAGGGGCCGCTGGCAGAAGGTGAGATGACCTATGACAACAGCGTGTTCATTGAAGGCGATGCCAGTGCAGGCGAGAAGGTTCAACTGCTGGACGGCACCACGCCGATCATCACCCTCGACGTTGACGGTAAAGGCATGTGGGAATTCCGCTACAACAGCCTGACGGTCAAGACTTACCGCCTGACGGCAAAAGCCCTGTACGACGTCGACCCCATTTCCAGCCCGCTACGCACCTTCGTCGTGGCGCAGGCAGTGACCCCGACCATTTCCAGGGTCACCGACATCAGAGGCGATGTGGCCAACGGCGCAACGACGTATTACCGCAGCGTGACCCTGAGCGGAAAAGCCAGCAAAAATGAAGAGATCGAGCTGAGGGACGACAGCGCTTTACTGATCAAGCGCCCCGTCGATGCCAACGGTGATTGGACCTGGGACTTCAACAATCTGACGTTGAAATCATACAAACTGACGGCCAAGGGATTGTATGGCAACGAGCCTGTCTCTGGTGAGCGCGTCTTTTCCGTCGCGGCGCATGTTTCACCGACCATCACTGAAATCACCGACTCCCAGGGCCGCCCGGTATCGGGGACCATTTATGACAGAACGGTGAATCTCAAAGGCCGTGCCACCCCTCGCGAAAAAGTTCGGATTCACGACAATGGCTCACCCATCGGCTCGGAGGTCAATGTCGCGGCCAGCGGTGAATGGAGTAGCAGCGCGAGCGGTCTGGCAGTCGGTCCACACAGCATGACGGCCAAAGCACTGTACGAGGTCAGCCCGATCGAGAGCGCGCCAAGAACCTTTACCATTGCTGAACAGGTTGCGCCCACCCTTACCTCTGTGAGAGGCGACGAAGGCGAAGTGCAAAACGGTGGGCAAACCAAAAGCACCACGGTCAGCCTGACGGGCAGCGTTACGTCCGGTCATCAGGTGCAGATTTACGATTTCAGCACGCCCAAACATACAGTTGCCGCCAGCGGCACCACCTGGAGCACGACACTTGCCGTTGCCCTTGGGGACCACTCTATAACGGCGAGAGCAGTCACGACCGGGCAGGTTTCAAATACTCGCGTGTTCAAGGTTGTATCGCCGATACCGCCACTGCAATTCAATACCAATCCGGTGACGCTGAGTGGAAAGATCTACCTCATTCCTGGAAACCCCGAGGTACTTCCAAATTTTGGTCCGGGAACATCCGTGCATCATCGGGCGTCAGGCGGTCAACCGAACTACAGCTATTTCTCCAGTCATCCGGCGGTTGCCGTTGTGGATGGAACAGGACTGGTCACGGTCAGAGGCAGAGGAACCGCAACCATTACGGTGAGGGATGCGGCCAACCAGTCCTTGAGTTACCAGGTGACAGTGACGGGGGTGATTCATTGCATAGGACTCTCGAGCGGCAACTGGGCAGGTATCAATGCAACAGCCAGCCAGGCTGGATGCCGACTCCCCAGTTACGAGGAACTGTATGAAATTTACCAGACCTATAGCTCGCGCTGGCCGATGCCTAATCACCTCTATTGGTCGACGACTCCCAGTAATGCCTTCTGGCCACTTCAAGGCAGAAAAACGATGAACCCTGTGACCAGCGCCAATAGCTCCGCCTCCATAGCCCCATTGTCCAATCATCACGCCTACGGAGTTGGGCTTCGGTAAATATTCAATGGCTGGAGAGCCAGGCGCAAATGATCGCAACCTGCGCAGAATATCAATCTGCGCAGGATCTGCCGCAGGCTGCGATCCTTTGATTCTGATTCTTTGCTCAACGTACCCTGTGGAACAAGGCAAGCATCAAAACGGCATCTACACCGGCTTGCCCTTGGCCTGTTGCTCAAGATGCACTTGCAGGTCCGGCTCGATGCCCAACGCGGCCGCCAACTCATCCAGATAACCGCGCTCGGCGTCCTGCTGGTCATCTACCAACATGACGCTGGCCAGGTACATTTCCGCGGCCATGCCTGAATCCGTCGCCGACTGCGCGACCTCAGCGGGGTCCAGTGGTTTGGCGCATTCATCGTCGAGCCATTGCTGCAATTGCGGGTCATCGGTGTGGCGTGCGATTTCGGCATTGATCATCTGCTTCTCGGCATCATCAAATCGACCATCGGCTTTAGCCGCGCCGATCAAGGCCCGCAGGATCGCATGGCTATGTTCTTCGACTTGCGGACCGGCCAACAGGTCAACGGTGCGCGGCGCCTCTTGTGGCGCCGATGCCTGACTGCGCTGCCAGGCCTGATACGCCTGGAACGCCATCATCCCCAGAGACGCCAGCGCCGCATAATTGGTGCCGCTACCGGAGCGGGTTTGCGCTGCCCCGCCCATCGGTGAACCGCCACCGAGCAAACCGCCGAGCAAGTCGCCCAGGCCAGCGCCGCTGCCGCCGGGAGCACCAGCGCCGCCACCCAACAGCCCGCCGAGCAACCCACCCAAATCGCCGAGCCCACCTTGAGCCGACGCGCCACCGCCGCCTTGTTGTGCCATGGAGCCCTGGCCGGCTCCTCGCAGTAATTGTTCGAGCAGATCACTGGTGTTCATGACCTCGTCCTCTTTGAAGGGTTGGATCCAGTCAGCCAACAATAGTCCTCGTCGGCAAATGTGCCACCACCGTTTGGCTGACTCGCCCTGTAGCCAGGGTTCACAGCAGGTGAACCTTATCCCCGGATTTCCGGTCGATACCTGCAACCCGACCCGGTTTGCCGTCGCCTGCGCTTATAAAGGCTGATGACTGGCCGGCTGCATTTTCTGGAGAACGCCCCTGTGATTTCGACTCTACACATCGCCAGGCTCAAAGCCTGGGGCGCCCATGGTTTCACCGCCACGGGCGTGGTCACGGCCTTCCTCGCGACCCTGGCTCTACTCGACAATCAGCCGACCCATTGCCTGTTGTGGCTGGGCGTTGCGCTGATCGTCGACGGACTGGACGGAGCCCTGGCGCGCAAGGTCAATGTGCAGTCGGTGTTGCCGAGTTTCGATGGATCGATCCTCGATCTGGTGATCGACTACCTGACGTACGTGTTCATCCCCGCGCTGTTCATCTACCGTTATATCCCACTGCCGGATTACACCCTGCTGCTGACCGTGTCGTTGATTCTGGTGTCGTCGCTGTTCTGCTTCTGCAACGTCCACATGAAAAGCCAGGACAACTATTTCCAGGGTTTCCCCGCGGCCTGGAATGTCGTTGCCCTGTGCCTGTACATCATCGAACCGACACCGTGGATCACCTTTCTCAGCGTCATTGGCCTGGCCCTGCTGACGGTCACCCGAATGAAGTTTCTGCACCCGTTTCGCGTGCGCCGCTTCATGCCGATCAACATTGCCGTGACCGCCGTCTGGCTGTTGTGCAGCTTGTCACTGGTGATCAACCATCCGCTCATCAACCCGCTGGTGATGGGACTCTGGCTGTTGATGTCGGCCTATTTCCTGGGGATTTGCGTCTGGCGCACGGCACTGGAATGGTTTGACCAATCGCCGAAGACCTAGCCTCGAGGCGCGCAGATTAATTAGCGTACTTTTACAGTGCAGGAGCGAGCTTGCTCGCGATGGTCGTTAACGATAACGCGCGTTTACTGGCTCAACGCGGCGTTCTTGAGTCCATCGCGAGCACGCTCGCTCCTACAGGGATTTTCGCCTCATCAACGCCGGGTAATCACCACCTCCAGGTATTCACTGGGCACCACCAGTGACTTGTCGCCTGCCCGGTTCTGATGGTTCAACAACTGCGTCATATCCGCTTCCAGTGCCTTGCCGCCCTCGGGTGGCAGTGCCGCGAAGGCCTTGTGCACCGGACCGTACCAGCTGCGAAAAGTGTCGATGAAATGCGCGGCCGAACGATAGCGAAAATTGAAGGTGCGGCGGGTGACCTGAAGCAAAAATGCGCGCTCGTCGAAATGCTCGTGCAGCCAGGCCTCGGTGCCCCATCGCGAGGGCGGTTGTGCGCCGGGGGGTGGCGGCAGGTGCTGGCCAAGGATCTTGAACATCTGACCGACAAAGCCGTCCGGTGTCCAGTTGGCCAGACCGATCCGGCCTCCCGGCCGACAGACTCGCGCCAGCTCCGACGCGGCCTTGGCCTGATCAGGCGTAAACATCACGCCGAAAGTGGACAGCACAGCATCGAAACTGCCGTCCTCGAAGGGCAAGGCTTCGGCATCAGCCACTTGAAAGCTGACATTCAGATGCTCTGCGCGGGCGCGGTCTTCACCCCGTTCAAGCAAGGCACCGACATAATCGGTGGACGTGACCCGGCAACCGCGACGCGCAGCGGCGAGTGTGGCGTTACCGTTGCCCGCCGCGACGTCCAGCACGCGCTCGTCGCACAACAGGTCGCAGGCTTCGGCCAGTTGTTCGCCGACAATCTGCAAGGTGGTACCGATCACGGCATAGTCGCCGCTGGCCCAGGAGGCCATCTGGCGGTTTTTCAGGGCAGTGAGATCAATGGGTGTACTCATGAAAACGGTCTCTGCGTGGACACATGAATCGAGTGACGAGGGACTATTCCGCCGTCGTGGGATCGATAATATTCATGACCCGGGAAACGCGGCTGGCTGGAAAACCGCTCAACCTCGCGTGTTCCTGGATGAGATCTTCGTTCGGCGCGATGTACACGCAGTACAACCGGTCACCGGTGACGTAGCTTTGCAACCACTGCACCTCGGGCAAATCGCGCAATACACGGCAGGACTTTTGCGAGGCGGCTTTCAAATCCCTTTCCGACAATGCTCCGGCGCCTGGAATCTCGCGTTCGATGACGAACTTCGGCATGGCAACCTCTCATTTCTTGTTATGGATGACAGGACCGGTATGACCCTGCAGGCCAACTATCGCGCTGACGCCGGTTGGCGTCCTGTCCGATCGTCGGCCAACCCTGCCCGATCGTCCGGAGATTTCATGTTGCGCCGCAACGCGCTCACAATCGGAAATCTCCTGCACGGGAAATACCCATGGACGCCCTGTCTCAGACCCTGCGCGTCGTGCATCTGGTCGGCGCGATCTTCATCAACGCCAGGTTCACTGCGCCCTGGTGTTACCAGTCGCCCAGCGCTGAAACGGCCGCCCCCTTTCTCGAACCCGGTGCCGAACGGGTGGTGATCTTTCACCTGATTACCGAGGGCGAGTGTTACGTCGAACTCGGTGATCAGCCGCCCCTGCTCTTGAGCGCCGGTGACGTCGTGGTGTTTCCTCAAGGGGACGCCCATCGCATGTGCTCGCAACCGGGCTTGCCCCCTGCCAAAGGCGCTCGGCTGGACGAGGTATTGGCGCGTCGACCCCGGCAACTCAGCCACGGCGGTGGCGGCGCGATCACGCGCCTGGTGTGTGGCTACCTGGCGTGCGACGCGCGGTTGGCCGGCATACTGCTGACCGGCTTGCCGCCCGTGGTGCGGGTCAATGTGCGCGGCTCGAACGCCGGTATCTGGCTCGAATCTTCAGTGCGTTATGCCCTCGCCGAAGCCCGCTCGCCGCGACCCGGCGGCGAAGGCGTGCTGGCGAAACTGGCGGAGGTTTTGTTCATCGAGGTCCTGCGCCTGTACATGAGCGAACAAGGCGAAGGACGCACCGGGTGGCTGGCCGGTGTGCGCGACCGGATTGTCGGCGCGGCCCTCGATGCCTTGCACAAAAAGCCCTGTCACGCCTGGACGCTCGAAGAACTGGCCCGCACCGCCGGCACGTCCCGATCGGTGCTGGCCGAACGTTTCCAGCAACTGGTGGGGGTTTCACCGATGCAGTACCTGACGCAATGGCGCATGTTGCTGGCGGCCAATCTGTTGCGCAGCAGCAACAGTTCGTTGATGCGCATTGCCGAGGAAGTGGGTTACCAGACGGACACTGCGTTCAGTCGCGCCTTCCGTCGTGAGTACGGCGCGCCGCCGGCTGCGTGGCGGCGCAATCAGGAGAAAAAAACAACGGCCCACGACGCCGCGCCGATGAGCCATTGAAGCATCGCATCAAACTGCCGGAGCGCCGGCCTTTGCTTCCTCCAGCAGCTGCTGAATCATCTTCTCCTGATCGTCATGACTGCCTTCGCCGAAGTGGGTGTAGCGCACCTGGCCCTTGGCATCGATGAGGTAGTGAGCCGGCCAGTACTGATTGTCGAAGTTGCGCCAGATCGCATAGTTGTTGTCGATCGCCACCGGGTAGGTGATGCCGTATTCCTGCACCTTGGCCTTGACGTTGTCGACGATGCGCTCAAAACCGTATTCCGGTGTGTGCACGCCGATCACCACCAGGCCATCCTTCGCGTATTTTTTCGCCCAGTCCTTCACGTACGGCAAGGTGTGCTTGCAGTTGATGCAGTCGAAGGTCCAGAAGTCCACCAGCACTACCTTACCTTTGAGCGACTCGTTGCTCAGCGCTGGCGAGTTGAGCCATTGCACGGCGCCGGACAGTGACGGCACCGCCCGGCCATTATCCATGGCGCTGTCTGCCTTGACCTTGCTGACGAAGTAATCGACGACTTTCGGCACGCTTTCCAGCACGCTTTTTTCGACACGGCTGCCCCTTTCGGAAGAGGTGTTGGCCAGCAGCACGTCGCCTGCCCCAGTGGAAATCACCGCAGCACCGGCCAGCACCGCCAACCCGGTGCCACGTCGAAGCCAGCCGGTGAGCGCAATCGAAGGTTTCAGGCGATTGACCAGGCTGCGACCGGCAAAGATCAGCGCGCCGAGTGACAAGGCACTGCCCGCGCCATAGGCCAGCAGCAACAGGCTGGTGTGGGCGTTCGCACCTTGCAGCATGGCGCCGGTGAGGATCACCCCGAGGATCGGCCCCGCGCAAGGTGCCCAGAGCAGTCCGGTGGCGACACCGATCATGATTGAACTCAACGGGCCGCAGATTTTGCCGGTGTTCGGATTGAGGCGATTGCCCAGCAGTACGAACGGACGCGCCAGCCCGTCAGCGACTCGCGCCGAAATCAGCGACAAGGCAAACAGCACCATCACGATCAGCGCCACATGACGGCCGGTATTGTTGGCCTGGATCACCCACTCACTGCTGACCACCGCCAGGCTGGAAATCAGGGCGAAGGTCAGGACCATGCCGCCAAGGGTGAGCAGTATTGATACACGCGTACGGTCAGCCCCGGCAAACAGGAACGGCACAACCGGGAGGATGCAAGGACTGAGGACGGTCAACAGGCCGCCCAGGAAAGCGATGAGTAACATGGGGTTCACCTTGTAAGCGAGCGAGAGACCATCCGCGCCCCCCTGCAGGAGCGAGCCTGCTCGCGATAGCGCACTGTCAGTCAATGACGAGGTTGAATGTGCAGATGCCATCACGAGCAGGCTCGCTCCTGCAGGGGGCCAGTGTGCTCCTCAGAATCGTGTTCGGCGTCAGGCCGTTTGTTCTTCCTGCATCTGCCCCTGGGGCGTGCGGCTGGCACCGTCCTGGGCGAGGAAGCCGTGATCACCGTTCTGCATCATCGGCGTCAGTTGGAAGCAAATGCTGCTGGCGCACGCATCCTGTTCAACGCCAGCATTGGCATGGGCGGCAGCGCCGGCGACAGAAAACGCGATAGCGGTCAAAAAGCGGGTGAGGTTATTCATGCGGGTCTTCCTGTATCAAAGGGAAAAAAGGCGCGGCACTCAGTTGTCCGAGTTGCAGTGGTCGGCAAACTTGCGATAGTCCAGGACCTGGGTTTTGCTCTGGGAATCCAGGTAAGTCAGCTGGGCATTCACGACGCCGCAGGACGGCGAGGCGTCCTCGGTCAGCGACAGCACTTTCTTGATGTCCAGATGCGTGCCGTAGGTGTAGGTTTGCGGGGTGACATCGGCTTGCGCACGGGCTGACAAGGTGCAGATGTTCAGTGCGGCAAACAGGCAAGCGGCGTAGACGGCTTTGGTGTTCATGGCGGTTACCTCAGGATTTTGATGGCTCGATGGTTCGTTGGTCCGAGGCGTCCGGGCTTGCCTCGATGGAACTCATTTAAAGCCTGCGAGGTATCCCGTATGTGTCGGGAATCGGCGCGGATAAATCGGTACGTATCAGGACCGGGGCGGGATACAGAGCGATACAAAACCCGTGGAAAACCGCGTTTTTGCCTCCCCGTGTATCCATCGACCGACCCGATACACTGCAATACAAAGGGCCGCAGGCGAGCGAACCAAGGCTCGATAGACTGTGCACACTCCCACTTTCAGAGGCTTGGCCAAATGGAGCATGTCGATCACATCCTCATCGTTGACGATGACCGCGAGATCCGTGAACTGGTGGGCAACTACCTGAAGAAGAACGGCCTGCGCACCACCGTCGTTGCCGATGGCCGACAGATGCGCGCCTTCCTTGAAACCACGCCGGTGGACCTGATCGTGCTGGACATCATGATGCCGGGGGACGATGGCCTGCTGCTGTGCCGCGAGTTGCGCGCCGGCAAACACAAGGCCACGCCGGTCCTGATGCTCACTGCGCGCAACGATGAAACCGACCGCATCATCGGCCTGGAAATGGGCGCCGACGATTACCTGGTCAAGCCCTTCGCCGCCCGCGAACTGCTGGCGCGCATCAACGCCGTGCTGCGGCGCACACGCATGCTGCCGCCGAACCTGGTGGTCACCGAAGCCGGGCGCCTGTTGGCCTTCGGACGCTGGCGCCTGGATACATCAGCGCGTCACCTGCTCGACGGCGACGGCACCATGGTGGCCTTGAGCGGTGCGGAATATCGCCTGCTGAGGGTGTTCCTCGACCATCCGCAACGGGTGCTCAATCGCGATCAATTGCTGAACCTGACCCAGGGCCGCGACGCCGACCTGTTCGATCGCTCCATCGACCTGCTGGTCAGCCGCCTGCGCCAGCGCCTGCTGGACGACGCCCGTGAACCGGCCTACATCAAGACCGTACGCAGCGAGGGTTACGTGTTTTCCCTGCCGGTGGAAATACTCGGTGACTCTGCATGACGCTGTCGATGCGCTGGCCACGCACCCTGGCCTCGCGGCTGTCGCTGATCTTCCTGATCGGCCTGATCCTCGCCCAGGCGCTGTCCTTCGGCGCGCAGTACTACGAGCGCTACGAAACGTCGAAAAACACCATGCTCGGCAACCTCGAAACCGACGTCTCGACCTCCATCGCCATTCTCGACCGCCTGCCTGCCGAGGAGCGCGCCAGCTGGCTGCAACAGCTGGAGCGACGCAACTACAGCTATCTGCTCAACGAGGGCGTACCGGGTACGCCCATGGGGGCGGACATGCCCAACGCGCCCATCGCGATGGCCTCGATCAAAGACGCCATCGGGCATGACTACCCAATGACGTTCACCGATATTCCCGGGCCGAAAAAACACTTTCAGGTGCATCTGAAACTCGCAGACGGCAGCCCGTTGACCATCGACGTTCGCCCGTCGATGGTGCCTCTGTCGCCGTGGTTGCCCGTGGTGCTGCTGGGGCAACTGGCCCTGCTGATCGCCTGCACCTGGCTGGCCGTGAGAATCGCGATCCGCCCCCTCACCCGCCTGGCCAATGCCGTCGAAACCCTGGACCCCAACGCTCACCCGGTGCTCCTGGACGAAAAAGGCCCGACTGAAGTCGCCCACGCCGCCAAAGCCTTCAATGCGATGCAGGCGCGCATTGCGGCTTATTTGAAAGAACGCATGCAACTGCTGGCGGCGATCTCCCACGACCTGCAAACCCCCATCACCCGGATGAAACTGCGCGCCGAGTTCATGGACGACTCCAGCGAAAAAGACAAACTCTGGAACGACCTGGGCGAAATGGAACACCTGGTTCGCGAAGGCGTGGCCTACGCCCGCAGCATCCACGGCGCCACCGAAGAAAGCCGGCGCATCGACCTGGACGCGTTCCTCGACAGCCTGGTATTCGACTATCAAGACATGGGCAAGGACGTGCAGCTTGCCGGCAAGTGCGCCGCCATCATCGACACCCGCCCCCATGCCCTGCGCCGGGTGTTGGTCAACCTGACGGACAACGCGCTGAAATTTGCCGGTGCCGCAGAGTTGAATGTGGAAAACCTGGCCGACGGTAGCCTCTCGGTCAACATCATGGACCGCGGCCCGGGCATTGCCGAAGAAGAATTGAAGCAAGTCATGGAGCCCTTCTACCGCGTGGAAAATTCACGCAACCGCAACACCGGCGGCACGGGGTTGGGGTTGGCGATTGCCCAGCAATTGGCGATGGCGATTGGTGGGTCGTTGACCTTGAGCAATCGTGAAGGTGGGGGGTTGTGCGCGCAGCTCAGATTGCCGGGACACAAGGCGGCGAAGTAGAAAAAATCGTGTAGGAGCCGGCTTGCCGGCGAAAGCGTCTTGACGGACGGTGCAAGACGCAAGGCTGCCTTTGCTGCGATGCGGTGACCAAGGTCAAACAATCCCTACCACCGCGTCGAAATGCAACATTTTCAATAACCCCAGCCCGCCCTCGAAAAACGTTGAAGAACCCTCCTGCCCCGCCTCTACCGCCAAGCCCTGCAAATGTTCACGCCCAGTGAGTTCAGGTAACTCCCCGATCCGCTGCAACAACCGCCACGCCAGCGGACTCAACGCGCAAAACTTCACGCTCCAGTCCTCCGTCCGGCGCACCAGGAGCAAAGATGGCTGGTCAGGCAGCACGTGCGGCTGATAAGCGGGACCGACCCGCTGTACCGGCCAGTCATAACCTAACGGCCAAGCCAGCGGCGAAATCCGCAGGGGCCGATCCAGCAACAACAAGGCACTGGTGGCCGGTAAAGGCTCGGCATCGGACTGTTGCAGCGCCATCTCCACCCACTCGTAATGGGCGAGCTCCACCATGAATGGCGGCCAAAGCCCATCAGCCAAAGCCTTGGGATCAACTGCAAGAAACTCGACAAACTCCTGGGCAATTTCTGCAAATTTTGGTGTGCGAGCCCGATAGTCACGCAGAAAAATCCGCACCAGCGAACGCCAGCGTTCATCGCCCAGAATTTTCACCAATACGGGAAAAGTGCCGCTGAGCAGCGACGACAGGTTGGCAAACACCAGATCGCGATACACCTGTGCCCGCACAGGGTCCATGTCGGCTGGCGGAGCACAATGTTCGGGGTCACGCACATATTGGCCCATGGCGATTTGCTGTTGATGCAAAGAGTGATTTGCCACGGTTCAAGCCCTCTCCTGCAAACGGCGGATGGTCTGTAATTCCGTCGCCAGCTCCGTGAATGCAGGAATGTTGAAATCCCGCTCCAGCAAGGTCGGTTGCGCACCGAACCGTGTGTATGCCTGAGCCAGCAATGACCAGACTGCCGGTTTGACCGAAGCACCATGGGTGTCGATTTTCAGGGTGTCGGACTCGTCGAAGTGCCCGGCGATGTGCATGGCCACCACCCGGTTCGAATCGATGCCCGCGAGAAACGCCTGCGGGTCAAACCCATGGTTGGTCGAGTTCACGTAGACGTTATTGACGTCGAGTAACAGGTCGCAGTCGGCCTCGCGCAAAACCGCATTGGTGAACGTCACTTCGTCCATATCCTGCTGCGGGGCGGCGTAGTAAGAGACGTTTTCCACCGCCAGCCGCCGCCCGAGAATATCCTGCGTCTGGCGAATTCGCCCGGCGACGTGGTGCACCGCCTCTTCGGTAAAGGGCAACGGCAACAGGTCGTACAGGTGTCCGTCATCGCTGCAGTAACTCAGGTGTTCGCTGTACAGGGGCACGTTGTAGTGATCGAGAAAACCCCGGATTTCCTGCAAAAACTTAACATCCAGTGGCGACGGCCCGCCCAGAGACAGGGACAAGCCATGGCAGGACAACGGATAACGCTCGGCCAGGGCCCGCAATGCTGCACCGTGGGCGCCGCCGATGCCGATCCAGTTTTCGGGTGCCACTTCCAGAAAATCAAAATCGCCGGTCGGGGCGGCTTGCAGGTCTTTCATCAAGCCGCGACGCAGGCCAAGGCCAACGCTGGCTTTCGAGTTGATGGGAGTTTGCATGGTGTCGATCTCGCACAGTGTTCAGGGATGCGAGCCGTTGCCCGCCTTGAGGCACAGTTAATCGACATCCTGTATCTCGACTGTGTTTGGCAGTGCCCATAACTCAAGGCACTGTGTCCGGCGACGGCCTGGATACACAGCGATACACACCACCATTCCCCTGTAGGAGCGAGCCTGCTCGCGATGGTCGTTAACGCTGACGCATGTCTCCTGAGTTAACGCAGCGCTCTTGAGTCCATCGCGAGCAGGCTCGCTCCTACAGGGTTCGGTGGCGGTCAAAGCATTCGCTCAAGCCCGTGCAGCACAACGCCCGAACTAATCTCCATGCACGCAGATTCACACACCACCATTCCCCTGTAGGAGCGAGCCTGCTCGCGATGGTCGTTAACGGTGACGCATGTCTCCTGAGTTAACGCAGCGCTCTTGAGTCCTTCGCGAGCAGGCTCGCTCCTACAGGGTTCGGTGGCGGTCAAAGCATTGTCGCTTTCGTCGCTCAAGCCCGCGCAGCACAGCGCCCGAACTAAACTCAATGCACGCAGGATGAGCAAATCGTCCTGTTCATTCCCACGACCACCGCCCAAAGGCGAATGCCTCGAAAAAAGCCTCTGGACCGTGATCCTGCTGAAGGAGCACACGTGATGGACGAGGCCAGACTCAATGATTTCATGGGCAAGCTGGTGAGTGACATGGGCGGCGCGGCGATGCTCGCCAATGTCATCCTCGGCGAAGAACTGGGCCTGTACCGGGCCATGGCCGACAGCCAGCCGATCAGCCCTGAAGCCCTTGCCGAAAAAACCGGCTGCAACCCGCGACTGGTACGCGAATGGCTCAGCGCCCACGCCGCTTCCGGCTATATGGAACACACCGACGGCCAGTTCCGCCTCCCCGAAGAACAAGCCCTGGCCTTGGCCATCGAAGACTCTGCGGTCTACATCGCCGGAGGTATCGGCGTGGTCGCATCGTTTTTCCATGACAAGGACAAACTGATCAACGCTATGCGCGGCAACGGCGCCCTGGCCTGGGGCGATCACCATCCGTGCATGTTCAGCGGTACTGAACGATTCTTCCGCCCAGGCTACAAGGCACACCTGATCGCCGAATGGCTACCGGCGCTGGACGGCGTGGTGGCCAAACTCGAGGCCGGGGCGAAAGTGGCGGACATCGGCTGCGGCCATGGTGCCTCGACGGTGATCATGGCCCAGGCGTTCCCGGATTCGCGCTTCGTCGGTTTCGATTACCACGCACCTTCCGTCACCGTAGCGACCCAGCGCGCTGAAGAAGGCGGCGTGAGCAATCGGGCCCGATTCTTCCAGGGCACCGCGAAAAGCTTCCCCGGCGACGACTATGACCTGGTCTGCTATTTCGACTGCCTGCATGACATGGGTGACCCGGTCGGCGCGGCCAAACACGCTTATGACGCGTTGAAACCCGATGGCACGGTGTTGCTGGTGGAGCCGTTCGCCAACGACTCGCTGGACGACAACATCACCCCGGTCGGCCGGTTGTTCTATGCCGCCTCGACCTTTATCTGCACACCGAACTCGCTGTCACAGGAAGTCGGCCTCGGGCTGGGTGCCCAAGCGGGCGAAGCGCGATTGCGCAAGGTGTTCGACGAAGCCGGTTTCTCGAGTTTGCGCCGGGCCACGCAAACGCCGTTCAACCTGATTCTGGAGGCACGTAAATAGCCGACCCTTGTAACAGCCGGCTTGCTGGCGAAGGCGACCTCAAATCATGCATCGATCTGGAGGCCCTCTTCGCTGGCACGCCAGCGCCTACGAAGAGCCCACGATTGAAGGCCGCGCATACGAAAAGCCCCTTGGCCGGGCATGATGACCTGTAGGAGCCGGCTTGCCGGCGAAGGCGGCCTCAAACAGTGCACTTGTTTCGCGGCCGATCGCGTCATGCTCGGCAAATGCTAGTCTGAAGACACAACGTTTCGCAGAGTATTGAACATGCTCGACCGCCAGATCCGCGAACAACTCGACCGGCTACGACAACTCATGGCCGACGAGCCGTTTGCAGTCCTGACCGGGGCCGGTATCAGCACACCGTCGGGCATTCCCGACTATCGCGACAACCAGGGCGTGCGCCGTGGCCGTCAACCGATGATGTATCAGGAATTTCTCTCGGCGCCGGAATCGCGCCGACGTTACTGGGCGCGGGCGATGCTTGGCTGGCCACGGGTGCGCCTGGCGCAACCGAACGTGGCCCACGACACCCTCGCCCGCTTGCAAAGCACCCGGCAAATCACCGCGTTGATCACCCAGAACGTCGACACCCTGCACGATCAGGCCGGCAGCCACGACGTGATCGAACTCCACGGCAGCCTGCATCGGGTGTTGTGCCTGGATTGCGGAAAGCGCAGCGAGCGCGATTCGATCCAGCAGTTGATGGAATCCCAGAATCCCTATCTCGCCGGTGTCGACGCGGTGCAGGCACCGGATGGCGACACCTTGCTCGATTCGGCGTTCGAAGCACGCTTTCAGGTGCCCCGCTGCCCCCATTGCGCCGGAGAACGGATGAAGCCGGACGTGGTGTTTTTTGGCGAAAACGTCGCGCAGGCCACGGCCGCCAAAGCCATGGCAACAGTCGAGCAAGCGGCGGGGTTGTTGGTGGTCGGCTCGTCGTTGATGGCGTACTCGGCGTTTCGTCTGTGCCGCGCCGTGGTGGATCAGGGCAAGCCGTTGATTGCGATCAACCTGGGCAAGACCCGGGCGGATGAGCTTCTGGATTTGAAGATTGAAGGGTCGTGTGAACAGCTATTGCCCCTTTTGGCCCAACGCCTGAACGCATGAAGCCAGAAGAACCCGAACAGTGCAGAAACTGCCATGCGGCGATTCGACTTGCCAGCGAAGGCGGCCGAATGGACGCCGCAATGTTTAACACCGCTTTCGCCAGCAAGCCGGCTCCTACGGGACATCATACGGCGGGACTTTCTCGCTTTTCGCAGGAGCTGGCTCCTACAGGGGTCGTCGCGTCATGCGCTCGCCGAGGTTCTCCTCTTTCAGCACATCAAACAACGCCTGCGCCGCCGCCGACAATTCACTGCCCGGCAGCGTCAGCACCCCCAGTGCCCGCTCAACCACCGGGTTGCTCAAGGTAATACAGTGCGCCCCCAGCTCTCGCATCTGCCCGGCACACAACGCCGGCACCGCGCTCACCCCCAGTCCGCTGGCGACCATCCTCCCAACCGTCGCCAACTGATGGCTTTCGAACTCGACCGGCAGCCTCATGCCACGGGCCTGCAGGTGCTCCTCCAGCATGACCCGCACCGTTGACGGTCGTTGCAACGTGATGAAGGGCTCCTTGAGTAACGTCAGCCAATCGATTTCGTCCAGTTCGGCCAGCGCCGAATCCTGAGGCACCACCGCCACGAAGCGGTCGACGTATAAGGGTGTGAACTCCAGCGACGAACTCTGGGACGGTTCAAACGCGACCCCGAGCTCCACTTGCCGGTCACGCACCATTTCCAGTACTTGCTCGTTGATCACGTCATTGACCGTGACGTTGACGTTCGGATAACGGGCGCGGAACCTCTTGAGGATCGGTGGCAGCAGGTTGCCGGCAAACGAAGGCATGGCCGCCAGGGTAATGCGGCCGCGCTGAAGGGTGAATCGCTGACGCAGTTCATCCTCGGCATTGTCCCAATCGGCAATCAACCGGCGCGCCAGCGGCACCAGGGCTTCGCCTTCGGCGGTCAACGCCACATTGCGCGTGTTGCGGGTGAACAACCGCCCGCCCAGCCCCTCTTCCAGCGCCTTGATGGTCAGGCTCAGGGCCGATTGCGACAAGTGCAGGCGCTCACACGCCACGGCAAAACTCAGGCTCTGGGCAACGGCCAGGAAAGCGCGGATCTGCTTGACGGTCATGGGTCGCTTAGCTCCAAAATGGATGAACCACTGAACCTGTAGGAGCCGGCTTGCTGGCGATTGCAATATGGCAGGCGAAATCGATGTTGGCCTTATCCGCCGCCATCGCCAGCAAGCCGGCTCCTACAGGTTTGCATATTTCATCGATTGATGAGTTTTATCAATTAATATGCCATAAAAATCAACTTAACAAATGAATCCCACAGCGAGACACTCTTTCCCATTCGGCTAGCCAGCCGCCCACAAAGAATAAAAGAGGTGCATATGGCAGGTTTCGACAAGCGCGTGAGTTCCTACGAGGAAGCTCTGGCAGGTCTTGAAGATGGCATGACCGTGATCGCCGGCGGCTTCGGCCTGTGCGGGATCCCGGAAAACCTGATCAACGAGATCAAGCGCAAAGGCACTCGCGATCTGACCGTGGTTTCCAACAACTGCGGCGTCGACGGTTTCGGCCTCGGTGTACTGCTGGAAGACCGCCAGATCAGCAAAGTGGTGGCCTCCTATGTGGGCGAAAACAAGATGTTCGAAGAACAGCTGCTCAGCGGCGCTATCGAAGTGGTTTTGACCCCGCAAGGCACCCTCGCCGAAAAAATGCGCGCTGGCGGCGCCGGCATCCCGGCTTTCTTCACCGCAACCGGCGTTGGCACCCCCGTCGCCGACGGCAAGGAAGTCCGCGAATTCCATGGCCGCCAGTACCTGATGGAAGAATCCATCACCGGTGACTTCGCCATCGTCAAAGGCTGGAAAGCCGACCATTTCGGTAACGTGATCTACCGTCATACCGCTCAGAACTTCAACCCGCTGGCCGCCACCGCCGGCAAGATCACCGTGGTCGAAGTCGAAGAAATCGTCGAACCCGGCGAGCTGGACCCGGCGCAGATCCACACCCCTGGCATCTACGTCGACCGGATCATCTGCGGCACGTTCGAGAAGCGCATCGAACAGCGCACCGTACGCAAGTGATTCCCTGCCCCCGGACCGAATGAAGGAATAACAACAATGGCACTTTCCCGCGAACAAATGGCTCAACGCGTCGCCCGCGAAATGCAGGACGGCTTCTACGTGAACCTGGGCATCGGCATTCCGACCCTCGTCGCCAACTACATCCCTGAAGGCATGGAAGTCATGCTGCAGTCGGAAAACGGCCTGCTGGGCATGGGTCCGTTTCCTACCGAAGAAACCATCGATGCCGACATGATCAACGCCGGCAAGCAAACCGTGACTGCACGGACCGGCGCGTCGATTTTTTCCTCGGCCGAGTCGTTCGCCATGATCCGCGGTGGTCATGTCGACCTGACCGTGCTGGGCGCGTTTGAAGTCGACGTGCAAGGCAACATTGCCTCGTGGATGATTCCCGGCAAGCTGGTCAAGGGCATGGGCGGCGCGATGGACCTGGTCGCCGGCGCAGACAACATCATCGTCATCATGACCCACGCCTCCAAGGACGGTGAGTCCAAGCTGCTGGACCATTGCAGCCTGCCGCTGACCGGCGCCGGTTGCATCAAGCGCGTACTGACCGACCTGGCTTACCTGGAAATCGACAACGGCGCGTTCATTCTGAAAGAACGTGCGCCGGGTGTCAGTGTCGAAGAGATCGTCGCCAAAACTGCCGGTAAACTGATCGTGCCGGATCACGTGCCGGAAATGCAGTTCGCTGCCCAGTGAGGAAATTTTCCATGCAAGACGTCGTCATTGTTGCTGCCACGCGCACCGCGATCGGCAGTTTCCAGGGTTCCCTGGCCAATGTGTCCGCGGTTGACCTGGGCGCTGCGGTGATCCGTCAGTTGCTCGCACAGACCGGCCTGGACCCTGCGCAAGTCGATGAAGTGATCATGGGCCAGGTACTGACCGCTGGCGCCGGGCAAAACCCTGCGCGCCAGGCTTCGATCAAGGCGGGCCTGCCCTTCGCCGTACCAGCCATGACACTGAACAAGGTCTGCGGTTCGGGTCTCAAAGCCCTGCACCTGGGCGCCCAGGCGATTCGTTGCGGCGACGCCGAAGTGATCATCGCCGGCGGCCAGGAAAACATGAGCCTGTCCAACTACGTCATGCCCGGTGCCCGCACTGGCCTGCGCATGGGTCACGCGCAAATCGTCGACACCATGATCAGCGACGGCCTGTGGGATGCGTTCAACGATTACCACATGGGCATCACCGCCGAGAACCTGGCCGAGAAGTACAGCCTGACGCGCGAGCAGCAGGACGCCTTCGCCGCCGCCTCGCAGCAGAAAGCCGTGGCCGCCATCGAAGCCGGGCGCTTCGTTGATGAAATCACCCCGATCCTGATTCCTCAACGCAAGGGCGATCCGCTGTCCTTCGCCACCGATGAGCAGCCACGGGCCGGCACCACCGCCCAATCCCTGGGCAAACTCAAGGCCGCGTTCAAGAAAGATGGCTCGGTGACTGCCGGTAACGCTTCCTCGCTGAACGACGGCGCCGCCGCCGTAATCCTGATGAGTGCCGACAAAGCCAAGGCCCTCGGCCTGCCGGTCCTGGCTAAAATTGCTGCCTATGCCAACGCTGGCGTGGACCCGGCAATCATGGGCATCGGCCCGGTTTCGGCGACTCGCCGTTGCCTGGACAAGGCCGGTTGGTCCATCGACCAGCTTGAGCTGGTTGAAGCCAACGAAGCCTTCGCCGCGCAATCGCTAGCCGTGGCCAAGGACCTGGAATGGGACTTGAACAAGGTCAACGTCAACGGCGGCGCCATCGCCCTCGGTCACCCGATCGGTGCTTCGGGCTGTCGCGTGCTGGTGACCTTGCTGCATGAAATGATCAAGAGCGACGCCAAAAAAGGCCTCGCCACCCTGTGCATCGGTGGTGGTCAAGGCGTGGCACTGGCGCTCGAACGGGCGTAAGCCAATAGCGTTCATCAGACGGCGCGGGGACCCACGAAGAACCGCGCCGCCTGGCAACACCCCCCGGTGCGATGCAAGTCGCACCGGGTTTTTTTTGCCTGCGTTTTGTCAGTTGCAGCGCCTTATCGTCATCGCGAGCAGGCTCGCTCCTACAATGGCCGGACCTTACTTTGTATACAAAACCACTTAATCCGTAGAGCAATCAACCCGACGCAATGTTAACGTTACGACCTCACACAAGTCGGAGATGTGCGCGTGTTGATCCTCAAACTGCTGGTGATTCCAGGATTCCTGCTGCTCATTTCGCTCGCCGGCAAGCGTTGGGGGCCAAGCGTGGCAGGCTGGTTGTCGGGATTGCCGGTGGTGGTCGGGCCGATTCTGTTTTTCCTTGCCATCGAACAAGGCGAGGTGTTCGCTGCACAATCGGCGACGGCTGCGCTGTCGGCCATGTTCGCGATGATTGCCTTT
The DNA here is from genome assembly GCF_001269805.1 of Pseudomonas sp. P1.8. Taxonomy (NCBI): domain Bacteria; kingdom Pseudomonadati; phylum Pseudomonadota; class Gammaproteobacteria; order Pseudomonadales; family Pseudomonadaceae; genus Pseudomonas; species Pseudomonas sp. P1.8. Next base: position 296,901 of record NZ_LHVM01000014.1, read on the forward strand.
TGCGTGACCTACGCCCAGGTCGCGCAACGCGGGGGATGGCCGCTGGCGTTGACGGTTTCGCTGTCGGTCTGGGCTGGGGTGGCAATCGTGCTGTCGCTGATCCCGGCGTCCCTGGGGTTTTCGGTGTGCGCCGCCGGCATCGCGCTGCTCGCAGCGCCGTACCTGTTCCCCGCCGTGCAACCGGTTATCAACGGCCCGGCCCCCAAATCCGACAAACTGATTTTGCGGATGGTCGCGGGCGCCCTGCTCACCTTGTTCGTGACCTTGCTGGCCAGCACTGTCGGTGACCGCTGGAGCGGCTTGCTCGCAGTATTCCCGGTGTTGGGCAGCGTGATGGCAGTGTTTTCCCAGCAAACCCGTGGTCCGGCGTTTACCGCCGCGTTGTTGCGGGCCACCGCCACGGGAATGTACTCGTTTGCCGCGTTCTGCCTGGTATTGGCCCTGACGCTACCGCAGATGGGGATGAATGCGTTTGTGGTGGGCGTCGCGGTATCCGTGGCCATGCTGGGGGTGACCAAACGCCTGCTGGCAAAACCTCCTGCAACCCGTTCGATTATTTCGCACGAGTAGGACAACAACCTCGTACGTCAATCGAACAGGTTTCGCCCAAGATCAGCCTCAGTTCAAACCCCTACCGACTGAGGCCTACACCATGAAATTCTTTTTCCACCCTTCGCCAAACCCGATGAAAGTTGCCCTGCTGCTCGAAGAGCTGCAAATACCCTACGAATTGATTGGGGTCGATACCTTCAAGGGCTCGCAACATTTACCCGACTTCCTGGCGATCAACCCGAACGCCAAGGTGCCTGCACTGGTAGACGGCGATGCCACTGTTTTTGATTCCCAGGCCATCCTGTTGCACCTGGCACAAAAATATCAGCGCTTTCTGCCAACCACCGCTGCCGGAAATGCCGAACTGCTGTCGTGGTTGATGTTCATCGCCACTGGGTTGTCGCCGTTCTCGGGTCAGGCTGTGCACTTTCTTCATCACGCGCCGCAAGACTTGCCGTACGCAAAAAACCGTTACCTCAAGGAAGTCGAACGCCACTATCGCGTGCTTGATCAGCGTCTGGCGGACCATCCCTACCTGGCCGGTGACACTTACAGCATCGCCGACATGGCACTCTGGGGTTGGGCCAACTACGCGCCCTACATCCTTGGAGAAAGCGGCCTGGCGGCGTATCCAAACGTCAAACGCCTGTTCGATGAAATCAGCGCCCGCCCGGCCGCCCAACGTGCTCATGGCCTGAAAGAACAACTGGTGCTCAAGGCCGAATTCGACGAAGAAACCCGTCGCAACCTGTTCCCGCAGAATCAGGCGTAAACAACGGGTCGCAGTGCAAATGTCGACCGCTGGTTAGCCAACGCTGGAGTCATCGACAGTGCCCATGGGATGATCGCGCCCCACCGCGCGACCGTCCCTGGAGATATCAATGTCACTGTTCACCAAAAAAGCCCTGATCCTGTTGCTGGCAACAGCGGCGAGCCTGGGGGCTTTGAATGCGCAGGCCGCAAAAGCCGCGTCCAGTGATGCCCCAGCGCAGAAAGTTTCGATGCTCAGTGGCAAGTTTGTATTCAACCTGCCGAAGGGCTTCATCGCCAACCCGTTGCCGGCCAGTCCGAACGGCGCGAGCGGCACGATGTACAGCAACGAGACCACCAAGACCGTGGTCATCGCTGCTGAAAACAGCCTGCCCGAAGGTGTCAGCGTCAAAGACAACGACGGAGCGTTTCTCGACGGCACGGCGGCCGATTTCGACACGGCACAACACAAGGCCCTGCCGGACTACAACAAACTCAGCGAGAAAAGCCTGACCCAAAAAACCGGGCTGGGCCTGCGCCAGGTCGACGGCACCGCCACCCAGGGTGGCGGCCTGACCCTGAGCACAACCCTGATGGCGGCGTCCGGCAACCGCATGGCGGTGATTCAGGTGATCTCTCGCCCCGGCGACATGGCGGCGCATGAAACCCTGATCAAACAGATCGTCAGCGGCAAATAGGATTTACGGGTTGAGGCGCTGCAACCAAGCGCTCAAATCCTGTACTTCTGCGGCACTGATGCTATGCCCGAGACCGGGATAAGCGTGGAACTCGGGTTCGAGCGACACGCTCTGCAACAGACTGTTAGCCTCGGTGCCATCACTGAAGGGCAGGCGTGTGTCCTGCTCGCCATGACCGATGAAAATCGCCAGCGACTGGCGCTTTTCATCGGGCTTTAGCTCGGACTTGAGCACCGGCAGAATCCGCCCGCTCAACGCTGCAATCCCGCCGAGCGCCTGCGGATGTCGCAACGCCACTTCGTAGGACATGATTGCGCCCTGGCTGAAACCCACCAGGAATACTTTCTCCGGCTCCGTGTGATATTTCTTCGCAGCCTGTGCGATGAAATCCAGCAGCACCTGACCACTGGCCTTCAGATCATCCGTCTCACCGTTGTAGGCACCTTCGCCCTTCTTGCGAAACCACTGATAGCTGCCCGCTTCCATCACCATCGGTGCCCGCACGGAAAGATAGTTGTATTGCGCAGGTAAATCATCTTTGATGCCGAACAGGTCCTGCTCGTTACTGCCGTAACCGTGGAGAAAAATCACCAGCGGTTGATGGTTCGATTCAGCGTTGGCCTGCGCCACGTATTTGAGCGGCAGATCGGTTTGCAGCGGGGCTTGAGCGTGGACGGCGGTGGACGTCAGGAGCGTGAGCAGAGCGAGCATCTTCAGCATAAATCTTCCTTCACAGAGCGCAGGATTCGGGGAAGAGCCTAACATCTCTGATCATCTATGCCTGTAGGAGAGTTGAGTCAGTCGTTGATCAACTTGCCCGCCCGAATCGGCTCCCGCCCGGCAACCTTCGCCTGCCACGTGCCTGGCTGGGTGTAGCGACCACGGTCAATGGCAAACAGCACACCACTGGTGCCGGCGTTCACGGTGGTGACCTTGTCACTTAACGGGTCGACCACTTCAAACAACGCATCGCCCTTCTCGACCCACTCGCCGGCTTCGCGCAAGAAACTGACCACGCCATGGTGCGGTGCGAACAGGTATTGGGTGCCTTCAAACGGCATGCCTTCGCAGCACTCGCTCGGTGCCGCCGGCCAAGTGCCGTTGATGCAACCTTGCTCAGCCAAAAACCCCAGAATCGCTTCGCAGTTGGCCTGGGCCTGATCGACCCGGGTGTCGCCCATGCTGCCGAGCTCCAGGGTGGTGGCGAGGTTGGCGGGCGCAATCGCTGCTTCGGGAAAGGCTCTGGCCAGGCGCAGCCATGGCGAGGAACACGACTCGTCGAAAGAGCTGCCGCCGGAATCTTCACAAAGCAACGCGACCCCGGCCTTCAAGCGCGCCGCCAAGGATTGCCACTGTGGCCAATGTTGCGGCAATGCGTAAAGGTGAATCGCTGCCTCGAAATCACAATGCAAATCCAGGGTGATGTCGGCATCGCAAGCGTGGCGCAGCAACAGACGGTGCATTGCTTCAAGCTGCGACGCCGCAGCCGGCAAACCGTCGAGAACCTGCCCCATGGTCTGGCGAATCAGGGCGATGTTGGCTTGGGCATCGGTACCCAGGCGATCACCGATCAACTCGGCGACCGGTGCGCTGAGCTCGACGAACGAACGGTTGAAGTTCTTGCCGCTGCCCAGTTCGAATCGGCCCATGTGGCTGCCTTGCAAATGCTGGTCGAGGCCGATGGGGTTGGCCACTGGTACCAGTTCGATCAGCGCATTCAACAGGCCGCGGCTTTCAAGTTCGCCCAGGCGTTTTTTCAGTTCCCAAGCGGTGCGCATACCGGGCAATTCATCGGCGTGCAGGCTGGCCTGGATGTACACCTTGCGCGTGCCCGCGCCGTAACGGAACACACTCAGGGTGCGCTCGCTGCCCAGGTGGCTCCAGGGCAATGTGTGGTCGATACGTTGCATTGCGAACTCCTACAAAACCTGTAGGAGCTGGCTTGCCAGCGAAGACGACGGCACCTTCAAAAAGGATGTGACTGTCAGATCGCTTTCGCTGGCAAGCCAGCTCCTACCGGTTGGAAATGTATGGGCAGGATAAATCATGAACACAAAAAAAATGGCAACCGCGTCAACGGTTGCCACTTTTCTGGACGGCCGGATTACTCGCCGTAAACGTCAAACTTGAAGTACTTGTCCTGCACTTGCTTGTACTTGCCGTTGGCGCGGATTTCGCTGATCGCGGTGTTGAATTGCTCGGCCAGGGCGGTATCGCCCTTGCGCACGGCAATACCGGCACCGCCACCGAAGTATTTCGGATCGTTGTACTCAGGACCCACGAAGGCGAAACCTTTACCGGCGTCGGTTTTCAGGAAACCGTCGTCCAGGTTGACCGAGTCGGCCAGCAGCGCGTCAATGCGGCCTGAAACCATATCCAGGTTGGCTTCCTGCTGGGAGCCGTAACGCACCAGAACAATTGCGGCCGGTTGCAGTACCTCGGTGGCGAAGCGGTCATGGGTACTGGCGCGCAACACGCCGACTTTCTTGCCCTTGAGTTCGGTCAGCGGGTCCTTGACGTCGGAGCCTTCCTTCATCACGAAGCGAGCCGGAGTGTGGTAGTACTTGATGGTGAAATCGACGTTTTTCTTGCGGTCGTCAGTGATGGTCATGGACGACAGGATCGCGTCGATTTTCTTGACCTTCAGAGCCGGGATCAGGCCATCGAACTCTTGCTCGACCCACGTGCATTTCACTTTCATCTGCTCGCACAGGGCATCACCGATGTCCACGTCGAAACCGGTGAGCTTGCCGTCAGGGGTTTTCATCGAGAATGGCGGGTAACCGGCTTCGATACCGATGCGGATCGGCTTGGCGTCTTCGGCCACGGCGGTCAGGGATAACATCGACAGTGCCAGAGCACCGAACATCACTAGCTTCTTCATTTATAACTCCCGTGTGCGGAGACTTTTATTGGCAGCTTCGATTGGCAGCATTCGGTCATCGCCTTGTGGGCGAAAACCGAAGTGGCCGGCAGTCTAGAGTGGCAACGGGAGGGTAAATTGTGTTGAAGCGACAAAAAGTTATAGAGATGAGAACAGTATTTTTTGGCGAGGGAGCTTGCTCCCGTTGGGTTGCGCAGCGGCCCCAGAAAGCGCCTGCTACGCAGCCGGACGAGAGCAAGACCCCTCGCCACATGGCATTTTCAGATCAACATTCGCAACCGATTGCAGCACCGGATGATTTCAGCATATCGGTATTCAGTTCAAACCCCTCATCCAGCCATCCCGTTACGCCGCCGATCATCTCCTTGACCGGATAACCCAGGGCCGCCAGTTTCACCGCAGCCTTGTTGGCACCGTTGCAATGAGGCCCGGCGCAATAAACCACGAACAGGCTGTTTTTCGGATAACTCGCCAACCCCTCGGCAGTGAGCAGGCGTCCCGGAATATTGATCGCCCCTGGCACATGACCACGCTCGAACGCGAGCGGCCCGCGCACATCCACCAGAATGAAATCGATTTCACCCTGCTGCTGGCTGGCGTAGACGTCGGAACAATCGGTTTCGAAGGTCAGACGGTTGCTGAAATGCATCAAGGCAATGGCCGATGGGGCGGCGGGAATGTCGCGAACCAGACTGGTCATAGGCTGTACTCCAAAGTATCGATAGGTGTGAGAAGACTTTATCCGTGCGCCTCTTGCCGCTACAGTGGCGCACGAGACACTCATCGGGAGTTTTCCGCCAAATGCAATCCAACCCAGGACTGGTCGCGATTCTGGCCTACGACGGCCTCTGCACTTTCGAGTTCGGCATCGCCGTGGAGATCTTCGGCCTGGCACGACCGGAATTCGAGTTCCCCTGGTACACCCATCGCATCGTCGCCGTCGATCAAGGCCCGATGCGCGCCATGGGCGGCATCCAGGTGCTGGCCGATGGCGGCATGGAACTGCTCGCACAAGCCCGGACCATTATCATTCCCGGCTGGCGCGACCGCCGCGCTGCGGTGCCTGGGGAGCTGATCACGGCCCTGCGCCAGGCCCATGCCCGGGGTGCGCGACTGCTGTCGATTTGCTCCGGCGTATTCGTGCTCGCCGCCACCGGCTTGCTCGACGGGCATGGCGCCACCACGCATTGGCGCTACACCACGGAACTGGCCGAACGCTTTCCCGACATCCTGGTGGACCCGGACGTGCTCTATGTCGACGCGGGTCAACTGATCACCTCCGCCGGCAGCGCAGCGGGCATCGATGCGTGCTTGCATCTGGTGACGCGGGATTTCGGCACGCAAGTGGCCAACTCCGTGGCACGACGTCTGGTGATGTCGCCGCAACGCACCGGTGGCCAGGCGCAATTCATTCCGATGCCGGTCAGTCCTACACCGCGCAGCGATCTTTCCCGCGTCATGCAGTGGGCCCGGGAGCGCTTGCACGAACCGCTCGAAGTGCGCGAACTGGCCAGTGAAGCGGCCATGAGCGAGCGCACCTTCCTGCGCCGTTTCACTGAAGCCAGCGGTCAATCGCCCAAGACCTGGTTGCAACACGAACGCTTGGGGCGCGCCCGCGAGCTGTTGGAAAGCACCGATCAGAACACCGAGCAGATCGCCCAGCGCTGCGGTTATCGCTCGGTGGAAAGTTTTCGGGTGGCGTTCCGTTCCGTGGTGGGTGTACCGCCGTCAGTGTATCGGGAGCGATTCGGGCGTGCGGGCAACGTTCTATCGTGAAGCGCAGCCGGGGTCATTGCTCGGGCTTGCGCAGCAGATAGGTGTCCATGATCCAGCCGTTGGCCTGCCGCGCAACCTTGCGCACCCGCGCTATTTCATCTGCCACATCCTTGAGTTTGCCGCTGATCAGGATTTCATCCGGCGTGCCCAGATAGGCACCCCAGTAAATGTCTGTCTCCTGATCCGTCACCTGACGGTAGGCATCCTGCGCATCCAGCATCACCACCAGGCTGTCGGCATCACTCACCTGCCCTGCCGCCAGGCGCCGCCCCGTGGTGATTTCCACGGATCGGCCGATCTGGTTCAGCGCCACTTTGTGTTGTGCCGTGAGTGCCTGGACGCTGGTGATACCCGGGATCACTTCGAATTCGAATTCGCAGGCACCTGACGCCAGAAGCGTGTGCAAGATACGAACAGTGCTGTCGTACAACCCTGGGTCGCCCCAGACCAGAAAACCGCCGCACTGACCGTCCGCCATTTCCTCGTTGATCAGACGTACAAACGCTTGCTGCCTGGCCAGGTTCAGATCGTCGACACTGGCCTTGTAGTCCACATCACCACGTTCGCGTTCCGGACTGTGGGCCTCTACAAAACGGTAGTCGCGGTCGCTGATGTAGCGCTCGCAGATCTCGCGGCGCCATTCGATCAGCTGGCTTTTGCTCTCGCCCTTCTCCATCAGAAAAAACACATCGACTCGATTCAACGCCTTCACGGCTTGTATCGTGATGTAGTCCGGATTGCCGGCCCCGATGCCGATGACCAACAGTTTTTTCATCACAGCGACTCCTCAGGATCGGTGCCCGGCAAGCGCAAGCGCCAACGCCCCTGAAACCGTAACTCCACGGCCGACAGCGGCTCCACGTCGATCGAGTTGAACGACGAGCCTTGCAACACATGCGTCAGCGCGGCACGAATGACAAACGGATGAGTGATGGCGATAACGTGACCCGGTGTCGATTGCAGGGACACCAGCCATGCGCTCACTCGTTCGCAGAGCCCGGTGACCGACTCGCCACCGTGGGGTGCCGAATCAGCATCTGCCAGCCAGTGCTGAAGTGCGTCGGGTTCGGTCTTTTGCAATTCGCCAATGCGCATACCGCGCCAGCGCCCGAAATCACAATCCTTCAGGGCGTCGACAACTTGCGCCGCGTTGCCGAACAACTCAGCGGTTTGTCGGGCTCGTAATTCGGGGCCGCACATCAAACGCGGACTTCCCTTGAATTGGGCGCAACGCGATTGCCGCGCCGCTTGCCAATCCATGTCCAAAGGCTCGTCGGTAGGAAAATGCGCCAATTTCTGTGCGACGGTTCGAGCGTGGCACATCAGGGTTAAACGAGTCGCCTGCACAAGTATCACTCTATAAACGCAGCGTTAAACACCTTTACGCCACGGGAGGTGCGCAATTGTGCCGTAGAAAAAGCCTTCGCAGCGTATTTCGCTTGCGTCTGTTCAGACTACACCTACTGACTTCTTGCTGAAGACGCTGCGATCTCCGACCCCAATTCAGGCAATCCCTTACAAGGCTGATCCACTTTGGCTTACGCCCGTGCCACGCGGGTTTGCCCCATTTTTGGGCAAGGAAAAACACTGTGAAAATTAACTAGACAGGCCATGCCTGATAAATAAATACTGCTGCCAATTGACCGTTGAAATCCCCTGTCACTCCATCCAGCAGGAGCCCGGATCTCTCTCCCGGATCCTTGAATTCCACCAGGACCCGATCAGCTGTCTGGTCGACATTTTCAACTTCGAATCAACACCGTTAAACGCAAAGTCTCTGAAAAAGCGGGGTACCTGACCCAGTACAGCGACCGCCGATTTGATACGCAAAAAAAACGACAGTGATAGTCAGATTCGGCCCGAAGGCCGAGTCCATTGATACAAGGAGTATCGCCATGCTGGTCTTGCGTCCAGTCGAGTCCGCCGATCTGCATCAGTTGCAGCGCCTGGCTCGCGAAAGCCTGGTGGGCGTAACGTCCCTGACCGACGATTGCGAACGATTGCGTGAGCGGATTGAGCAGTCCTGCGCCTCGTTCGAAAAAAGCGTCCAGAGCCATGGCCAGGAAAATTACTTCTTCGTCCTCGAAGATCTTACGGAGCAACGCCTGGTGGGCTGCTCGGAGATCCTCGCCACCGCCGGGTTCACCGAACCCTTCTACAGTTTGCGCAACCGGCCTTTCACCAGCGCCTGCCGTGAACTGAACATCGAACACGGCGTACCGGCGTTATCCTTGTGTCACGATCTCAGCGACCACACCCTGTTGCGCGGCTTCCATATCAACCGGATGCTGGAACGCACGCCCCATTCCGAACTCTTGTCACGCGCGCGCCTGTTGTTCATCGCCACCCACCCGCAACGTTTTGCCGCGGCGGTGATCACTGAAATTGTCGGATACAGCACCAATGAAGGCCACTCGCCATTCTGGGACGCTGTCGGCCAGCATTTCTTCGATTTGCCCTATGTCGAGGCCGAACGGCTTTGCGGTCAGCAAAGTCGGGGGTTTCTCGCCGAACTGATGCCGCATTACCCCATCTACGTGCCCATGCTGCCCCAGGCCGCACAAGACTGCATCGGGAAAATCCATCCCGATGGCCAGGAAGCGTTCGATATCCTCGAACGTGAAGGTTTTGAAACCAACAGCTACGTTGACCTTTTCGATGGAGGTCCAACGATGTGCGCGCGCACCGCAGCGATCCGCTCAATCGCCCAGAGCCGGGCAGGCAGGGTGCAACCGGGTTGTTCCATCGATGCCCGGGGTCGATATCTGGTCAGCAATGATTCATTGAACGCTTATCGAGCCATTGTTGCCGACCTCGACTACACCGCCGGGCAACCGGTCATTCTGGATGCGGACATGTGCGCGGTGCTAAGGGTGACAGAAGGAAGCGAGATACGGCTGATTCCCCTGTGATCACGGACAGCCCCAACTCATGAGCACGCGCGAAAAAGGAACTTCAGCATGATCGTCCGCCCGGTTCGGATCACCGACCTGCCTGCCGTGATGACATTGGTGCGCCATGCCACCAAGGGACTCAGCCAGCTGCCGACCAACGAAGAACGCATGGCCCATCGAATCCGCTGGGCCCAACGCACTTTCGCCCAACAGGTCGATCGCGCCGATGCCGACTACCTGTTCGTGCTCGAAGACGATGATCAGCGGGTGGTGGGCGTGAGCGCCCTGACAGGCGGAATCGGACTGCGAGAGCCTTGGTACACCTATCGAGTCGGGGTGACGGTGAACGCCTCACCCGACCTGGGCATTCAACGCCAGCTCCCGACCCTGTTTCTGAGCAATGAAATGACCGGGCAATCGCAAATCCGTTCGTTGTACCTGCCTCCCGATGAGCGCCGGGGATGCAACGCTCGATTGCTTTCCCTGGGGCGCTTTCTGTTTGTCGCCGAATTTGCGCACCTGTTCGGTGAGAAGTTGATCGCTGAACTGCGGGGCAGTGCCGACGAACGAGGTTGTTCGCCATTCTGGGACAGCGTGGGTCGTCATTTCTTCAAGATGGACTTCAGCCACGCCGAGCAACTGTCGGAACTGGGCAACAAATCGTTCATCGCCGAACTGATGCCGCGCCAACCTCTCTATACCTGCCTGCTGACCGAACAGGCTCAGGCAGTGATCGGCAAGGCTCACGCCACGAACGAAGCGACGCTGAAAGTCCTCAGTGCCGAGGGTTTTACCCACAAGGGTTACATTGATATCTTCGACGCCGGCCCCGTCATCGAAGCCCCGGTGTCGAACATCCGCACCGTGCGCGACAGCCAAACGCTGAGACTGGACATCGGCATACCGGACGAGCAGGCGCCGCCGTGGCTCATCCACAACAGGCGCCTGGAAAACTGCCGCATCACCAGTGCCCAGGCACGATTGGCAGGCGGCAACCTGATCGTTGACCGACTCACCGCCAAGCGTCTGCAACTGCAACCAGGCGACTCGGTGCGCGCTGTACAGCAGCTCAAACCACAGCGACGGGCCGTGGCGGCGTAACTGGCCGGGTTGTCATCGGGCTGCGTCTCGACCGGTACGGGTCGGCAAATTCGTCATCATTGTGGCGCCGCTCGCGTGATAGCCTTCTATTTCTTCGGCGTTGACACTTTTGCTCAAGCCTTTCCATTCCATTGGTGGAACTCATATGTCCAGGCTTTCTCATCAAGATTTGCGGCGCGGTTTTCGTCAACTGTTCGCTTCCCGAACCTGTTACCACACCGCCTCGGTTTTCGACCCGATGTCAGCGCGTATTGCCGCGGACCTGGGATTCGAAGTCGGGATCCTCGGCGGCTCGGTCGCCTCGCTGCAGGTGCTCGGAGCCCCTGACTTTGCCCTGATCACGCTCAGCGAGTTCGCTGAGCAGGCCACTCGCATTGGCCGCGTCGCCCAGTTGCCGGTGATTGCCGATGCCGATCATGGTTACGGCAACGCACTCAATGTCATGCGCACCGTCGTCGAACTCGAACGTGCCGGCATCGCCGCCCTGACCATTGAAGATACCTTGTTGCCTGCCCAGTTCGGCCGCAAATCCACCGACCTGATCACCGTCGCCGAGGGTGTCGGCAAGATTCGCGCAGCGCTGGAAGCCCGGGTCGACTCGGAAATGGCAATCATCGCCCGAACCCACGCAGGCATTCTGCCCGTCCAGGAAATCATCAGCCGCACCAAGCAATATCAAGCTGCCGGCGCGGATGGAATCTGCATGGTCGGGGTCAAGGATTTCGATCACCTGGAGCAAATCGCCGAGCATCTGAGCGTGCCACTGATGCTGGTGACCTACGGCAACCCGGCGCTGCGAGACGACCAACGCCTGGCGGAACTGGGCGTACGCGTCACCATCGATGGCCACGGCGCCTACTTCGCCGCGATCAAGGCCACTTACGACAGCCTGCGTGAGCAGCGACAGATCCTCACTCAAACGTCGGACCTGAGCGCGACCGAGCTGACGCACACCTATACCCAACCGGAGGAATACATCCGCTATGCGGAGGAGTTCATGCGGGTCAAGGAGTGATGAGCGTCTCTGGATCCTGATGTCTGCTTACACCGAATCCACCAGTTCATGCCGCGGCTTGCCACAGTCACAACAGATCACCCGATTGCGGCCAGTGGTTTTGGCCTCATACAGTGCCTGGTCGGCATCGTTGAGCCACAGGGTCGCATCAGTATGGTCAGGATTGAAAGCCGCCAGGCCGATGCTCAGGCTGACCTTCAACGCCGGGTCCTGCTCATAACCCAAGGTGGCAAAGCGGTCGCGCAAGGCATCCATGACCGCTGCGGCGCGGTTCAGGGGCAGGTCGGGCAGGATCACACAGAACTCATCTCCACCATAGCGTCCCGCCACATCGGTCGCCCGCAGGTTCTGCTTGAGCATTTTGCTCAGCTGGCGCAGGACGATGTCACCGGCGACGTGGCCATAGGTGTCGTTGATGGCTTTGAAATGGTCGATGTCGATCAGTGCAATCGCCCCGCCCTTTTGCTGGCGTTTGCAACGCTGGAATTCGACTTCCAGTTGATCCTTCCAGGTCCCGTGGTTGAGCAACCCCGTGAGACTGTCGGTGCGGCTCAGTGCGAGCAATTCACGCTTTTGCCGGCCAAGGGTGTGCGCCTGGCGAAAGCAGATCCAGCCCAATGCCAGTGGATACAGGCACAACAAGGGCAAACAGGCGTAGAGCTGCAGCGGGCTGGTGGCAGGAATGAAGGCCGGGGCGAAGATTTGCAGCCCGACGCCTACACCCAGCAATTGCGCAACCGTGCCTGCCAGCAAAAAACGCAGGCCGCCGATCGCCACATTATTCATAGCCATCATGGAAAGGGTTGTTGCGCTGGGCAACGGATTGAAGTGCATGGCGGCGATCCAGAATCCGCCGAGAAAAGAATCAATCAACAAATTGCGGTGTTCGGCGTGATACGGCGTCCTCGCCCGACGCGCCCATTGGTATGCCAGGTGCGGCCAGAGCACGCCATTGAACAACATGAACCCCCAGACCCAAGGCGCCGGGTCGAGCGGATACATCGCCGCGCTCACGCACACCAGGCCGAGAGCGATCCCCAGAATTCGCGATGTGTAGAGCCTCCTGGCCAGTGAAATTCCCTTTCTTCCCGCTTTTTCCATAGGGCCTCTGTGCCACTCAACGGAATCTCGTAAATCCGGGCTTGCCTGTGTGCTGGAGTCTATCAGGGTGAAGTTAAATAGCCATCACCGGCGGGCGGGCTGAACACCCGCCCATAACGCCATGAACGCAATGCCTCGCGCCCACAAGAAACAGCTATACATGAAGAAGGGTTGATCAAAGGCAATAAGCGGAGGCCCATGCAAACCTTTCAAGTATTGATCATCGGCAGCGGATTTGGTGGCCAGTGCGCCGCGATCAATTTGCTCAAGGCAGGCATCGACGATTTTCGCCTGCTGGAACGGCGGGATTTCTTTGGTGGCACCTGGTGCCAGAACACCTATCCCGGTGCCGCCGTTGACGTACCTTCGCCGCTCTATTCGCTGTCGTTCGCGCCTTTTCTCTGGACGCAAATGTTCGCCGGACAGGCTGAACTTCATCGCTACACCCGTTACGTGGTGGAACACTTCGGTCTGGGCGACAAGGTGGAACTGGGCGCCAATGTCGAAGGCATCGAATGGGACGAGGTGAATACGCGCTGGACTGTCCACACCGCTGGCAAAGGCCTGTTTTGCGCGCAATTTTTGATCAATGCCACAGGCCCGCTGAGCCAACCGGTCATTCCGCCCTTCGAGGGACGGGAGCGTTTTCAGGGCAAGACGTTTCACACTAACAATTGGGACCATGCCTACGATTATCGAGGCCAGCGCGTAGCGATCATCGGCAGCGGTGCCAGTGCAGCCCAGGTGATTCCGGCGATTGCCGCCGATGTCGAGCACCTGCACGTGTTCCAGCGCACACCGCATTGGGTGTTACCCCGGGCTGACCGGACCTTCGGCCGATTCCAGCGTTGGTTGCTGGGGCTCAAACCGGCCTACAAACTGCTGCGCTGGATGATTTACTGGCAATTCGAGACCCGGGTCATTGCCTTCAAATATTCGAAACCGGCCGTGCGCATGGTCCAGCATCAAGCGCTGCGGTTCCTTAAACGCCAAGTGTCCGACCCCCAACTGCGGCGCAAACTGACACCGGACTACACCATTGGCTGCAAACGGGTGATTCTGTCGAGCACACTGTACCCGGCACTTGGCCGCTCGAACGTCACGCTGCACAGCCGCGAACAAGGCATCGCCGCTTTGGACGAAAGCGGTATCGTCACCCGGGATGGCCAACACATTGATGTGGACCTGATCGTCTGGTCCACCGGCTATGACGCCACCGACGGGGTGATTTCCTACCCGGTAACGGGAAAAAACGGCACCCGCCTCAAGGACGTCTGGGCGCAGTACCCTCGGGCCTACCTGGGCACCGCCCTGCCAGACTTTCCCAACCTGTTTATCGTGACCGGCCCGAACACTGGAATTGGCCATACGTCGGCGCTGTTCATCATCGAATCGCAGATGAATTACATCCTCGATTGCATTCGGACCTTGAAAGCGCAAGGTTTAAGCAGCATCGAAGTTCGACCGGAGGCAGAACGTACCTACACTGAAATGATCCACCGTGAAATGGAACGAACCGTGTGGAAGTCCGGTGGCTGCCACAGTTGGTATCAAAGCAGGAGCGGTCATGTGATCGCCATGTTCCCGGGTTTCAGCTTCAGCTTTCATCGCTTGACCCGGAAACTGAAACCCACCGATCACATTTTGTCCTGATCAGCAGTAAGGAGACGCAAATATGTTGTTATTGGTCGTCGTTATTGCGGTTTTCCTGGTCTGGAGCTGGCTGACCTACCCCGCCATCGGCTACTGGGTCTATGACTTGAACATGGCGGCCGAAGCCAAGCTGTACAGGCTGCACAAAATTGTCGTGCCCATCTGCGAGATGACGGTTTCGACCTGGCAAGGCGGCCCCTACGAAGCCACCAGCAGTGTCTTGATGCTCCACGGTTTCAGTGCCGACAAGAATCTCTGGCTGCGCTTTGCCCGGCACTTCGTCGGCACGCATCGAGTGATCATTCCCGACATCGCAGGCCATGGCGAAACCGGCTTCAAGGCGGGTGGCGGCTATGACATCCCGTTGCAGGCCAAGCGGATGATTCAGTTGCTGGATGTTTGCGGCGTCGAGAAGGTCCATGTGATCGGCAATTCGATGGGCGGCTATATGGCTGCCTGGTTGGCCGCCCATTATCCGGAGCGTATTGTTTCAGTGGCCCTGATCGATCCTGCCGGGGTCACTTCTCCCGAACCCAGTGATCTTGAGCGCCATTTGGCCAAGGGCCACAACCCCTTCCTGATTCACTCGCGCGAAGAATTCCAGCGCTTTTACGCCATGACCATGGCATCGCCGCCTTGGGTGCCAAAGCTGGTACTTGATGCGGTTGCCCAGCGCTACGAACAATCCTGTGATGAATTGGAGGAAATCTTCCGGGATATGCGTGCCAGTCCGCCGATGGAACCGCACCTCCCCGACATCAGCGCACCTGCGCTGTTGCTTTGGGGACGCAAGGACCGGCTGATCGATGTCAGCAGCGTGGCCATCTGGAGCAAAGGCATCGCCGATCTGCGGGTGGAAATCTGGGACGCCGTCGGTCACATGCCCATGGTCGAGGCACCGACAGGGTCGGCTCGCCTTTATCGGGAGTTTTTGTCATCACTGCGCTCGGAAAGCCCTCAGGATCAACGACTGCATTGAAGATGCAGTCCTTTGAAGAATGAAGTTCGTCAGAATCTTCGTTTGTCGGCGTCGTGGAAGGCTGCGATCTTTTCTCCCATCCTTCATGTCACCGCGCCAGGAATCCTGTTCATGAACCACCCGAGCTTCGTCAGCCCAGACCTGATCCGCCAACGCTTTTCCAGGGCGATGTCCGACATGTATCGCGAGGAAGTGCCGTTGTACGGCGCGTTGATGGAGTTGGTGGAGCAAACCAACCGCCACGTACTGGACAGCAATCCGCTGATTGCGCAACAACTGGTCAGCACCGGTGAAATCGAACGCCTGGACCTGGAGCGCCATGGTGCGATTCGCGTCGGTACGGCGCAGGAACTGGCGACCCTCGCCCGCCTGTTTGCGGTAATGGGCATGCAGCCGGTGGGTTATTACGACCTGTCGCCGGCCGGGGTGCCGGTGCATTCCACGGCATTTCGCGCCGTGCACGAAGCGGCGTTGCAGGTCAGTCCGTTCCGAGTGTTCACCTCGCTGCTGCGTCTGGAACTGATCGATGACGTTGAACTGCGGGCGTTCGCCCAGTCGGTGCTTGATCAACGCTCGATCTTCACCCCTGCCGCCCTGAGTCTCATTGAACGCAGCGAAACACTGGGGGGCCTGACCGAACAGGAGGCAGATGAATTCGTCGAGCAGGCACTGGAAACCTTCCGCTGGCACCACAGCGCTACCGTGACCGCTGAGCAGTACCAACAGCTTAGCGCCCAGCATCGTCTGATCGCCGATGTCGTGGCATTCAAGGGCCCGCACATCAATCACCTGACGCCACGCACTCTGGACATCGACATCGTGCAAGCGCAAATGCCGGCCCATGGCATTACCCCCAAGGCAGTAATCGAAGGCCCGCCGCGCCGCCAGTGCCCGATCCTGCTGCGCCAAACCAGTTTCAAGGCACTGGACGAGCCGATTGCCTTCACCGATCAGCACCAGACCCGGGGCAGCCATAGCGCCCGCTTTGGCGAAATCGAACAACGTGGCGCCGCCCTCACCCCCAAGGGCCGGGCGCTGTACGATCGCCTGCTGAATGCCGCAAGGGACGAGTTGAAGGACTTCCCCAGCGAAGCCAACGCCGCTCGTTACAACGCCCTCATGACGCAGCATTTCAGCGAATTCCCTGACACCTGGGAAGGCATGCGCCATCAGGGACTGGCGTACTTTCGCTATTTCGTGACGGAAAAAAACCTGGACTCGAACACACTGAAATCCTCGACCCTGGACGATCTGCTCAGCGGCGGTTATCTGCGCCTTGAACCGCTGGTGTATGAGGACTTCCTGCCGGTCAGCGCCGCGGGGATTTTTCAGTCAAACCTGGGGGATGCCGCGCAAACCCATTACGGCGTCCATTCCAATCAACATGCCTTTGAAACAGCCTTGGGGCGATCGACCCTTGATGAACTGGCGCTGTATGAAGAATGCCAACAGCGATCGATCGAACACTGTTTGGCAACACTGGGAAAGTGCCTTTAAATCGGGGAGTGGCCTGGCGCTTGACTTCAAAGCGGGGGCTGGGATGTTCAGGGTGAACATCTGATAGGTGATGCCTGAAGACAAAAGAAGTTACCCGTCGACCGATGTGTCAATACGGAAACAATCAGAAAACCAAAGGGTATATTTCGGCAGGATTCAAAAAAAGGCAACCCTGAGGTTGCCTTTTTGTTCTGCATTCAAGGGCTTGGCATATGAACCAAGAGTCCGCCCAGCGCAATGGCCTCGGCAATCCGTGCACTGGTAAAGAGCCGCGACACTGGGCGAACGAGAGGTATTTTAGTGCAAGTAGCGGAATAAGTCCGTGCTGCGAAGATGAAATTTCTCGACATTACATTTAATTACATTTAACTGCATATCGATTTAAATACCTCGCTGGATATGTCCCAAACTCACCTGTTCGTTCATTAATCCGGGTTGTTCTTGTACAAAACTTGCACAAGAACAACCAACACATATAGATCCGTTGTCCGGTTTTACTGTTTGGTGGTAACCGTAAGGATGTCGGTGTACGTCACAACAACCGTCTGGCCAACTTTCAGGTCCTTGAGTTTTGCTTGAATTTCCGGCTTCTTGACGTCGACGGTCTTGGAATTACCCTTCGGCCCCTCGAACGTCACCTGGTTCTTGGCCAAATCGATATGGGTGACTTTCAGCTGAACCTGTACCTGACGGTAAGCTTCGCCACCAGGGTGATCACTGCCCGGCGCGGCGCGGACTTCACCGGCGCGTTCCATGCTGCCCGGCGGGGCTTTGTCGACACTGGTATCGAGGTAGGCGGCGACGGCGCTGGTGACCTGAATGTCGACCGTATCGCCAGCCTTCAGCTTGTCGACGTTTTTCGCCTTGTCGGTGAGTGTTACAGGAAACTCTTTACCGTCCGGGCCCTTGAGCACCACATGATGGTTGGGAGCATCAACCGAAACGACTGTAGTGGTTACCTTTTCAGTCACCACAACCTCTGACAACGGAACGTCTACGGCAAAAGCGTTGAAACTGGCGGCGGACAGCAGAGTGGCGAGGGCAATGGCTTTGGTCAGTGCATGGCGTTTCATAGGCAGAACTTTCCCTGTGATAGATGACAACAGACGGCGTTGAACCCCAAGTTCAACGCCACGTGTGGGATGAGCATAGACGCAGTTCAGAGGTTGTTCGCGGTTTCTTGCGTGGTGAACTCACCACTGGGCGGGTTATTAGCGTTTTTCTTGAGCCAGGTCAGTTCGCAGGCCTGCATGCGCCCGTGTCGCGTTGTTTTTCTCACGCTTCGGGGTTGTCGACTTCACGGGCGACGTTCACGGCCGGTGAGTCCTTGTGGGATTGCTCGGCCTGGTCCCGTAGGGTCTGCCACTGTTCGAGGTCGATGACGCCCTGCCCCAACAACTCATCAGCCAACCGCTGCAACTGACTGTAGTGAGCATCGGGCGATTGTTGCCAGTAGGCCTGGTCGTCGAACAGACGTTGCCACGTGTCGAGGTCAGGGGGTTTGAGGTCGTCGCTCATGGGTGGCTCCAGTGTGGATGGTCATTCGGTAGAAACCCGACCGCCCTGTGGAGTTCCGGCGGATTTCAATACCCGGTCATCTCCAGATACCCCTGCCCCGCATGACTGCCGCTCAAGCGCACGGGGCCTTCCCAGTACGCAATGCGCAAATCCATCCAGGCCTGGGCGTTGAGCGCGATGATCACGATATCAAGGTGTTTGCCAGGGATCTTGATGGCCCAGCGCGTCGGCATTTTGCGACCGGCGACATCGGCGGTGTCCAGTGGAATGAGGCTGATATCACTCGCGTGCAGTAATTGTGTCTGGCCTTGAGCGTCGATCCAGGTCCCCGTGAGGTAAGGCTCCCCGTCCTTTTGACGCATGCGGTAGAGCATCACTTGCTCGCCGCTGTCCAGGTGCAGGGAAAACCAGTCCCAACCGCTCTGATTGGCGGTCAAAGGCTGGCTGCTCCATTCTCGGTCGAGCCAGGCCGGTCCGCTGACCTGAACGGGTTTGCCGTCGATCTCCAGTACACCGCTGGCCTGGAAAAACGGCTGGCTGTAGTAATACGAAGCCTGGCCTTGTTCAGATTTCTGGCTGAAACCCTTATCACCCTGAAGCACCAGCGGGCGCGTCGACGTCAGCTGCAATTGATAGCTGAACGCCTTGTCGCGTGCGCTGAGTTGCATGAGCGCCAGCGGGTTTTCAGCGGTCCCCTGACTGCTGAACTGCCAATCGTCGATCCATGCCTTGAACGGCGTAACGCTGACCCCCGCCTGGCCGACTCCGCCCCGGGCATACCGTTCGGTCGCATGGTGCACCGTCGCCGACGTGACGGCCGCGTGCCCCAGCCAGATCGTTTGATTGCCCCAGCCGGGCTGCTCGGGCGTGGACTGCAAGGCACTGCGAAACAACGTCCATTGCGCACCGAATTCGTTGCCCTGAGCGTCCTTGAGATTAGCGGTGACGTACCACCACTCGATTCGAAACCCGTCGTGAGGCCCATGATCCGCCGGAAAGCTGAACGCCCGGCCGGGTGCCACCGGCGTGAACGTTGCCGCCTGGTTGCCCAGGCCGGCGAAGCCCTTTTCATCCGGCGCGGATTGCTCGCAAGCACTCAACAACAGTGCAATGAGCAACACGCCGACCTTAATCTTCATGGGCAAACGTCCTCAACAGGTCCGCCGGTTGCGTGCGATACAAACTGTACAGCGGCCACGCCGAAGCCAGTAAGGTCGCCAGCATCGCCAACCCCAGCAGTTGCAACAACTGCAGTGGAAACACTCCAAGCGGCAGTTTCCAGCCAAAGGCCTGCACGTTGATGACCGTGTCCAGACACCACGCCAGCGCGATACCCAGCGGCAGCGCCAGCACCAGGGTCAACAACGCCAGCAACCAGGTTTGCCCAAGGTTGAGCAGCATCAGTTGACGACGCGTCACACCCAGCGCCCACAGCGGCGCCAACTGGCCGAGACGGCTCTGGCTTTGGGTCAGCAGGCTGATGAACAGGGCCACGCCGGCCACGCACAAGGTCAGGCTGTTAAGCGCGGCGGTGGCGGCGAAGGTGCGTTCGAAGACCTGCGTGGACCAGCCCTTGAGCCGCGCCTGATCGACAATGCGACTGTCCTCCAGGGCGAAACGCGCCTGAAGCGCCGTGACAAATCCGGGAATTGACGCCGGATCGATGCGCAGATTGAAACGGTTCGGCGCGAGCTGCGGCCAACCGCGCCGCAGATGACTGATGTTGACCAGGACATGGCCCTTGGGATTGCCGTAGTCGGCGTAGATGCCGACGATTTGCGGCGACCACGGGCCATTCGGTGTGGGCAAGGTCAGGCGATCGCCCAGGTGCACCTTCAGCCGCCGGGCCAATTGTTCGCTGAGCATCACGGCGTCGTCCCTGGCCAACTGATCCCAAGGCTGCTCGCCCAGCGCTTCCAGCAATGGCCAATGCTGGCGATAGGTCGGGTGATCAATGATGCCAAACACCTCGGTCGGCCAGCCTTGCAGCTGAATCGACACCTGCCAGTTGGGCAGCGTTGCCTCCAGTTGCGGTTGCTGATCCAGCCACGTTTGCAGCTCCCGCGCCTGCGCCGGGTTTTGTGGGTTGAGGTAAAGTTCGGCGCTCAGGCGTTGTTCGAGCCAGTTGCTGAACGTCTGGCGGAATCCTGCGGTCATGCTGCCGGCGCCAATGTTCGCCGCCAGGGCCAACAACAGTGCCATCAATGCCAGGCTCAGGGCTGGCAATTGTTGGCGGCAATCGGCAAGAAACCATTGGCCAAGAACCGAACGACTGCGTTGCAACGCGAGATTGAGCAGCATGCTCAACACCACCGGCAACGCCAACGCCGCGCCGATCAACAACGCGGCCATCAGTACGAAGCCGCTGACCAGGCTGTCGCCGAAAATCAACGCCAGCAGTGCGATCACCCCCGTCAACATCGCCACCCAACCCTGACGTCGCAACCAGTGCGCGTGAGCCTGATGCCAGGCTTGCGGGTCGGCCAGCGCCAGCAAGGGCAAGCGTGCTGCCCGCAACAGGCTGTTGGCCCCGGCGAGCATGGCGCCGAACAGGCTCAAGCCGATGCCGCTGAACCACCACCACGGGCTCAGACTCAACTGCCCCGCCACTTCGGCGCCATACAAACCGCGCAGGCTGGCGGCGACATCCGGCAGCAACACGCTGGCGAGGACGTAACCGCTGACAACCCCGGCCACACCCCCGAGCAAAGCCAGCCCCCCCAGCTCGACGGCAAGACAGGTCAACAACATCCGTGCACTGACCCCGCAGGCACGCAGGGTTCGCAACAACCCGCGGCGCTGCTCCAGCGCCAGGCCAATGGCGGCATGCACGATAAACAGACCGACCACAAATGACAGAACGCCCAAGGCATCGAGATTCAAATGAAAGCTTTCGGTCAGGCGCGCCAGGTTGTTTTCTTCGCCACGGGTCCGAAGTTGCAGTTGCCCCTTGAACTGATCGGGCAACGGCGCGGTGAAATCCTTCGGCAGCAGCAGGCGCGACAACTGATCCGGCAACCCCAGAATCTGCTGGGCAAAACCAATGTCCACCAGCAACAGACCGGGAGCCATGTCGGCTTGAACCTGCAATGGCGGCAGCGCCTGACCGTTCACCGCCAGTGGCTGGTCAGCCTCGTGCAGGCCCAAGGCTTGCAAGGTCTGCGGCGAAATCCAGGTCCTGCCCGGCGGGCTGAAAAATTCGACCACCTGCTCAATCGGCAACGCTTGCCCGGCCACCGCAGTCCCTGTCGGCAGCGACACGGGCTCGATGCCCATCATTTGCAAGCGCTGGTCTTCATGGCCCTTGAGCAGCACCCGCCCCTGCAGCACCGGCGACACCGGCCAACCGGCACGGCGCAGTTCGATAAACAGCTGCTGCGAAAACGTTCCGCCACCCGGTGCGCCGAGACTGGCCTGGGGTTCGCCACCGATCAATTGACTGGCCTTGGCGTAGCTTTCCCGTGCCTGGCTATTGAGCGCCTGCACCCCGGTCAGCAGACTGGTGGCCAGCCACAATCCGGTCAACACACTGAAAAACTGCACCGGATGCTGGCGCCAATGACTGAGCAACGCCCGCAGTGTTTGCGCAAAAATGCGCATGTCAGTGCCCGTCCACGTCGGCCAGACGACCACCGCGCAGCACCACTTTTTCCGCCAGCCGTGCGGCCACGCTGGGGCTGTGGGTGACCATCAGCAGGGTCGTCGGGCTGTCGTCGAGCAGCTCCAGCAACAGCTTCAATACCTCGCCACTGGTGGTTTCGTCGAGGCTGCCGGTGGGCTCATCGGCCAGCAGCAGTTGGGGTTTGGAGGCCAGCGCCCGGCCCAGCGCAACCCGTTGCTGCTGGCCACCGGAGAGTTGTTCGGGATAGCGCTCCAGCAAATCACCCAACCCCAGACGCTGCACCAGATGCGCCTGCCAGCGCGGATCATGGCGACCGGCAAGGCGCGCCTGAAAAGCCAGGTTGTCGGCGACACGCAAGCTGCCAATCAGGTTGAACTGCTGAAACACCAGACCGATTTCGGTACGCCGCCAGTTGGCCAGCTGCCCTTCCGTCATCCGCTCCAGCCGATGTTCACCACTGCGGATGCTGCCGCGGTCGACTTTGTCCAGCCCGGCGATCAGGTGCAGCAAGGTGCTCTTGCCGCTGCCGGACTCGCCCATCAGCGCCAGGCTGCTGCCGGGTTTGAGCGTCAAGTCGACACCTTGCAGCACCGGCAAGGGTCCTTGCGGTGTGGCGTAGCTTTTGAAAACACCGTGGACTTCGAGCATGGGTAAACCCGTTCGATACGCGTGGGCCAAGGATAGCGGCCTTGAATGATTTTTGTCCGGTGCTGATGATCGCCCTGACCGAGGGCCGCCCTACCCTCGAGGCTGGTCTAACCATAACGATAACAATCGGAGACGCCATGCCTCGTTTCACTTTGAGCCCTCGTGGCCTGTTGGCCTGCCTGATCACTGCCTGCCTGACGCAATCGGCGGGCGCCGCCGATGCGCCGGTCGCAGCCAGCGCACTCACCGCTGCCAACAACGCCGCGGTGCTGCAACAACTGCCTTTCACTGATCGCACCGATTTCGAGTCAGTCAGCAAGGGCTTGATCGCGCCGTTCAAAGGCCAGGTCAAGACGGCCCAAGGCAAAGTTATCTGGGATATTCAGGCCTACGACTTCCTCGCCAAGGATCAGGCACCGGACTCGGTCAACCCCAGCCTGTGGCGCCTGGCTCAGCTGAGCGCGCATGCCGGCTTGTTCGAAGTCAGCCCGCGTCTGTATCAGGTGCGCGGCCTCGATCTGGCGAACATGACCATCATCGAAGGTGACGACGGTCTGATCATCATCGACCCGCTGACCATGGCCGAAACCGCCAAGGCAGCACTGGATCTGTACTACCAGAACCGCCCGCACAAACCGGTGGTGGCGGTGATCTACAGCCATACCCACGTCGACCATTTCGGCGGTGTACGCGGGGTGATCGACGAGGCGGACGTCAAGGCCGGCAAGGTCAAGGTCTACGCCCCCGCCGGGTTCATGGAACATGTGATGAGCGAGAACGTGTTCGCCGGCAACGCCATGAGCCGCCGCGCACAGTTCCAGTTCGGCAGCCTGCTGCCCCGTGGTGAAAACGGCCAGGTCGATGCAGGACTGGGCAAGAGTTCGCCAAGTGGCGGTACCGTTACCCTGATCCCGCCCACTGACCTGATCGAAAAAGAACTGGAGAGTCGTACCATCGCCGGTCTGGAAGTCGAATTCCAGCTGACACCGGGCACCGAAGCCCCGGCGGAAATGAACCTGTACCTGCCGCAATTGCGCGCCTTGTGCATGGCCGAAAACGCCACGCAAATGATGCACAACATCCTCACCCCACGTGGCGCGCAAGTGCGCGATGCCAAGGCCTGGGCGCAATACCTGGACAGCAGCCTGGCGCGTTACGGCAACCGCTCCGACGTGCTGTTTGCCCAGCACAACTGGCCGACCTGGGGCGGTGAACGCATTCGCACCTTCCTCGCCGATCAGCGCGACATGTACGCCTTCCTCAACGACCGCACCTTGCACCTGCTGAACCAGGGCCTGACGCCGCTGGAAATCGCCGACGCGATCAAGAAGCTGCCGGGCACTCTCGACCAGAAGTGGTACACCCGTGGCTACTACGGCTCGCTGAGTTTCAACACCCGCGCGGTGTATCAGCGCTACATGGGTTTCTACGACGGCAACCCGGCCAACCTCAATCCGCTGCCGCCGGTGGAAACGGCGAAGCGCTCGGTCGAGGCCATGGGTGGTGAAGCGGCGGTGCTGGAGAAAATGCGCACGGCGATGGCCAAGGGTGAATACCGCTGGGCTGCGCAACTGGGCAATCAATTGCTGTTTGCCAACCCTGAAAACGCCGATGCGCGCAAAGCCCAGGCCCAGACACTGGAGCAAATGGGCTATCAAAGCGAGAACGCCACCTGGCGCAACATGTACCTGACCGGCGCCATGGAACTGCGCAACGGCGTACCGCCCAATACCGGCACCTCAGTGTCGGTGGACATGGTGCGGGCCATGAGCCCGGAGATGTTCTTCGACTTCCTGGCGATTCGCCTCGACAGTGAAAAAGCCGTGGGTCATGACCTGACCTTGAACTGGACCTTCGAGGATCAGAACAAGGACTTCAACCTGACCCTGCGCAATGGCGTACTCACCCATCGTACCGGGCTCAATCCCCAGGCGGAAGCCGGTGTCACCATGAGCAAGGCCACCCTGGAACAGATCAGCCTCAAGCAACTGGACATCCCGACGGCCATCCAGAAAGGCCTGATCAAATTGCAGGGCAATGGCCAGAAGCTCGGCGAGTTGATGAGCAGCCTCGATACCTTTGCGCCGCAGTTCAATATCGTGACCCCGTAAGTCAAAGCAAAAGATCGCAGCCTGCGGCAGCTCCTACGAAGAGCCCGCGTGGCTGCGGTATTCCCTGTAGGAGCCGGCTTGCCGGCGAAAGCGGTCTCAAGCATTGCGCCAGTCACACGGCCCTCTTCGCTGGCAAGCCAGCTCCTACGAAGAGCCCGTGGCTGCATGACTCCATGTAGAAGCCGATTTGCGCAGTGAGGTGCAAGACGGTATCTACGGTGGCCGCCGCAGCGGCGATCTTTTTTTCAGACTTGCTCAACCACCGGCATCCGCCAGCGCTGTTCAATCACTTCCTGCTTCGGCCCGTACAACCGCAAAATCACGGTAAACGCGCCCTGCGCCGGGGTCGGCAGCCAGTTGCTCGACGATGATGGCGCCGAAGGTTGCAGGTTCAGCGTCAACCCACCGTCTGCGTCCCTCTGCAAGTGATCGCGGCTGCTCAGGCAATAACGATCAATCGTATTGGCTACCAGTTGCCGGTCCGGCAAGTCGTACAGCGTCAGCGACCAGAATTCGCTGGCCGGTGGCAGTTGCCCCGGTGCGAAGCGAAGTCGATAGCGACGCCCACCTTGCAGTGGTTGCCCTTGATCATCCTGGCGGCTACCGGTGTAGAACGCCTCCTCCACACTGTTGCCGTAGATGCCGAGATTCGCGGCGACAGCACGGTTGAGGTAACTGCCATGCAACGCTTCACGGGTGCCAAACAGGCCAAGGGTACTGCGTGTCTGGCTGATCGCCGTTTGCAATTGCGCTTGCCCGTCCTGGATGCCGGCGATCAATGCCTGACGCACATCGGTCGGCAGTGTCGCCGCATCGAACGCCTGGCCGGGCACGATGCCGATCCGCGCGAAACGTGCACGCAAGCCCTGTTCAGAGGGATGCGTCGGGCACAGGCTGAGGATCAGGTTCAGCGCTGAAATAAAGCCCGGCCCCAATCCAGTCTTGCTGTCCCACGGTTGCCAGGCAATCACCGGCGCGGCAACCGGTGGCGCACTGCCGGTGTATTCATGCAGCGAGCGCAATCGGTACTGCTGCTGTAACGCACGCACGGCGGGCAGGTCATCGGCATTTTTCAGGCCGGTACGCCCCAGTACCATGACGATTTCGGTTTCGCTGCGCAGTACCGCCTTGATCGCTGCTGGCGTCTGGCCTTGCCAGTGCGGCCCGACGATCAGGTAATCCCCCGCTTCGCGACCGGTGCTGAGCACGCCGACATACGCGAAGTTGTGGGCGTATTGGTCGACCAGTTGGTGCACGTAATAGCGGTCTGCATCGACCGCTGGCACGCTCAACACTTGCGGCTCGCTGCGCAGGTCCAGCCAGGCCCAGGAGTACGGCGTGTCGTTGTTCGGGGTGACGATGTCGCGGTTGCTCGGGGTGAACAACTCGCTGTAATGACGAAAGCGATTGAAACCGCCGACGTACTCCGGCGCGGTCGGGTTGAGCGCCTGTTTTTCCAGGGTCTGGTAGTGCATGAGCATCGGATAGGCGTAAACCCATGCCTGCTGCGCGATTGCCCGCAGGTCATCGGAACCGGCGGCCAGTAACCAGCGCGGCAACATCAGGCTACCGCCTAGTACACCCATACAGCCCAACACCTGGCGGCGACTGACGATTGAATTCATGGTTCGACCCTCGCAATCGTCGGCAAGCGATAACGGCCATCCAGCGCCCCGTCTTTCGGCAAGTACAAGCGCAGTAACAGGTTGAATGGGCCTTGAGGCGTTGGCAGCCAGTTGCCCTGCGGCGCAGTCTTCGGCGCATCGGGTTGCAGGATCAGGGTCAGGCCGCCGTCGGCGTCGTACTGCAAGCCCGGGCTGCGATCCCCCAGGGCGTAACGCTGGATCGGGTTGGCCGCGAGCAATTGGGTCTTGCCGTCGTACAGGGTCAGCGACCAGAACGCGTTCACCGGCGGTAATTGCCCGGCCGGGAAATGCAGGCGGTACGCATGCTGGCCATCGAGCAGTTGACCTTGGGCATCACGCAGCGCCATCGGGTACAGCGCTTCCACCGGATCGTTGGCGTAGATGTAGCGCCAGGCGACGGCAGCGCGGGTCAAGTCGTCGTCACCGAACTTGCCGACATTGGTTGGTGAACGCAGCCAGCCCTGCTGCTCCACCGATATCTGGCTGGACGCTTGGCGCACTTGCTCTCGTCCCGCTTCGGCGCCTTGGGCAATGGCTTCGCTCAAGTCCGCAGGCGGTTGGAACGGGACGCCGGGCTTCACACCAATCACGGCGAAACGGTCGAGCTTCTTCTGTTCGCTGGCGGTCCATTGGTGCAACGGTGCCAATGCGTTGAACGTATCGAACAGCGCCTGGGCAGGACCGTGCTTGGTGTCCTGATAGGCGGGCAGTTGCAGCGGTGCCAACGGTTCAGGCGCCACGCGACCGCTCACTTTGGACAGGGGTTGCAACGCATAACTGCTCAACACCTGCGCGGCGTCTTTCTGATCGGCTTCACCCTTGACTTCGGTGCGCCCCAGCAGAAACACCAGACGACTCGGCGAGCGAATCACGCCGCTCAAACCTGACGGCACCTCACCCTGCCAGTCCGGCCCGGCGATGAGGAAACGCCCGGCCTGATGACCGGTGGCGCGAGTGCCGATGTAATCGAGGTTGTCGGTGCGCAAGTCGACCAGTTGAAAGCTGTAGTAACGGCCTTGCACGGCGGGTACATCCAACACCATCGGCTCGCTGCGCAGGTCAAGTAACGCCCGGGAGTAGAACGTGTCGTTGTTCGGCGATACGACTTTGTTGTCTTGCGGGCCGAGCAATCGCGGTTCGCTGTAGAGCCGATTGAACGGCAGTTTGGCGGCGATCGCCGTGAGCACTTTGTCGTGCTCGGCGGTGGCGTAGGCGAACACATAGGCCTCTTGGGCCAGCGCTTTCGCCTGGGGTTGGTCGAGGGTTCCCGCGTGAACGGTGCCCAGGCTTGCGCCCAGGGCCAGAGCGGATATCCAGTGGCGCATGGTTGATCTCCTTCCTCATAAGCATCAGCACACACCCTTCCCTGTAGGAGCCCGGCTTGCCGGCGATGGCGATCTTACGGACGCCATCGCC